>DASTOJ010000108.1:0-17784 GCA_035762565.1 Candidatus Methylomirabilota bacterium | reverse complement strand
CGTCGTACTCCTCCTTCATGACGTCGACCAGTCGTGCCAGGTACGCCTCCCGACTGGGATAGTGCTCGTTGCGCAGGAAGTGGGCAATGACGCCCGGCGAGGCGGCTGTCAGGAACGCCTCGGTCGGCGGCACGGCTGTCACCGCGGCCTTGAAGTTGGCGAGATCCCGCTGCACCGCCGCCCGGTCCTGCCAGTCGATGGCGCCGTTGCAGGCGGGGCGAGAGATGCCCGAGGCCCGCTCGCTGCGCGCCGCCGCCTCCGGGAAGTCCGCCCAGTCCGCTCGCGGCGGGACGGCGCTCTGCCCCCCGAAGCCGGTGAGGCGGTGGCGCACGTAGGTCGAGTAGCCGACCTTGCTCTGCTCGCCGTCGTTGACGACGTCCACGCCGGCCTCGACCTGCATACGGACAACGTCGGCGACCGCGCGCCGCACGCGTGCTTCGAAGGCGGCGGTGTCGGGCGGCCGGCCGGCGTCCAGCGCCTCCAGCAGGGCCGTCAGGTCGTTGGCGCGGGGGAGACTGCCGGTGTGGGTCGTCAGGATCCGATCCGTGCTCCGTTTCATAGCGTCTCCTCGATCCAGTCGGCGATGTAATCGACGCCGACCTGGCGGTTGTCCGCCTGTGCGTGGTAGGTAGCGCCGTCCGCCGCCGTGAAGATCTTCAACCGCGCGTGGGGCGAGCCGATCGCCTCATGGAGCCGGCGCGCGGAGGCGACCGGGACGACCTGGTCGTCCTCGGCGTGGACGATGAGGAACGGGCCGGTAATCTGCCCGGCGACCTCGGCGAGCGAGAAGAGCCGGGCCTTCTCGATCGCCGCGTCCACGTCGGGAACGCCCATGACCCATGGAAAGTGGAACGTCGACTGCGCCGTCATTTTCGGGTCGCTCTCGTGGCGCCGCTTGATCTCGCCCTGCCAGGCCGCCAGGTCCCAGTGCAGGGCGGCGAGGGCCACGCCGGCGGCGTAGCGGCGCTCGAAGGCCGCGATGCGCGCGGCATAGTAGCCGCCGAAGCTGTAGCCCATGACGACGATCCGGGCCGGGTCCACGTCCGGCCGTGCGGCGACCCAGTCGTACGCCGCCGCGCCCGGCACCTCGTAGTCATGGCGGGCGCTGAGCCCGCGCAGCCGCAGCGACTCGCCCTGGCCGGGGCCGTCGATCGCCAGCGTGTGCATGCCGCGCGCCGCGAACTCGAGGCCGGCGAACAGCACGCTCATCTCCTTGCAGTTGTCCATGCCGTCGAACACGACCACGGTCGGCGCGCGGCCCGTGACGCCGGGCGCCTTCATGAACAGAGCCGGCAGCGTCGTGCCCTCGTAGGGCACCTCGACGAACTCGATGCTGGGATGGCGCCGCCGCAGCCCCGCGTGCTGGCAGGCGAGGGCCTTGCGACCGATCTCCTGCTTGCGCTCGCCCGGCGGCACGAAGCGCTCGCCCGTGAAGTAGTACATGCCGGCGCGCAGATAGCAGTGGCCCGCCGTCATCTCGCGGCCCTCGGCAGCGGCCTTGTCCGCGACCGCCTCCAGGCGGCTCCCCATGACACACCACTCCTCCCGCCAGGCGTCGGGCTCACCCTGGCGCGCGAGCAGCCGCTGGCAGACCTCGTCGATCTCGCCCAGCGCCACGGCGCCGTAGGGAGCCATGCCCTTGGTGACCAGCGCGGCGTTCGACCAGACGAAGTTCCCGGGAAACTGGCTGATCCACGTTGGACCGGCGGTCATGGGCCGCAATGGTATCGTGACGGCGCGGCTGCCGTCGACCGGATCGAACCCGGGTGGAGTCTCGGTTTGAATCAGGCCGCTCGGCTCGGCCCGCGCGCTGACCATGCGATACTCCCGGCATGGACCCCAAGGCGAGCGCGATCATCCGCAAGATGAAGCGGCATCTTGCCCAGATGCGCCAGCGCGGCCAGCTCAAGCGCCAGCTCGCACGGCTACGGCTGACCACTGCCGAGACGGTAATCCGGAAGGGCCGCCGTGCCTGAGCGCCCGAAGCACTCGCGCGACCCCGACGTGCTCGCCAAGTTCAGCGTGAACATTGCGCCGGGTGTTCAGACTGACCCACGACCGAACCCCGCGCCGCCGGAGGAGCCATGAGCGCCAACCGCGCCGTCGTCGTCGATCCCGAAGCGCCCGGTCGTCTCGTCATCCACGCCGTGCCGGAGCCCGTCCCCGACCGGGGCGAGGCGATCGTGCGCGTGAGGGCGCTGTCGCTCAACCGCGGCGAGGTCCGGCGCTCGACCATGGCCGCGGCCGGCTGGCGGCCGGGCTGGGACTTGGCCGGTACCGTCGAGCGCACCGCCGCCGACGGCTCCGGCCCGCGCGCGGGGGCGCGCGTGGTGGGGCTGCTGTCCGAGGCCGCGTGGGCCGAGCGGGTGGCCGTGCCCACTCACGCGCTCGCCGAGCTGCCCGACAAGGTCACGTTCTCGCAGGCTGCCACGTTCCCGGTGGCGGGGCTGACCGCGCTCTACGCTCTGGCCAAGCGTGGGCCGCTGCTCGCGCATCGCGTGCTGATCACCGGCGCGACCGGCGGCGTCGGCAGCTTCGCCATCCAGCTCGCCCGGCTGGGCGGTGCTCACGTGACCGCGAGCGCGCGACGAGCCGACCAGGCGGCGGCGCTGCGCCAGGACGGAGCGCACGAGGTCACGGTCGGCGACGAGATCCCCGCCACGCCCAAGTACGACCTGATCGTCGACTCGGTCGGCGGGCGCACGCTCGGCACCGCGCTGGCCGCCCTCGAGCGTGGCGGCGTCTGCGTGACGCTCGGCGTCTCGGCCTCCAGCGAGGTCACCTTCGACGCCCGCCAGTTCTTCGTCGGTGGCCGCAGCTCGCTGTACGGCTTCTACCTGTTCGTGGAGCTGGGCAACGAGCCGGCCGGGGTGGGCCTTCGGCGGCTGGCCGACCTCGTCGCGACGGGCCAGCTCGCCCCGCAGATCAGCCTCGAGCGGCCGTGGAAGGACATCGCGCAGGTGGCGGCGGACCTCATGGCCCGCCGCTATCCGGGCAAGGCCGTGCTCGTGCTCGACTGATTGAGGTAGTGGACCTGCACGACCACGCGCGCACCGGCCGGCAGCAGCATGCCCACACCGTCGGGCATCACGTGAGGGCCGGCTCCGGGCGCCCAGCCGCCGAGCCCGCCCGTCGGGAGGAAGCCCGGCCCGCCGAAGCACGTGTAGCCAGGTCCCGGCTCGGCGTCGTCGAGGACGGCCGAGCGGCCCGAGGTATCCACGTAGGTGAGGAGGTGGTGGACGACACGGCGGTTGCCCGGGATGTACTCCACGGCCGAGACCCAGCGGTCCTCCGCGAAGCTCGTCGGGATCGTGAAGCAGCGGTAGAGGTCATGCTCGCGGGTGGTGACGGGAAAGTCGACACCCGTGTCGAGCACGAGATCGGGAGCGCCGAGCCTCCACGTTTCCGGAAACTCGCGCGACGGGGGCAGCGTGCCGGGATCGCCCTCGGGCGCGCCCGCGGCGACCCAGCGGTCGATGAGCGCGATCTCGGCCTCGGAGAGACGGCGCGGTTCCAGGAAGTCGCCGAAGCCCGGCACTGGCTTCCAGGGCGGCATTTTCCGCGTCTGGGTGGCGTGGCGGATTTTCCGGCGTTGCGCGTAGGCGTCGGCGTAGGTCGTGAGCGAGAACGGCGCGATTTCGCCGGGGCGATGGCACGTCTGGCAGTGCGCCTGGAAGATACGCACGATCTGGTCGCTGAACGTGACGGGCGGGGTCCCGGTCGCCGCGACGCCGGCGCCCAGCACTATCGCCAGCGTCAGCCCGGCCGCGCCGCCGGCGACCCAGCCGGGGCGCACGCTCAACCCTCCCGCACCCAGCCGTATTGGGTCAGGCTGGGCGCGGTCCCCTCGTCGTGGTAGGCGGCGCGCAGACGGGAAATGGGCGACCAGCCCTCGGTGCGCGCGTCCCACTCCCACTTCCGCTGCCAGCGCTTGCCCACGGTTTCCCTCCGCAGGCGTGTCCAGCCCGCCCCGCTTCGACGTCGCGATCAGGCCCGCCGTTTACGCACTCAGCCGGTGTTCCGCAGCCCGGCCGCGATGCCGTTGATCGTCAGCACGATCACGTCCCGGTAGCGCTCGGCCGCGGGGCCCTCCGGATCGTCGAGCGCGCGCAGCCGGCGCAGCATCTCCACCTGCAGGTAGTTCAGCGGGTCGACGTAGGGGTTGCGCAGCTGCACCGAGCGCTGGATGACCGGGTCGCCGTCCATCAGGTCGGCGTGACCGGTGGCCTCGAGGATCGCCTCGCGCGTCCGCGCGTACTCGGCCTCGATCGTGGCGAAGACGGCGGCGGCCAGATGCCGGTCGGGGACGAGATCGGAGTAGAGCGCGGCGATCCCGAGGTCGGCCTTGAGTAGCGACATCTCCGCGTTGTCGAGCATCGCGCGGAAGAGCGGCCACCCGGCGTACATCTCGCCCAGGCGGCCGGCGTCGGCCGCGCGCAGCCCGGTGCCCAGGCCGTACCAGCCGGGCAGGTTGAACCGGCTCTGCATCCAGGAGAACACCCACGGGATGGCGCGCACGTCCCGGCGCGTGAGCGTGCCGCGCCCGCGCGCGGCCGGCCGCGAGCCCAGCCGCAGCCGGCTGATCTCCTCGATCGGCGTGGCGGCGCGCCAGTACTCCAGGAACCCCGGCGTGTCCTCGACCAGCCCGCGGTACGCCGCGCGGGCGGCGGCGGCCATCGCCTGCATCGCGTCGCGCCAGCCCGGGGGGACGTCGGCGGCGGCGTCCGCCGAGGCGGACAGCACGGCGCTGACGATCTGCTCGAGGTGGCGATGGGCGAGGTCGTGGTTGGCGTAGCGCGAGGCGATGGTCTCGCCCTGCTCGGTGACGCGGAAGCGCCCGCGCACGGTGCCCGGCGGCTGGGCGCGAATCGCGCGCCCGGCCGGCCCTCCGCCGCGGGCCACGCTGCCGCCCCGGCCGTGGAAGAGGGTGAGGGCCACGCCGTGCTCGTCACAGACGCGCGCCAGCGCCTCCTGCGCGCGGTACAGCGCCCAGTTCGCGGCCAGATAGCCGCAGTCCTTGTTGCTGTCCGAGTAGCCGATCATGACCATCTGCTCGCCGCCGCCGGCCTGGATGCGCGCGGCGTAGGCGGGCAGCGCGAACAGCTCGGCCATGATCCGCGGCGCGGCGTCGAGGTCCTCCAGCGTCTCGAACAGCGGCACGACCGCCAGGCCCGGTGGACCTCCCGCCCAGCGCGCGAGCAGCAGCACCGCCAGCACGTCGGCGGCGCCGCGCGCCATCGAGACGACGAACGGTCCCAGGCAGCCGCGCCCGTAGAGCCGGCCGGCGCGGGCCAGGAGCCGGAAGAGGCGCCACGTCTCGGCGGTCGGCTCGTTGTCGCCCGGCGCGGCGGCCAGCGCCGCCGCCGGGGGCGGGTCGTCGGCCAGGAGTCGGACCAGCACCGCCGTCCGCCCGGCGTCGTCGCGGCGCTCGAAGTCGGAGACGACGCCGAGCGCGGCCAGCATGCGGCCCAGCGCGGCGGCGAGGCGGCCCGAGTCCTCGCGCACGTCGAGCCGTGCCGCGCGCAGCCCGAAGATCTCGAGCTGGCGCTGCACCGTGTGCAAGCGGTCGCCCGCCAGCGCCGGCGGCAGGGCGCCCGCCACGAGGTCGAGGACCTGGAGGATCTCGGCCTCGGTGAGGCGGGCCCGGTGCGGCGTGTCCTCCAGCAGGCGGGCCGTCATATCGTCCTGCGAGGCGGCCTCGAGGTCGGCGGCGAGCAGGGAGAAGATCAGGCGATACGGCTCGTCAGCGTAGCGCTGCTCGAGGTAGGCCACGTGCGACGGCAGGGGGCGCCGCGCCTGCAGCCACGCCGCCAGCGCCGGCGGGAGCGGATATCGGCGGCCGCTGACGCTCAGCCGTCGCGCGAGGTCTTGCAGCGAGCGCCGATGCCGCTCGACGGCGAGGCCCCGGTGCAGCCGCAGCGTCTCGGCCGTCACCGTCGCGGTGACCGCCGGGTTGCCATCGCGGTCGCCGCCGATCCACGAGGCCAGGGTCAGCCAGCCGGGCCGCGCCGCGAGCCCGGGATAGTGCTCGCGGAGCGCGGCGTCGAGGTCGCCGGCGATCCGCGGCAGCGCCTCCCAGAACACGGCGTCCACGAAGTAGAGGCCGGTGCGCACCTCGTCGGTCACCGCGGGCCGGGCCGTGCGGGTGCGGTCGGTGAGCCAGAGGGTGGTCACCTCGGCGCCCAGCGCGGCAACCAGCGCCTCGCGCTCGCGCGGCAGCAGACCGGGGTCGGCCAGCCTCCGCAACACCTCGGCAATCCGCTGGAGCTTGGAGAGCACGGTGCGACGCTTGGCCTCGGTGGGATGGGCGGTCAGCACCAGCTCGACCCGCAGCGACTTGAGCAAGGCTGCCAGTCGTGCCGGGGTGGTGTCGCGCGCGGCCACCTCGGCCACCGCCGCGCGTAACGATTCGCCGATCGGCTCGGGATGCCGGGCTCGTTCCCGCTCGCGGAGCGCCTCGATCCTGTGCACCTCCTCGGCGAGGTTCACCAGGTCGAAGTACACGGCGAAGGCGGAGGCGGTGGCGCGCGCCGCGTCGTCGGAGAGCGCCGACACCTCGGCGGCCAGCCGTTCGGCCGCGGCCTTGTCGTCGAGCCGGCGGGCCTTGGCGAGCGCGCGGATGCGCTCCTCCGTCTCGAAGAGGGCGACGGACTCCTGAGTCCGGATCGCCTCGCCCAGCGTCTCGCCGAGCAGATGGATGGTCGTCGAGAGGTCCACGGTCCCAACTAGCGCCGTCGGTCGGCAAAGTCAAATCAAGGCAGGATGCCATGCCCGAAGGCGTTGGAGGCCCTCCATCTCTTCGCTTGACCTGCTGATCGTCCCCTCCTATCGTCGTCACCTGCACTGTACTCCATCGGGAGGCGCCCATGAAGCCGCGGGCCGGTCCGTTCGCCATCGTCTTGGCCCTCGTCTTCCTCGCCATGCCGCTCGCCGCCAAGGCGCAGGAGAACGGGAAGGTGTACCGCATCGGTGTGCTGGATGTGGGGGGACTGGCGTCGAACGAGGCGAACCTCGGCGCATTCCGACACGGTCTACGAGAACTCGGCTACGTGGAGGGGCAGAATCTCGTGATCGAGTACCGCTGGGCCGCCCGCCGCGCTGCATCGCTGCCGGACCTCGCGACCGAGCTGGTTCGACTCAACGTCGACGTCCTCGTAACGAGGGGAACGTCGGCGGCACTGGTGGCCAAGCACGTCACGGAGACGATTCCCATCGTGATGGCGTCGAGTGGCGACCCGGTTCACGCCGGCCTCGTAGCCAGCCTCGCTCGGCCGGGAGGAAATGTCACCGGGCTTCATGTCATCGGCCCTCCTGAACTGGCCGGCAAGCGGTTACAGCTTCTCAAAGAAGTGATACCGGGGTTATCGCGAGTCGGCGTCCTGTCGGATTCGGGCGACGTCTACTCCGAGCTGATGATGAGAGAGATCGAAAGGCTCGCCCCCGCCATAGGCGTACAGCTCCACCGCGTCGAGGCGCGCAGACCCGAGGAGCGGGCGGCGCTGGGGAGTCGGCGCTCGCGCGCGGGGTACTTCGAGGGAGGGTTCGAAGCGGCAATCCTGGACCGGGTGGACGCTCTCATCGCGGTGGAAGGCGTGCTGACGGTCACTGACCTGACCGGGATCGTGGACTTCGCGGCGATGAGCAGGCTGCCGGCCATCTACGGACTCAGAGAGTTCGTGGAGGCCGGGGGCCTCATGGCCTATGGCACCGACCTTCGCGATCTCTTTCGTCGCGCCGCCACGTACGTGCACAGAGTCCTCGAGGGCGCCAAGCCGGCAGAGCTGCCGGTGGAGCCGCCCGCCAAGTTTGAACTGGTGATCAATCTCAAGGCCGCCAAGGCCCTCGGCCTCAGCATCCCGCCGTCGCTGTTGCTGCGGGCGGATCAGGTGATCGAGTAGCCCTGCAGCTGGTCGCCCAACGGCCGGCGCGTGGGCTCACGACTTCCGCGCTTGCCAGGCGGCTCGGTCCACGGCATACCACACGACCGGGACCTCTGGATTCAGCCAATAGCGTGTGCCGCTGTACGTGAGCCCCGCCTTCGCCATCACCCGGCGCGCGGCGGCGTGGGAGGCGGCAGTAACGCTGATGATGCGTTCAAGGCCGTGCTGCTCGAAGCCGAAGCTGAGCGCCGCCAAGGCTCCTTCGGTGGCCAGGCCGCGGCCCCACCATGCCTGGTGTAGCTCGAAGCCGACCTCGATCTTGTCGACATCCGGCCAGTCATCGAGCTCATCGAGGCCCATCCTGCCGATCCAGCAGCCGGTAGCCTTGTCGATAGCCGCCCACGGGCCGAACCCGTTCACGCGCCATTGTCGCGAGCTATCTTCGGCGAGCCGGGCGATTCGGTCCGGTGGGAGGTTTCGCCCGCCCCTGACGGCCGGGTCGCTCATGAGGCGCTGAAGTTCCACACCGTCTTCTTCACACCAGGGCCGCAAGAGCAGCCGATCCGTCTCTACCGGCGCCATTCACGGTTGCCGCGCACGCTCAGCGGCCGAGGCGCAAGCATCGCGAGCACCTCTCTTGGTCACTCGATAATGACCTCGGACGGCGGGTGGCGCGCTACCGCTCGGCGGCCAGGCGCGTCGGGCCGCTGTTGCTGCGCAGGTGCTTGAGGTCGCCCAGCTCGCGCAGGGCCCGCAGCATGTCCTCCGGGATCGGCTGCGCCTTGAGCGTGCCGTCCTCGTTGATGCGCGCGTAGACGCGGGTGGCCCGGCCCTCGCTCACCGCGGCGCCGGTAACCGCGTTCTTGGCCTTGCAGTTCCAGTGCAGCGTGTGCTCGCCGACCTCGGCCAGGTGGATCGTGGTCACGATGCGGTCGCCGTAGGCGGCGGGGCCGATGAAGCGGAAGTGGATCTCGCCCATGACGAACGTCGTGCGGTCGTTCTTGATCATCTGCTCGATCGGGTAGCCGATGATGCGGAACAGCTCGTGCTCGGTGTCGTTGAACCACGCGACGATGCGCGGGTAGTAGACGAGGCCGAAGGGGTCGGACTCGCCCCAGTTGACCGTGATCTCCTTCCAGTACATCGCCATGCCGGCAAGCCTAACCTAGTTGCCCGAGGAATTCGAGGAGGGCGGCGTTGATCTCGGCCGGGCGCTCCTGCTGGGTCCAGTGTCCGCAGCCGGGCAGGATGAGCGTCTTCCTCAGATTCGGGACGAACCGGGGGAGCCCCGGCAACAGCTGGTCCATGCCGCGGAAGGCCAGCACGAGATCCCGCTCGCCGGCGACGTAGAGCGCGGGCACGGAGATCGTGGCCCCCGCCCACGGCGCCAGCAGCTCCCAGTTGCGGTCGATATTGCGGTACCAGTTCAGCCCGCCGCGGAATCCCGTGCGCGCGAACTCGCCCGTGTAGAAGTCGAGCTCGGCCTTGGTGAGCCACTCGGGGAAGCGGTCCGGCTCGGGCCGGCTCTGCACGAGCCCCTGCGCGCGCGGCACCATGCCGACGTCACCGCGGTCCACGGCCCGCCGGCCGGGATCGCGCGCCTCACCGGAGGCCCAGTAGAGCAGGCGACGGATGCTGGCGCCGGCGTCGCGCTCCAGGTCGGCCTCGGCGACCCCCGGCTCCTGGAAGTAGAGCTGGTAGAAGATGGCGTCCGGCGTCTGCGGCATGACGCCGGTGGGGCGTACCGGGCTCCGCGGCCGGAAGGGCACGCTGAGGCCGACGACCGCGCGGAAGCGGTCGGGGCGCAGGAGCGCGGCGTGCCAGGCGACCGGCGCGCCCCAGTCGTGACCCACGATGGCGGCGGTGGGCTCGCCGAGCGCATCCAGGAGCCCCACCATGTCGCCGACGAGGTGCAGCAGCGTGTACTGCTCGATCGGCTCGGGCGCGCTCGTCTGCCCGTACCCGCGCTGGTCGGGCGCGACCGCGTGGAAGCCGGCCCCGGCCAGCGCGAGCAGCTGGTGGCGCCAGGAGTACCAGGACTCGGGGAATCCGTGGCAGAGGACGACGAGCGGCCCCGCGCCGGCCTCGGCGAGGTGCATCCGGATGCCGTTCGTCTCGACGAATCGATGGGTGATCTGCATGTCAGGGGAGCACGCCGGTGGCGGTCCCCACGGCGGTCTTGTCGCCCTCCTGGTTCTCGCACCAGACCTCCACGACGACGTGCGTGACACCGTCCTCCGCGCGCCGGTCCTTGACGACGCCGTGGACCGTCAGGCGGTCGCCGGCGAAGACCGGCTTGATGAAGGCCAGCGACATCGCGCCGCCCTTGACGAAGCCCGTACCGAGCAGCCGGGTCATCAGCTCGGACACGTAGGCGGTCGACATCATCGCCTGGGCGAGGGGGGCGCGGAAGCCCCGGGCCCGGGCCCACGCCTCGTCGGTGTGGATCGAGCGCGGGCGGACGCCGGAATACGCGTCGATCTGGCGCTGGGCGATGGCCTTGGTCAGCGGCGGCAGCTCCTCCCCGATCCGGACGTCGTCGGTGGTCGTGGTCGGCATGGTGTCCTCTCAGTCCCTGAACAGCATCTGGACGAAGCGGCCGCGGACGAGCACCGTGCCGTCCTCGGCCTCAGTGACGAACTCCGTGACCATGTAGGGCTTGCCGCGTCGCTCGTACTTGTCGACGACCGTGCCGCGCGAGCGCACGCGCACGCCGGGGCGGATCGGCTCCAGGAACTGGAACTCCATGCGCGCGTGCAGGCCGCCGCGCACGATGTACTTCGTGTGCCGCATGAACAGCGCCTGGTTGCCGAGCAGGGTCGGGTGGGCGATGGGACCGCCGAAGGGCGAGTCCTCGACGAACCAGGGGTGGTGGTCGTCCACGGCGAACGCGTAGGCCTCGATGTCCTCGGGCGTGACGAGATGCTCGTCGGAGACGAACCGCTCGCCGACCTGGAGTCCCTCGTACGTGAGCACCGGAAACGTCGCCATGGCGGTCCTCCTGGCGCGGCACGCCGACGCGGGGCCGCGTGCCCCGGACCTTAGACGACCACCGGCGGGGGCGTCAAGCGCGGCAGCGGTCGGGAGTGACTGCGTGTATGCTCGGCGCCACCGAGGGGACGCGATGCCGATCCGCGAGGTGCAGGCCGATCACTACTCGATCCCGCTCCCGGTGGCCCTGTCGGACAGCACGCACGGGACCATCCGAGGCTTCGAGCTGGTCACCGTCCGCGTGCGCGACGCCGAGGGCGCCGAGGGTGTGGGCTACACCTACACCGTGGGCACGGGCGGTGCCGCCGTCCACGCCCTCGTCGCGCGTGACCTGGCTCCATTGCTCGCCGGGCGCGACGCCGAGCGCATCGAGCAGTCGTGGCAGGCGATGTGGTGGCATCTGCACTACGGCGGCCGCGGCGGCGCCCAGGGGCTCGCCATCTCCGCCGTCGACATCGCGCTCTGGGACCTGCGGGCCCGGCGCCAGGGCGCGCCGCTCTGGCGCGTGCTGGGCGGCTTCGATCCGCGCGTGCCGTGCTACGCCGGGGGGATCGACCTCGACTTCTCCCTCGACGCGCTCCTGCGCCAGACGGACGACAATCTCGCCCGCGGGTTCCGCGCCATCAAGCTGAAGGTCGGGCGGCCCTCGCTCCGCGACGACGTCGAGCGCGTGCGGGCGATGCGCGCCCACCTGGGCCCCGAGTTCCCGCTGATGGTCGACGCCAACATGCGCTGGAGCGTGGACGAGGCGATCCGCGCCGCCCGCGCGCTGGCCGAGCTGCAGCCGGTGTGGCTGGAGGAGCCCACCATCCCCGACGACGTGCCCGGTCACGCGCGCATCGTGCGCGAGGGCGGGCTGCCCGTCGCCGCCGGCGAGAACTTGCACACGCTCCACGAGTTCCGCCAGCTCATCGCGGCCGGCGGCGTGACGTTCCCGGAGCCGGACGTGACCAGCTGCGGCGGCGTGACGGTCTTCCTGAAGGTTTGCCACCTGGCCGAGGCGTTCAACCTGCCGGTCACCTCGCACGGGGCCCACGACGTGACGGTGCACCTGCTCGCGGCGGTGCCGAACCGCTCGTACCTGGAGGCCCACGGCTTCGGCCTCGACCGCTTCATCGCCGAGCCGCTCCGGATCGAGGCCGGCTGCGCCGTCGCCCCGGACCGCCCCGGGCACGGCGTCGAGTTCGACTGGAAGGGGCTCGAGGCCGTCCGGGCCTCGTGATCGCCGATGCTCCTTCAGGAGGAGCGGGCAGAGGTCCAGGTGCGGGCCGACGAGGCGGCGCTCCGCTCGGTGCTCGAGCGCGATCCTCCCGCCTGGTAGTACGTGCGGGCTTTCGCGAGGACGGCGTCGGCGATGTCGCCGCGGACGTCGCGCAGGGCGACGAGCGCGGCCTGGGCCGGCGGCATCGCCGCGGCGGCCGAGGGCTGCGTGACCAGCAGCTGGCGCAGCGTGGCGGTGTCGGCGCGGTCGCCGAAGACGTCGCGATACGCGCGATCGACGGCGGCGTCCAGGCGCTCGTAGTCCTCGACCGGCACCAGGTGTGAGTGGCTGCGGCTGATCCGGTGCAGCAGCCCGCGATGGACGTGGTGGTCGAAGTTGTCGAGCCGGTAAGCGCAGAGCAGGCACACCTGGCGCTCGGCCAGGACCTCGCTCCACAGCGCCTCGAGCTTGACGGTGGCCGGCAGGTTGTCCTCCCAGAGCAGGTCGACCATCTCTCCGAACAGGCGGACCTTCGCGTGGCCGGCGGCCTGCACCCGATCGAGGACGCCGTTGGCGAGCGCGAAGAACGCCTCCCGGTCCGGCATGCCGTCGACCATGAACCGGGCCAGGCAGGTCTCCGCATCGAGCAGGACGAGCTGGTCGCGCGCGCGGACGCGCGCCACGTCGAGCGTGGCGGCCAGCTGCGCGGTGACCGCGGCGACGTGTTCGGGCGTGGCGATCAGCACGCCCGCCTCGCCGGTCGCGAGGCCGGCGCTCATGAAGTGGGTCACCGCCCGGATGAGGAAGCCCTCGTCCTTGTAGAGCTGGACGACGTGGTCGCAGGGCTGGGGCGCGCGAAGAAGTGACTGCCAGGACTGCGGCGCTGCCATGATTCCAACCCCTCCCGCGGAGCCTTGTCCTCAGTCTACTATGGCCGGCGAGGCCTACCGCAGGGGCGCCACCACCACGTCGGTCGGCGCGCCCTTGAGGAAGTTCTCCACGTTGGCCACGGCGCGCAGCAGGCCATCGCGGATGACCTCGGGCGTCTGCCCCGCGTTGTGGGGGGAGAGGACCACGTTGGGCAGGGCGAGCACAGGGTCCTCGGGCTTGAGCGGCTCCTCGTGGAAGACGTCGAGCCCGGCGCCGGCGATCCGCCCCTGGCGGAGAGCGTCGAGCAGCGCGTCGCGGTCGGCCAGCGCGCCGCGACCCGTGTTGACGAGGATCGCCGTCTTCTTCATGAGGGCGAACTCGCGCCGGGTGAGGAAGCCGCGGGTCTCCGGCGTCAGCCGCAGGTGGAGCGAGACGAAGTCGGCCTCGCGCAGGATCTCGTCCTTGGCGGCCGGCCGCGCGCCGAGGCTCCGGACGTGCCCCTCGTCGCCGCGGGCACTCCAGGCCAGGACCTCCATGCCGAGCGCCCGGGCCAGGGTGACGACGCGGGCGCCGATGGTCCCGGTGCCGAACACGCCGAGCGTCTTGCCCAGGCACTGCGCGAGCATCTCGCGCGGCCAGGCGCCGCCCCGCATCTCGCGGTCGATGCGCGGGATCTTGCGCCCGGCGGCCAGCATCAGTGCGATGGCGTGCTCGGCGACCGCGAAGGCGTTGACGCCCGGCGTGTTGCAGACAGTGATGCCGCGCCGGCCGGCCGATTCCAGGTCGATGTTGTCGGTGCCGGTGCCCCACACCGAGACCATCCTCAACTCGCGGCAGGCGGCGAAGACGCCGTCCGTGAAGCGCGCGTGGGCGCGGATGTTGATGGCGACGCGGGCCAGCCCGATCCGCTTGATCAGCTCGGCCTCGTCGTCGGCGCCGCGGACGGTGACGACCCTGGTCTCGCCGACCTTGCGGGCGCGCTCGTGGGCGGCCGAGCCCTCGAACACGCTGGGGAAGTCGTCGGGGACGGCGATCAGGGCGTCGGCCATGTCAGAGCTCGTGAACGAATCGCCGGTGATCGAGGAGCGCCGCGGCTTCGCCGGGGTGCGACGAGCGTGGGGAGGCGTGGGGGGCCATGTCGGGGCCCCCCACTCAACCGGCGTCCGCGAACGCCCGCTGGGCGGCGGCCACGCCGGCGCCGGGCTCGGCCTTGTAGCCCAGGTCGCGCAGGGCCAGCTCCAGCGCCGACAGCGTCGGCAGCACGTGGTGGGGGCTGGCGGTGAGGCCCATCGTGCCGATCCGGAGCGTCGTCGTGCGGATCTTGTCGAGGCCGGTGCCGATGAGGATGCCGTAGCGCTCGCGCATCGTCGTGACCACGGCGCCGGTGTCGATGCCCCGGGGCGCCTTGATCGACGACACGGTGCTGGAGACGACCGCGGCGTCGGGGAACATCTCGAGTCCCATGGCTTCCACGCCGGCCCGAAGCGCCCCCGCCGCCACCGCGTGGCGGCGGAAGCGGTGCGGCAACCCCTCCTCGAGGATGAGCCGGACAGCCGCGCGCATGGCCTCGGTGAGGTGAGTCGGGATGGAGACCGGCTGCCGCCGCGGCGTGCCATCCGGCACCTTGCCGCCGCGGGAGACGGGTACCCACTGGTCCTTCCACCGCAAGAGATCGTACGCGTACGAGTGCGCCGGCCGCCGGCGCCGCTCCATCGCCTCCCACGCCCGGGGGCTGACCGAGACGAGCGCCAGGCCCAGCGGCGCCGCCAGGCACTTCTGCGAGCCGGTCATGTTGAGATCCACGCCCCACTCGTCGGTGCGCACGTCGATGCCGGCGATGGACGACACCGTGTCGAGCAGGAACAGGGCGCCGGTGGCGCGGGCGATCCGGCCCACCTCGGCGGCGGGGTACGTGGTGCCGGTGGAGGTCTCGTTGTGCACGAGCGTGATGGCCTTGGGGCGGAGCCGCTCGGCCTCGCGGGCCAGCCGGTCGAGGTCGAGGCGCGCGCCCCACTCCACCGGAAACTCGGTGAGGTCGGCGCCCACCCGACCCATGATCTCGCGCATCAGCACGCCGAACACGCCGGCGCCGACGACGAGCACGCGGTCGCCCGGCTCGATCACCGACAACGCGCCGGCCTCCAGCGCGGTGCGGCCCGAGCCCGGCATCAGGATGACCTCGCCCGTCGTCTGGAACACCTCCCGCAGCGCCAGCGTCGTCGGCTCCAGCACGGTCTCGTCGAAGGTGCGGTCGTACTGGATGGAGGGCGGCTGGTTCAGCGCCTGGATCACCGGCCACGGCAGCTCGGTGGGGCCGGGGATCATGAGCACGGGCCGCGTGTGCACCTGGGTCCAGTTCAGCGTCGAGGCCACGTCGAGTCTCCTCCGCGGGAAAGTGGCGTCATTCTATCATCCGGGCGCGTCGGGCAGCCGGCCTGGCTCTCGGTGGATCAGCCAGACGTTGCGCGCGTAGATGAGGAGGCCCGGCGCGTAGCCCAGGATGAAGACCGGGTTGAGCAGGTAGATGGCGTAGGTCAGCGTCAGCAGGCCGCCCGCCAGCGACAGGTACCAGAACGCGGGGGGCACCACGCTCCGCCGGCGCCGCTCGGACGCGATCCACTGCACGAGGAAGCGGGACGCGAACAGCGCCTGTCCGAGCAGTCCGACGCCGGTCCAGATTTGTTCCGTCATGATCACCTTGGCACCTCACGCGGAGGTCGACGAGGACGGGAACGGCGGGCGGGCGGCCGCCGGGGCTAGGAGGCGCGCCCGAACACCGCCTGGAGAACCTTGTAGGCCCGGCGCAGATCCTCGGGCCGGCGGCGGCCCGAGACGAGCGCGAAGATCTTCTCGGCCTCCTCGGACGGCACCGCGGCCGGCTTGTCGGCGCGAACGTCGGTGAGCTCACGCAGCGGCACCTCGAGGGCGACGGCCACGTGGTAGAGGCTGTCGATGGAGATGGACTTCTCGCCGCGCTCGACCTCGCCGATGAACTTCCCGCTCAGGCTCGACCGCTCCCCCAGCCGCTCCTGACTCAGACCCTGCTGCTTGCGGAGCGCGCGCAGGCGCTGCCCCAGGAACTTCCTGACGTGCTTGACGGCTCTTTCTCCCACGGTGACCTCTCGGAGACGGATGAGTCTCAGGCCGGGAAACCGGCGCTCAGCGGCCCAAGCCTACCATCGAAAAAGACCCGCGCAAACCCCGGAAGGTGGCCCGGCCCCAGGGTCACGGCAGATCGACCTCGACGACGCCGTCGCTGACGCGCACGGGATAGACGGGCACGGCGAGGTCGGGGTCCACGCCGCAGCGGCCGGTGGCGAGGTCGAAGTCGAAGCCGTGCCACGGGCATACCACCGCGCCGGCCTCGAGCCAGCCCTCGCTCAGCGGGCCGTCCTCGTGCGGGCAGATCGGGCCCGTGGCGTGGAAACGGCCGCCGCCGGCGTTGAACACCGCCAGCGCCAGGCCGCCGCGCTCCACGAAAGTTCCGTGGCCGACGGGGATCTCGTCGGCGCGGGCCACGGCCACGAACGCCATCACCGCGCGGCCCGCAGCGCCTCGTCGATCACGCGGCGGAAGGTCTCGACCGGGTGGGCGCCGACGAGCGGCCGGTTGTTGATGATGAAGGTCGGCGTGGAGCGGATGCCGAGCCCGCGGGCCTGGGCGACGTCGGCCTCCACGACCGCCGCGAAGCGCCGCTCGTCCAGGCACGCCGTGAACGGCGCCCGGGCCAGCCCCACCTCGACCGCGTAGCGGATCAGGTCGGCGCGCTGGAAGTCGGGCTGGGCCGCGAAGAGACGGTCGTGGTAGGGCCAGTAGCGGCCCAGCGCGCCGGCACAGCGGGCCGCCTCGTGGGCGGGCCGGGCCAGCTTGTGCGAGGGCAGCGGGAAGTCCTTGAAGACGAGCCGCACGCGTCCGTCGTACTCCTTCAGGATCTGGTCCAGCGACCGCTGGACGCGCGCGCAGTGCGGTCACTGATAGTCGGAGAACTCCACGATCGTGACGATGGCCTCGCCGGCGCCCTTGACCATAGCGGGCTCGATCGTGAGATCGGCCGGCGTCTGGGCGCCGGCGCCCGGCGCCAGCAGCGCCACGAGGGCCAGCAGCCACGCGGTGCGGATGGTGTAGACTCGCCGCCGACGGGCCGTTGCGAAGTGAACGCGGTTCACCACGCGGAGAATACCATGGACGACGCGCTCGGCCTCGTGCTCGGGACCTATCCCTCGTGGTCTCGCCTGGTCGTCCGGCTGGCCCTCGGGATCGTGTTCTTCGTCCACGGCGCCCAGAAGGTGTTCGGCTGGTTCGGCGGCCACGGACTCAAGGCGACCATCCAGGCCTTCCAGCAATACCTGAAGATCCCGCCGGCCGCGTCGGCGCTCGCCGCCTTCATCGAGTGCTTCGGGGGCCTGGCGATGCTCCTCGGCGTGCTGGCCCGGCCGGTCGCGGTGGCGCTCGTCGTCGTCATGCTGGTGGCCATCGCGAAGGTCCACTGGAAGCACGGCTTCTTCCTGGCGACCCAGCCCGGCCAGGCCAACGGCTGGGAGTACAACTTCGTGCTGATCGCCATGGCGCTCGCCGTGCTGATCGGCGGCGCCGGCGCGCTCTCCATCGACTACGTGCTGCGGCCCATCGGCAAGTAGCGGCCGGTGGGCTTCATCGTCCGGGTGCTCGTCAACGCGGCCACCATCGCGCTGGCGGCGGCGCTGATTCCCGGCATCCGGCTGGAGGGCGCGTGGCCGGCGATCCTGGCCGGGCTGGTGCTGGGACTCGTCAACGCGCTCGTCCGCCCCGTGCTGCTGGTCCTCACGCTGCCGCTGACCGTGCTGACGCTCGGCCTGTTCCTGC
>DASTOJ010000107.1:0-11549 GCA_035762565.1 Candidatus Methylomirabilota bacterium | reverse complement strand
GCGGTGTTCGTGCGGCTCGAGGAGGGCCGAGGGGACCCAGCGCACCCGGGGCACACGCGCCACGAGTACGACCCACGAACGGGGCTCGTCAACGCGGCGGTGGTGACGGTGCCCGGGGCGGCGAGGGCGGACCTGATCGCCCCCCTGCTGCCGCTGATCGCGCTGCACGAGATGGCGCACGTGTTGGGGGTCGGGCACTCGCAGGACCAGCTCAGCGTGATGTACCCGAGACTGGCGTCGGTGGGGCAGCGGCTGACCGCGGAAGACCGGCGGGCGGTCAGGAGGGCGGCGGGGTGACCGTCCCCATGCCCGGCTCCATCGGCTACGACGGCCCCCACGGCGTCGAGGAGTTCTGGGGCCGGTACGAGATGTGGGCTGGTGGAACGGGGGTGTGGCCGCGGTGCCAGCACCAGGGGCGCAAGCTCCCGGCGGCGGTGTGCGCGCCCGGGTCTCGGATCAAGGACCCGCGGTGCTTCGACCACGGGGCGACGGGTGTACCTCCGGACCGCTGGACCTGGATCGTGGCTGGGCGGCGAGCGTCGGACCCGTAAGCCGTGGTACAACACGAGGAACGCGAATGACGGCAGCGGACTGCGAGGCAATCCTGGCTCGAGAGGGGATGCCCCCCGAGCTGCGCCCGGTCGCCAGTGAGATGGGGATCGCGTCCATCACAAACGGCGGCTTCCCGCGCCGGTACTCCCGCGCCGGCCAGGTGACCGCCGCTCTTCACCTGCGCTGGGCCGTGTGGGGCGCCCACTTCGCCTCCGCCCGCGACTATCTGCACTCGACCAACTGGACCCGCTACCCCGCCTGGCACCACGACGCGTGGACCCGGTACTGTCTCGACGGCCTCCCCCCCGAGCAGATCGCCCGTGACATGCGGAAGCCGTTCCACCGCGTCCGGTGGGCCCTGCGCTGCCACCGGGCCCGAGCCGAGCGCCGCGCGGTCGTTGTGCGGGCGCTGCACGGGTAGGGAAATGTCCGACCCTGGACAGAACACGAAACCAGCGAAGCCCACGGACAAGGGCCAAGGGAAGCGGTCGCGGTGGCCCAAAGGGTACACCCCGCCCGGCGCGCACCCGCCGTGGAAGCCTGGGCAGAGCGGGAACCCTGGGGGGCGACCCAAGAGCGCCGAGCACGCCAAGGCTTGCCGAGCGGCCGCGACCAAGTACCTCGCCCGCATCGACAGCGGTGAGTGCGCCCCCGAGGTGGTGCAGGCCTTCACGGCCCTGTGCAACTTCGGCGGGTTCATGAGCGTCGACCAGGTGCTGACCGGGGCGGCGACGCTGGCCCGGATCCTCTCGGGCGACCTGACCCCTGAGCAGCGCCAGCGGGTACTCGAGGACTGGCAGCGGATGGGGATCGACCTGCTGGATCGGCAGGACGACGCCCCCCCGGCCCTGCCCGAGCCGGCGAAGCCGTAGCTCCCGACGGGGCTTCCCGTCAGGGTTGGCCGTGCGCCGTTGCGTGGCGTGCACGTTTCTCCCCCTTGTACTCCGGACGAAATAGGGGGCCGGTTCGGGGTCTATTTCGTCCTCGGCCCGCCGGTAATCAGCCGCCATTGGAGAGAAGATGGCTGGCCGAGTGATCTGGCGTTCGCGCCCCGACCCGCTGCCGGGAGGCGGTGCTGCTGTTGTGGTGACACGCGCCGGTGACGGGTCGGCAGCCGAGGAGACCGAGGTCTACGACTGCACCGGGGCGCTGGTGCGGGTGGAGTCGGGGGACGCGAGGCGCGGGGCCCCGGGCTGGCCGGCGCTGTACGCGTGGCTGCGGAGCGTGCACGGGTGGCGGGAGGCGCGGCCGTGAGCCAGGCCAAGGCGGCGGCTCGGCTGAACGCCAGTTGGCGCCGGGCCAAGCTGCGGTACCTGGAGGCGCGCGCCGATGAGCTGCGGACGAAGGTCGCCGAGTCGGACAAGCGGCTCGTCGCTGCGACCAGGGCGCTCTGCCATCTCGCCGATGAGAGTCGGACGGTGCAGGCGGGCCGCTGCACTTGGTGCGGCCGCCTTGGTGGTGGCCATCGCGGGAGGTGCCCGACGGTAGTAGCGCGGGCGGCGCTGGGGGAGGTGCTGGCGTGATCGCCCACGCGATCGTACCCGCCGACCTCGGCAGCGGCGCACACGCGGGGTTCATCCGCGCGAGCTGGACACGCGGAGCCCGGGAGGACTGGCACACGCTGCTGGACCTCTCGCGCCGCCCCGACGTGCGGATGCTGGTGGCGCACCTTCCGGACGACCCCGAGTCGCTGCTCGGCTGGGCCTGCTGCCGCGGGGACGCGCTGGTGTGGGTCTACTCGCGCGACCTCGGGGGACGGGTCCGGGGTCGGGGGCTGGCGTCGGCGCTGCTGTCGGCGCTGCGGCTCGACCCCAAGGGCCCGCTGCGAGCGCTGTACTGGAGCCCCTGGGCAGCACTGCTCACGAGGACAGGACACTGGCGGCTGTACTACGAGCCGCCCGGAGACAAGGAGACCGCATGCGCGTGAAGATCCGGCTGAGGGAATCGACGTCGACGCCCTACTCGGCGACGACTTACTTCCTGGACAACTGCGAATACGAGCCGGGCACCGGGCTGGTGTGGGCGACGGGCGGGAATCCGCCGCGCCGGTTCGCGGTGCCCACTTCCGCGATCGCGTACATGGAGGAGATCCTGGAGTCGGACGCGCCGGAGCAGGGTAAGCGACGGGGGAAGGCGGCGTGAGCATGCTGGAGCGGGCCCGCAAGGCGGGGCATGTCTACGCGCCCGACGGGTGGGGCTCCACGACGGGGCTGAGCGCGTGGCTGCCGAGCGACGACGGGTGCTTCGCTGGTCTGTCCGTGCGGAGGCTGCGCGGCCCGTGATCACCCGCGGCGACATCCGCCTGATCCGCGCGTACGCGAAGCTCCACGGCCAGCCCAGCGACCGCGCGCTGTTCGCCTTCAAGGCCCTGCCCCCGGCACGCCAGGCCGTCATGCGGGCGAACATGCGCCGGGAACTGAAAGACCCGGAGCAGGCCGCCGCCGACCGCGAGCTACGCCAGGCGCAGGCACGCCATGATCGCGCTCTGGCGGCAGAGTTGCGGCTCCAGGACCAGGCGGCGAAGGAGGCTGACGCGCGCGTGGCGGCGCTGCGGGAGACGGTGACGTGATCGCCATGATGGGAGCCCTCGCCGCCCTCGCCGCCCCGCCCGCATCGGTGGAGGGCGCGCGCCTGCCGACGCTGGCCGAGTCGTTCGCCGAGCAGTGGGCATACGAGACCAGCGAGGATCTCAACAACGCCGTCTGCTGCTCCCGTCGCGCTGGCAAGACCACGGGCGCAGTGAGGCGCCATGCTCGTAAACTGGCGACGCTAGCTCCGGGGCGGTGGACGCACTTCGGGAGCCTCATCCGGCGGAACGCCAAGAAACACTTTTGGGCGCCGCTCAAGGCCGAACTGGACCGCATCGGCCTCGGGTACGAGGCGAACAACACCGAGATGATCCTCGTCACCGAGCGGGGGACCATCTGTCAGGCGTTCGGCTGCGACGACGAGGCGGGGACCAAGGCCGTGCAGGGCGATGGCTCGATGCTGTTCACCATCGACGAGTGCCACCTGCCCAACGACGACGTGCTCAAGCTGCTCGTGGACGTGGCGACGCCGATGCTCACCGACAACGGCGGCGCACTCGACCTGCTGGGCCTTCCGCCCGAGGACGAAGAGGGCTTCTTCGCGAAGGCACTCGATGATGGTGGGTTCTCCGTCTTTTCGTGGACGATGTTCGACCACGACTTCCCCCGCTCGCGCGAGGAGAAGCTGGCCGACGTAGTGGAGCGCTGCCGGCGGCGTGGGCTGGCGCTCGACGTGGCGACCACCGAGGGGCCGGACGGACGGCCGCGGTACGCGTGCGGTCCGGGAACGCATCCGATCGCGGCTCGTCAGTATTTCGGCAAGCGGGTCCGCGACCCGGACGCGGTGGCGTACGAGTACCAGCGGGTCAGGAACGACTACGACCCGCGCACGGTCGACTTCACCGGCCCGCAGTGGAGACACGCCGTGGGCCTCGACCTCGGCTTCCAAGATCGCGACGCGAGCGTTGTGGTCGCGTGGCAGGTGGACGATCCGAGGCGGCGCCTCTACGTGCGCTTCTACTGGCAGCGGAACCACCTCGACGTCGACCAACTCAAGCCCGTGCTGGGGGCAGTCCGCGACGTCTACCGGCCGGGGAAGTGGACGGGCGACCATGGCGGGCACGGCGCGGTCAAGGTCATGGCGACGCTCGAGGCGCACCTCGGGGTCAAGATCGAGGCGAAGCCCGGCGACGTCATGGTGTCTGTCGGGCTGGTCAACGACGACCTGCGGACGGGCCGGCTGCTGCTGCCGACGGTGGACGTCGAGACAGCGCGCGTCCGCGCCGCCATCCTGGCCCGGGCTGGGCGGTACCCGGAGGCCATGGAGGCGGCGAAGCTGCTCGACGGCGAGCCGGCGAACCTCGCGAGCGAGGCGGGCAAGGTGCTCAAGGCACGCAACCCGCGCACGCGCAAGGTCGAGATCAACAAGAAGGGCTTCCACTCCGACCTAACCGAGGCCCTGCGCTACGCACACGCTGGCGCCCAGCACTTTCGGGCCCACGCCCCCAAGCCATCGGAGTCGGAGCTGTCGACGGAGGAGCAGCGGATCCTGCACGAGGAGCGCATTTGGCAGCGTGAGCGACGGAGGTTCCCGTGGGCACGGTGAGCGCGCTCAAGCGTTCGAGCCCGGTGGACAGGATGGACGCATGAAAAAGCCACGCACCCCCAAGGTCCCGATGTCCGCCAAGGAGGTGGAGGCGCTCGTCGAGGCGCTGCGGGCGAACAAGGTCCGCCACTTCGAGGGACTCGGGCTGAAGCTCGTAATCGACCAGACGCCGACGGTGCGCCCGCGCAGGGACACCTATCCGGCGATCGGGGTCGGGGAGGACTGACCGATGGACCGCAAGACCTGGGTGGATGACCCGACGCTGCTCGCGCAGACCGCCGACCGGCTGGAAAAGGAGCACTACAGCCGCAACGCCATGAACGCGGCTTGGTTGCAGCTCTATTACCAGCGCCCGAGCGGCGGGTACGTCGCCAGGGGACGCGAGCACCACCGCGCGGCCCTCGAAGCGCTCGGGGTGTACGAGCAGATCGCACAGCTCGGGGAAAATCTCATGCTCGAGGTCATCGACGGGTCGCTGTCGCTGACCGTGCGCAAGCTACGGTGCCAGGTGATCCCGACCGGCGCCGATGACTACGAGACCACGCGCGCATGCGAGGCCCTTGGGCAGCTCATCGATGGCGTGTTCGAGACCTCGGGCTTTCACGACCTGGTGCTCGAGGCCGCGAAGGACGGCCACATCTGCGACGTCGGCCCGCTCAAGGGCTACGTGGAGAACGGCGAGATCAAGTGGGCGCGGCAAGATCCGTTGCTGACCTTCTGGCCGCTCGACCGGACGCCGGTGCCGCGCACGATCGTCACCTCCACGCCGATGCCGCGAGAGAACGCGGCGGCGCTGTGGTCCAAGCACGCGCGCGACCTGCTGGAGCCGGGGAAGACGCCGAGCTGGTGCCCCAAGGCCGTGCCCGGTGTCGATGCGTTCAGCTACTCCAGCGCGAAGGACGCCGACACCATCCGCATCGATGAGGCGTGGTACGCCTCGATGGGCAAGCAGAAGGGCAAGCGCGCGATCGTCGCGGGAAAGATCGTGCTCGACGAGGGAGCGTGGTCGCACGAGGTGACACCGGTCGTCGCCTACCGCTGGAGCAAGGACCACAACGGCTTTGCCGGCGTGTCGCTCGCGCGGGTGATCGCCCCCGATCACGTGTGGCTCAACACGTTCATCCGCAAGGTGTACAGGGCGCTCGGTGGAGCCGGGCCCAAGATCGTCTACGACGAGCAGCAGCTCGATCCGCGGTGGTCTGACCTCGACTACGACATGGTCCCTTACGACTCGTCGAAGGGCCCGCCGCCTCAGATCGTGAATCCGTCGGTGGTGAGCCCAGAGGTGCTGGCCGAGGCCGAGCGCCGACGGACGCGAGCCTTCGCCAAGGCCAAGGTGAACCAAGGGCTCGGCACGGGACAGGGCGCCCCGGCGTCGCTGACTTCGGGCCGAGCGCAGCGCGAGCACATCTCCGCGGCGTCGGCCGCCCTGCTGCCGCAGAACCGCGCGCTCGAGCGGCTGTACCGGGACGCCGCGAAGGTGGTCGTGGTGCTGGTGGCCGAGGCGCTGGCGTCCGGCAAGGTCGCGGTCCGCTCGCCGATGGGCGAGATGATCCGCGAGGTCAGCTACCAGGACGTCGAGGCGCTGCTGACGTCGAAGAAGTACAGGATCACGTTCGGCCTGACGACGGGCCTGTCGCTGGATCCGTCTGGCCGCCTCCAAGACCTCAAGGACCTCTCGGAGCTGCTCCCGGGCAAGGTCACGCCGGACATCGTCGCGGCGAACCTGGAGCTGCCCGACATCCAGGCGCTGACCGACGGCCTGAACGCCGTTCGCAAGACCGTCAGCAAGATGATCTCGCGGGCCATCAACGACGGGCAGGTGATGACCCCGCCGACGGCCCTCGGAGCCGAGGGGTTCCAGGCGCTGGTGACGGACGGAAACAACCGGCTGCTCCAGGCGTACATGGCCGGCCACCCGCCCGAGAAGATCCAGGCGCTGCACCGGCTGATCCTGGCCGCACGCGCTCGCCTAGAGCCGCCGCCGGTGTCACCGCTGCCCGAAGCGGTGCAGGCCCAGCCCGCGAACGACGGCGCTCCACCGCCCGCCGTGGTGGCTCCCGCGGCCCCGCCGCCGATGGCGCCGCCGCCCGCGATGGCCCAGGGGGCGGCGTGAGCGACAGCCGATGACCGAGGAGAAGAACGAAGATGCCGAACGAACCGACGACACCCACGGCCCCGGCTGCTGCGCCACCCGCTGCGGCGCCTGCGGCCGCACCGACGCCATCGTCCACGGCCGCGCCGGCTGCTGGTACTGCGCCCGCTGCTCCCGCGCAACCTGAGCGCGGCCACGCCGCCGCCATGGCGAGGCTGGACGCGATCGACGCTGCAGCGAAGGTCGCCAAGGACGCGCCCGCCACGAACGACAACGCCGCTCCGGCTGCCAACGACAACGCCACCAAGCCCGATCCGGCGAAGGAGCAGGGGAAGCCGAAGGTCGAGCCACCGAAAGAGCCAGACGGCAAGGAGCTACAGGCGCTCATCCGGGCCCAGCGGGAGGCCGCCAAGCGCGGTCGCGAGCTGACCGCGAAGGACACCGAGCTCAAGGCACGCGAGGAAGCGATCGCCGCGCGGGAAAAGGCCCTCGAGTCTAGCGCCGGCATTCGCGACCTGTTCACCCGGGGAGACTACGTCGGGGTGCTGCGCGCCCTTGGCGCAAAGGACGACGACCTCATCGGCGACGACAACGACGCCAAGCCGCCGGCCTTCTGGCAGCTCGTTCGCCTCCAGGCGGGGCAGCCGGACGCCGACAGCCCCGAGGCCAAGCGAGCTCGTGAGGAGCGCGACCGCGCCGAGCTTCAGCGCCAGGTGGACGAGCGGATCGCCGCCCAGAAGAAGGCCGACGAGGACAGGGCCAAGGCCGAGCGCGAGCGCATCGCCGCGGAGAAGGAGTCGCGCTACAACGCCGCCGCGAACGAGTACCTCCAGGCCATCGAGGACGCGCTGGACATCGGCGCGGTCCCCAACTTCGTGCACTTCTACCCCAACGGCATCCCCGGCGATCGAATGCTCGCCTACGCACAGGAGTGGAAGACCGCCAACGGTCGGTACCCCGAGCCGTCCGAGCTGTGGACCGAGATCGAGCGCCAGTGCGCAGAGCGCGCGACCGCCGCGCCCGCGGCCAAGCGCCCGCCGCCGGCCCCCGAGCCCGCCCGCACCGTAACCCCGGAGATGCTCGCCACCACGGGCGCTCCCGAGCAGCCGCGCAAGCTCGACGCGCGCTCCAAGCACGAGGCGGCCATGCGCAAGCTCGACGACCTGGACCGCGCGCGCACGGCCCGCCGGTAATCAGCCCCTCACAGGGGCAGTAGATCGCCCCTGTAGACGTGCCATCGGCCCCGAAGAAGCCCGGCCGGTTCCTGCCCGCGGCTCGCTGATCGCGAGCCCTCGCCGCTGCGGGCGCGGCTGAACCGCAACCGCAACCGCAACCGCGCTCCCCGCCAGGGGTGCGCTCGCAGTGAGGGCTTCGATGGCAATCAGCACCAACGTCAACAACATGTTGATGGAGACGTACGAGGATCCGCGAGACATCCTCTTTTCCGACACCAAGGAGATCACGCCGCTGTTCGCAGCCTGCGAGTCCGGCCAGGACCGCAGCGGGATGGGGCGGAAGTTCATCGAGCGCGTGACCTGGAGCGAGGGCACGGCGGTCTCGGCGGACGGCGACACCGCCGACACCATCGCGGGTGACGGCGCCGCGGGCTCCACGCCCGGTCAGGACCGATGGGAGATCACTCCCGTCACCCTGGATTCGAGCTTCGTCATGACCCGCGACGACCTCGACGCCACCGACGGGATGTCGAGCCGCGAGCAGTACGACGTCTTGTCGAAGTACATCGACATGGCGATGAAGCGGCTGAGGAACAAGCTGTGCGAGCAGGTCGGCGGGACCGGCTCGGGCGCGCTCTGCCAGATCAGCGCGATCACGTCGACCACGGTGACCGTGCCGATCGTCTACGTGAACAAGTTCCGCGTGGGCTCGCGCCTGACGGCGGCCACCGCGGAGTCGGGCGGCACCGCCTACGGCACCGCCATCCGGGTCACGGCGATCAACACGTCCACCGGCGTGTTGACGCTGTCGGCGGATCCGACCTCGACGTGGGCGAACAACTCCGCGCTGTACCTGTTCGACTCCGGCAACCGCGGCGCCGTGATCACCGGCGTGCGTGGCTGGATCGATCCGAACGGCGCGACCCTGTTCGGGATGACCCGCGCGGGGAACCCGGCGCTCAGCGGGTTCGGCGTCGACTGCTCGACGCTCGACACGACCCAGGGGCTGATCAAGACGGCGAACCAGTCGTTCTACAACGGCCACAAGCCGGACCTCATGATCGTCACGGGCCGGACCTGGGAGATCCTCCAGGCCGACAAGGACGCGGCCAAGAACGTGGTGCCGGTGAAGATCGGCGACTACGAGATCGGCTACGAAGCCTTCCGCCTGGCGACGGTGTTCGGGTTCATCCCCGTCCTGCCGGATGCCTTCTGGGGCGCGCTCAACCCGACCTCGGCCGGGCAGTACGCGATCTGCGGCCCGTTCATGAGCAAGGAGGACCGCCCCAAGCTCAAGCACACGAACAAGGCGCTGATCACCATCGACGACAAGGACGGCAACATCATCCGCGCGCAGTCCGGTCGCAAGTACGGCGGGCGCGTGTACTTCCGCGGCCAGCTCAGCTTCGCCCACTCCGTGGGCAAGTACACGCTGGGGACGGGGCTGCCGAGCTGATGACGTTCGTGGCACTCGGGCCCCGCTGTGGGGCCCGGGGCCGCGACTCCTGAAAGGAGCGCACGAACATGGCACGCACGAACCTCACTCTCCGACAGCTCCGGGGCAAGCCCCGCGAGGTCATCACCAAGCTCACCGAGCACGACGCCGCGCTGGATGCCGTGCTCATCAACCAAACGGCCGGTCAGTCGTCTCGCGTCGGTGCCGGCGCGATTCCGCTTACCCACCGCACGTGTCTGCTGGAGACGGACAGCGCCGACGCTCTGACGATCGCGGCAGGGGCGCTCGGGCAGAGGCTCACGATCACCATGACCGTGGACGCAGGCGACGGGACCCTGACCGGGACCTTCGAGCCCGCGTTGACCTCGATCGTGTTCAGCGCCATCCGGCAGAGCGTGGATCTGGAGATGGGCTCCACCGGGTGGATCGTCGTTGGCAACAACGGCACCGCCATCACGTGAGCGCCATGAAGAACATGAGCATGCTGGTGATCGGAGCGCCGAAGAAGCGGCCTGGATTCCCGGGCAGCAGCGACGACGACGATGACACCGGCGGGATCGACAAGATGGCCAAGCGCCGGGCGCTCAAGGACTTCGCCAAGGCGATGGCCGAGGGCGACTGGGACATGGCCGGCGAGGCGTTCACGCGCGCGGCCGAGGCGTGCGGATTCACCCGGGAAGACAACCCCGGGAACGACGACGAGAAGTACTGACCTTCGCGCCCGGCGGCGCTCTTGCGAGTGACCGCCGGGTCCCGTGAACAAGACGCAGGCGATCACGATGATCCGGGCCAACACCGGCCAGGACACCGCCACGCCTTCGACGGCCCGGGTGACCGACGACCAGATCGCCGCGTGGCTGGATCTGGAGTACCCGCGCTTCCGCCGCGAGGTTACGGCGCTCGTCCCGACGCTGTACTCGACTACGACGGCCGAACAAGCGCTGACCGCGGCGGATCCGCTGTTCGACCTGCCCGCGGACTTCGAGCGCGTGGTGCGCTTCGAGTACGAGGACGACGACGATTGGTATCCCGTGAACGTGGCCGACCCGCTGGAGCCGGGTGGACCCGTCGGAGTCGACGGCGATTACCGGCTCGTGTACACCAAGCGGCCCGACCTGACCGGCACGTACACGCTCGAGGTGCCCGAGGGGACCGAGGAGATCCCGATCCTGCGCGTGTGCGCGATGGTCGTTGTTCGCGGTGGCGGTGGAGCGGTCGAGGATCCGAGCTTCTTCCTGTCCAGGGCCGATCAGCTCTGGCGCGAGCAGAAGTCGGTCGTCCGTCGGCGGTACGGCGCTCACCCGGTGTCGGGGCTGCGCCAGGTGATCGACCTCGGCCTGTACTACCGGGAAGAGGCGGGGAAGCTCGTCGTCTCCAGCAAGGGCGTGTGATGGCCGGCGAGCGAGTCTTCTACCCGCCCGAGCCGCCCCGGGATCTGCTGGAGATGCACGAGCGCATCCAGGAGATCGCGCTGGGGTTCAACTCCGAGCGTGTCGTGATCGAGGGGGTAACCATCGGCACGAGCATCACTGCCGTCGGCCACGGCGGAAGGGGAAAGGTCCCGCGACGGGCCTACTGCAACCCGCGAACGGCCGTCACCGTCGGACAGAGGCCGCAGGCTCCCGACGGGACGAACGTCTATTTCATCGCCGCATCGTCGGTGGTCTGCGACGTCGAGGTCTACTTCTGATGCCGCCCCGGCAAAGCGTCTCGTTCGCCTTCGGGCCGGTCGACCAGGCGACGGGCAAGCGCCACATTCAGCCCGGCTCGCTCGTCGAGGCGATCAACGTCCGGCAGGTCAAGCGCAACGAGCTGAGGAAGCGCCGTGGGTACGCGCGCACGCTGCCCACGTTCTCCGGCGCCTCGTGGACCGGGCCCGCGGTGGACATGGTCGCAGGACTGAACGCGACGAAGCTGATCCGTGACAGCGACGATCGGTGCTGGGTGTTCGACCCCGACACGTCGACGTGCACGAGCAGGGGACGGCTCAAGCGGGTCATGCCCTCGTGGTCCGCGTACCTGACCGGGAACGCGATCGAGAAGCCGCAGGTCGTGGAGGCGGGTGACAACCTGTGGTTCTTCGCGCTCATCTCCGGCGCCTACTACTACGCCGTGGTCGACAAGACGACCGGCATCC
>DASTOJ010000106.1:0-2824 GCA_035762565.1 Candidatus Methylomirabilota bacterium | reverse complement strand
AAGGTTCTCCAGCTCGGCGTAGAACGTGGCTTCGGCCTCAGCTGGCGGGACGAAGCCGATCGGCTCGAGCAGGCGGCGATGGTTGAACCAGTCGACCCACGCCAGCGTGGCCCATTCGACGGCCTCGAGGCTGCGCCACGGTCCCAGGCGGTGGATGACCTCGGTCTTGAAGAGCCCGATCACCGTCTCGGCCAGCGCGTTGACGCTCCTATAGTCTGTCAAGCCGCTTGCGTGAGCTGGGCTCCCGCCGGTGGCGCCTTGAGGTGGCGGTAGATCTCGCGGGCGAGGTAGCGTTTGAGGCAGCGAATGATCTCGGCCTTGGTCTTCCCGCCGGCGGTGCGCCGCTCGACGTAGGCGATCGTAGGCTGGTGGAAGCGCATCCGCACGATCACCACGCGATAGAGGGCGGCATTGGCCCGGCGATGGCCGCCCCGGTTGAGGCGGTGGCGGACGGTCTTGCCGGACGAGGCGGGCACCGGGCAGACGCCGCAGAGCTTGGCGAAGGCGGACTCGGAGCGGACCCGTTCGGGGTTATCGCCGACGATCAGGAGCATCTCGGCGGCGGTATCGGCGCCGATGCCGAAGGACCCGACCAGCTCGGGCGCGCGCTCCGCCGTGAGGCGGGTCAGGTGCTCGTCGTGGGCCTTGACCTCGGCGTCGAGGTCCAGCCAGCGGCGCGCCAGCGAGCGCACGGCGTGCTTGGCCGACGCGGTCGGCGAGCTGACGTCGCCGGGCCGGAGCGCGGCGCATCGCTCGATCAGGGCTCGCTTGCCGGTGATGGGCTCGAGCTGCTCGCGCGACGCGGCGGGCACGCCCACCAGGAGCGCCTTGAGGGCCACGATGGCTTGGGTGCGGGCTTTCACGGCGGTGTCACGGGCGATCTTGACGTGCCGGATCATCTCCACCTGGTGCTCGCCGGACTTGGGTACGGCGGTGGCCTGCCCGTTGAGCACGGCCCGGGCGGCGTTCTCGGCGTCGATGGTGTCGCTCTTGCCGCGCTGACGGCGGAGGCGCCGGTCGGGGCGGTTCACCTCAACGACATGATGGCCCCGCCGGCGCGGGAAACGGCTCAGCCCGGCGCCGTAGGAGCCGGTGCCTTCCACGCCGACGGCCGCGACATCGCCGAGCGCACGGGCCCACCGCTCGAGCTGGGCGTAGCCGTCGGTGGTGGCGGGGATGGTGAGCCCGCCGAAGCGACCGCCAAGCGCGTCGAGCGCCACGGCGACGTGGACGTGCTTGTGGGTGTCGACCCCGACGACGACCTTCCGGCGAGGCTGTCCGGGTGGGATACTGGCCATGGCTGTCGATCTCCTCACGTCGACGGTCCGGGCCCGGCGGTCGGGCGGGCGGACAGGACTGTGACGAGACCTGCTGCCTCAGGCTCCTATTCGGTCACTGCCCGCGCGGCCGCCGGGTTGGGGACACCGCCCGGCCGAACCGACAGATCAACAGCGAGGACACGAGGTCAGTCGTAACGGGGGTCAGGCCGGCCGGGCGGCGACCAGCAATCTCACAGTCGTAGCTGTCGCCGACGCCGCCGACCGACGGCGCGATGCCGGCCTCGGCGAGGCGCTCGGTGTACGCGATCGAGACATACTGCACGCCCCGGTCGCTGTGATGGACGAGGCCGCCCTCGACGGGCCTGCGGGCGTGCAGCGCCTGCTCGGGCGCGTCGAGCACGAGGCCCGTCTCGGCCCGCCTGGCCACCCGCCAGCCGACGATCCGCCTGGCGAACGCATCGATCACGAACGCGACGTAGACGAAGCCCTGCCAAGTGGCGACGTAGGTGAAATCGGCGACCCAAAGCACGTTCGGCCGCGATGCCTTGAAGTCCCGGCTCACGCGGTCCAGCGGACAGGGGGCTGCCTTGTCGCTGACGGTGGTACGCGCCGTCTTGCCGCGAACGATGCCTCGCAGACCCAACTCGCGCATCAGCCGGGCAACGGTGCATCGGGCGATCTCGATCCCCTCGCGCCGCAACTGCCGCCAGACCTTCCGCACCCCGTAGAGCTGGAAGTTCTCGTCCCACACCCGCCGGATGTCGCCGCGAAGCCCGGCATCACGCTTGGCGCGGGCCGGCAGCTTCGAGGGATCGGCACGCCGAGCCAGGTGTTCGTAGTACGTCGACGGGGCGATCGGCAGCACCCTGCAGATCGGCTCGACCCCGGACGCATCGCGGTGCGCGTCGATGAAGGCGATCATGGCTTGGGCCGGCGGTCGAGCTCCGCCATCGCGAAATAAGCCGATGCCTTCCTCAGGATCTCGTTCGCCTGGCGCAGTTCCCGAACCTCGCGCTCCAGGGACCTGATCCGCTCGCGCTCGTCCGTCGTCGGGCCAGCTCGCAGCCCCTGGTCACGCTCCGACTGGCGAACCCAGCCACGCAGCGTCTCCGCCGTGCAGCCGATCTTCGCCGCGATCGAGCCGATCGCCGCCCACTCCGAGGCGTGCTCGCCCCGGTGCTCGACCACCATCCGCACGGCCCGCGCCCGCACCTCCGGTGAATACCTCGTCTGCCTCGTCATCGCTCCATCCTCTCAAGAGTTGGAGCCTCCGGCAAACCCGGCGCGGTTCAGCCGATCCCGAATGGAAAGATCTGCCCGATGTCCAGACTTTGCCGAACGCGGACTGGCTGCCGATCCTGGTCCGCTGCCGAGATCTCGACGCGATCTGCTTGGAAGGCTCGTTGGGCGAAATACTCAAGCACACCCTGCGCAAAGCAGAGCTAAGCAAGGAGCAGGCGGCCGACCTTCACGATTACCTCGGGGAGAAGATACGACCCGGGCGAGCGCTGCTCATTCTCGACGGGCTTGATGAGATCGCTGAT
>DASTOJ010000105.1:0-5674 GCA_035762565.1 Candidatus Methylomirabilota bacterium | reverse complement strand
CCTTGTCGATGCGGTGGTAGAGCTCGTCCGGCTCCTGGCCCTTCTCGAAATAGTCGAGGGCACCGATGCGAATGGCCTCCTTGGCCGATTTCCACTCTGCGAAGGCGGTGAGCAGGATCACCTCGGTAGCCGGAGCGTGCGTCTTGGCCGCGCGCAGCACGTCGAGGCCGTCGCCGTCGGGCATCCGGAGGTCGGTGACGACGAGGTCGAAGACCTCGCCGGCCAGGCGCTTGGTGGCCGCCGTGACGCCGTCGGCTTCCAGCACCTGGTGGCCCCGCTTGCGGAGGAGCAGGGCCAGCGTGCCGCGGGCCGACGGCTCGTCGTCCACGACCAGCAGGCGGGCCATCGTCAGGCCGCCTCCAGCGGGAAGAGCAGGGTCACCCGGGTTCCGCCCCCGGGCGCGGAGTCGATCTCGATCCGGCCGCCGTGGGCGGCGACGATGCGCTCGGCGATCGTGAGGCCGAGACCGCTGCCGTTCGGCTTGCCGGAGTAGAAGGGCTCGAACACCCGGGGGAGACGCTCCCGCGGGATGCCGGGCCCGGTGTCGCTGACGGTGAGCGCCACGTCCCCGTTCCGCCGCGCGACCTCGAGCGACAGCCGGCCGCGCCCGTTCATCGCCTCGACGCCGTTGAGCGCGACGTTCCAGAGCACCTGGGTGACCTGATCACGATCGAAGGCGAAGGGCGGTACCGCCGGGTCGACCGCCACCTTCACGTCCACGCGGGGGGCGCGCGAGCGGTCGTCCCGGATCAGCGCGCCGACGTGGTGGACGACCGCGCGGATGTCGCCCGGAGCCCGGTGCGCCGCCTGGGGGCGCGCGAAGTGCAGGAAGTCGGAGAGGATGCGGTTGAGCCGTCGCGCCTCGGTGCGGATCGCGGTCAGCGTGGACGCGCGCTCGTCCGGCGTGAGTCCCGACTCGTCGGTGAGCAGCGCGGTGGCGTTGACGATGGCCGCCAGCGGATTCCGGATCTCGTGGGCCATGCCGGCGGCCAGCTCGCCCGCCGTCGCCAGCCGCTCGGCCTCGCGCAGCCGCGCGTGGAGCCGCTCGCTCTCGCTGCGCGCCCGCTCGAGGACCATGATGATGACCGCGAAGGTCGACAGGAAGTAGAGCGTGATGAACACCCCGTGCACGGCCATGTAACCGGCCGACCCGGGGTCGGTGTTCACGAACTGCGTGGCGATCCGATGGACGCCCCACAGCGTCAGGAGGCCGGCCAGGAGCCGCTCGCCCCGGAACCCGGCGCTGCGGCCCTGCGACGGCCAGAACAGCATCCCGGCGGCGATCTGAACGGCGCCGAGCCCCAGGCCGACCACGCGCTGCCCCTCGTCGCTGCCGATCACGTCGCTCCCGAGCGCCAGGAGCACCGCGACGCCCGTCCCCGCCAGGACGTCTCGAGCCCGGAGCCGGTAGCCCCACCGGTGCGCGAGGGCGGCGGCGAGCGTGAAGCCGACCGCCGCCACGGTGGCCACGCCGGTGGCCAGGCTCGGATGGTGGACGTCGCGCACGAGGACGTCGACGAGCTTGAGCCCCTTGGACAGCGTGTAGGCGCCCCAGGCCAGGAGCAGGTACTGGAAGAAGCGCACGCGATGCGACGAGTAGAGATACGCGAAGATCAGCAGCTGGATCGCGAACGCCACCGTCGAAACGAACGTCAGCATCAGCGGAACCGGCATCACGCCCTCCGACTCGGTCGAGTGTACGCCGGGGGCAAGGGGCGTGCCACGCGAAGGCCGCGTGAAATCACGCTGAGCCGGCACGCACGTGTTCCGTTTCAGAACGTCGTTTCGATCCGGAACAAGCGGAGCCGGCCGGCCGCCGCGACCCCGGTTGTTTCGGCGTGAACCGCGGGTTTCGCCTTGGAACGGCCGCCGACCCTTGCGGTCACGAGCCGTCAACGATTCCGCCCCGTTCGGGTCTGGCACGCGCACTGCTCTCAACCGCGCTCAACCCGGCCGACGGGCCCGGATCATGGAACGCCGAGGTCGCTGGAGCCGGAGAACCACGAGCGAAGGAGACAGGACATGAAGACGAACGCACTCGCAATCGCGCTGGCCACGCTGCTGACGGCGACCGCCGCCCACGCGGAGCAGCCGCCGCGGGACGACACGCAGGCGCCGCGTGCCCAGGAGGTACAGGCGCCGCGCGACCAGCAGGACGAGATCCAGGCCCCGCGCGGTCAGGATCTGCACGAGCCGCGCGACCGCCCGGACGAGCTCCAGGCCCCGCGCGGTCAGCAGTAGCACCGCAGCGGCAGGCACGCCGGGCGGGCGGGGCTCCTCCTCGCCCGCCCCTGAACCGGTCAGCGCCGCGCCAGCATCCTTACGGCGGGAGGCTCACGTCGATGCCGAAGCGGATGGCGGCGGTCGTCGCAGGTCTCGTTCTCTCCGTCCTGCTGGCGGGCGCGTTCGCGCCGGCCGGCGCCCAGGACCGGCCGGTGCGTCTCGACGGGCTCGTGCAGTGGGTCGGCGGCCAGACGCTGGTCGTGCAGCTGAACAGCGGCGCCAGCGTGAGCGTCGATCTGACCCGTGTGCCCCAGGACCAGTACGCCGTGCTGACGCCGCGCGAGCAGGTCGTCGTGATCGGCGTGATTCCGCCCGGGGGTCGGCGGGTCATCGGCACCGCGGTGATGCGCCTCGAGGTCCAGGCTCCGTAGCCCCGACCGACGACGGCGCCCCTCCCCCCGCGTCAGGTGCGGTACGACGGGTCGGCGCGGTCCAGTCTTCGCAGCAATCCCGGCCACGCGACCCCAGCCGCGCTGCGGCGCGGCGCCCCGCCCGCCTGCATCGTGGCGTAGGAGGCGTCGAGGATGTCCTTCGAGACGTGCGTCAACTCGCCGCCGCCGGCCTGGGCGCGCACCTGGATCGCGCACGACGTCTCCAGGTAGTACATTCGCGTGAAGGCCTCGGCCACGGTCTCGCCGACCGTGATCAGACCGTGGTTCTTGAGGATCAGGTGGACGTTGGTGCCGAGGTCGGCGACCAGCCGCGGCTTCTCGTCGTCGCGCGTGGCCGGGCCCTCGAAGTCGTGATAGCCGAGGCTGCCGAGGACCGCCATCGAGTGCTGGGAGAGCGGCAGCAGGCCGCCGTGCTGGGCGGAGACCGCCACGCCGTTGATCGTGTGGGTGTGGAGCACGCACCTGGCGTCGTGGCGCCCGGCGTGGATGGCGCTGTGGATCACGAAGCCGGCCGCGTTCACCGGGAACGGCGAGTCGCCGACCTTGTTGCCCTGCAGGTCGATCTTGACCAGGCTCGACGCGGTGATCTCGTCGAAGAAGAGCCCGTACGGGTTGATGAGGAATTGATCCTCGGTGTCAGGCACCCGGGCGCTGATGTGCGTGAACACGAGGTCTTCCCAGCCGAAGCGGGCCACCAGCCGGTAGGACGCGGCCAGGTCCACGCGAATCGCCCATTCTTCGGGCGAGACGTTGTCTCTGAGGGATGGAATATCGAGCGCGGTCGTCGTCATGGGCGGTCTCCGCCTATCCGAGGTTGTAGAGCGTCGCGACGTTGTCATGCGTGATCTTGCGCTGGACGCGCTCGGGCAGCCCGCCCAGGTTCTTCTCGAGGATACGGCGCGACTCCGGCCACAGGCAGTCGGGGTGCGGATAGTCGGCGCCCCAGATGATGTTGTCCTCGCCGATGAGCGGGATGATCGGCTCCAGGTATTGATCCTGTTGATACGTCACGTAGCCCTGGCGCCGGAAGTAGTCGCTCGGCTTCAGCGAGAGGCCGAGCGAGCGGGCCCGGTCGTGGTACTCGGTGTCCAGCCGGTCGAACACGTAGGGCAGCCACGTCACGCCGGATTCGCCCAGCACGAAGTTGAAGTCGGGATATTTCTCGCAGGCGCCCGAGGCCAGCATCGAGACCAGCACCTCCATGGTGTCGAGCTGGAAGAGCGCCGAGCGCACGAGCCGGTACTGCGTGAAGTACTCCTTCTCCATCTTTGGATCGTCGGGGGCGCGCAGCGCCTTGAAGCCGGTGGAGTGGAACGAGATCGGGAACCGGCACTCGGCGGCCGCCTCCCACAGCGGATACCAGCCGTGGTGATAGAGCGGCAGGCTCATGCGCTTGAACGCGAGATCGCCGCCCCGCAGCCCCATCGCCGCGCAGCGGCGCACCTCGGCCGCGGCCTCGAGCGGGTCGTTGTTGGGCACGATGGCGAGCGGGAAGACGCGGTCGGGGTCCGACGTCTTCGCGAAGTCGGCCGCCCAGTCGTTGTAGATACGGTCGCACCACGCCCGCAGGCCGGGATCGGCGATCATCTCGTTGATCATCAGGCACCCATAGATGATCTCCTTGTCGAGCCCGTCGCGGTCCAGATCGGCCAGCCGCAGCTCGGGCGTGGTCGGCCGCGGCCGGGCGCCCGGCCGATAGTCCCACTCGAAGCCGGCGTCCCGCATCTCGTCGATGTGGCCGAAGCTGCCCTTGGTGTAAGGCAGGAAGCCGGGGCCGACGCCGTTCCACATGCCCTTGTCCACGGCCTCGACGAACCAGTGCAGGCCGTCCTCCAGCTCCTCCGTGCGAGGCGCCAGCAGCTTCCACTTGCCGGGCGCCTGCGACGACCACAGCTCGGGCGGGCAGTAGGTGAGATCGATGTGGTTGTCGCCGGAGATCAGCCTGTCGTACATGGCTCGCTCCTTTGCGCCGACATCCTACCTCCGCGGCGGCCCCAGGGCCAGCCTCGCGCTCAGGGCCTACCCAGGGCGGTGATGAGCACGGCGCCGACGACGACCAGCACGGAACCCCCGATCACCCGGGCGTTGAGGGTCTCGATCCCGCGCAGGAAGAGGAGGGAGAAGACGATCACGAACAGCGGGGTGGCGTTGGTGAGCGGGGCCACGACGCTCACCGTGCCGAGGCTGAGGGCGAGCACCACGAGGAACACCCCCAGGTTCTCGGTGAGGCCGGCGGCGACGAAGTACACGAGGCTGGGCCCGCGGCACACCATCGCGCGGCTCTGCCCGGACGCCACCAGGAAGCCCGTGAACACCACCAGCGCCGTCGTGACGTTCACCGCCGTCCCCGGCACCGGGGCCATCCCGCTCAGACCCAGCTTCCTCAAGATGGCCACGATGCCGAAGCACGTCGCCGACAGGATGGGCAGCCAGAGCTGCACCGGCCGGACGCCGAGGCTGCGCCCGCCGGTCGAGAGCAGCGTCGCCCCGGCCACGATGACCAGCGTCCCGAGGACGATCGGCAGCGTGACGTGCTCGCCGAGCAGCAGGATGGCCAGCCCCGAGGACACCAGCGGCGTCACGTTCATGAAGGCCCCGGTGATGGAGGCGCCGACCGTGTCGATCGCGAAGAACCGCAACAGCCGGCCAGCGACGGTGCCGATGAGCCCGGCCAGCACGAAGAGGGCGAACGCGGTCGGCGTCGGCCGCCCCATCCCGCCCGTGACGAGCACGGCGCCCCACAGGCAGACCGCGCCCACCGCCATGTTGATCCAGACGCCGGTGTACGGGCTGGAGCCGCGCAGGCCCTGCCGGATGAGGACCGTCGCCGCCGCGGAGAGAAGGGCGCTGAGCAGGGCGAGGGCGGCGACGGTGCCGGACACCGGGCCGATGCTATCATCCCTCCGCCAGGAGGCCGCCATGCGTGATGACGTCACCGTCGAGACCGAGTCCACCGAGCTGCTCCGCACGCTGATCCGCAACGGCTGCGTCAACACCGG
>DASTOJ010000104.1:0-14011 GCA_035762565.1 Candidatus Methylomirabilota bacterium | reverse complement strand
CGCCCACGTCGAGCGCACGCAGGCCGTCGGCCGCCTCGGCATCGTCACGGGCGGCAGCGCCTACGGCTGCATCTTCACCGGCGGGGCCGCCAACGATCTCCTGACGTTCTCGCGGCTCAAGCGGCCCTCCGGCGGCGGTCTGCTCCGCGCGCTGTCGGCCTTCGTGGTGCTGGCCTGGGTGATCGTCAAGAGCGTGGGCATCTCCGCGCTGGCGATCGGCCGCGCGCTGCTGACCTTGATTGCCGATCCGGTGCAGGCGCCGCGCGGCTGGAAGCTGCTCGCGCTGAAGGTCGGCGTGTCGGTCTGGATCCGCGAGCTGTTCACGCTCTCGACCGCGCGCGACCTCTACGCCGGCACCCCGGCGATCTACGTGAACTACCTCGACTACGACATCTTCGCCCACGCCTGGGGCCCGAGGCATCCCCGTGCCCTGCGCGCCCTGCGGTCCGTCGATCGCTCGCTCCAGCAGCTGTGGCGGGTGGCGCGGCGGGTACCCGAGCACCGCTACGACATCTATCTCCTGGCCGACCACGGCCAGGCCCACTGCGTCCCCTACGAGCAGCTCCACGGGGGCCGGCGCATCGAGCGGTTGCTCTTCGAGGATTTTCTGACGCCGGCCGGCGCCCACGAGGTGGCGCCGGGGCGCCCGCAGGGCCGCCGGCTGGCCGGTGGCATCAAGGCCATTCGCAGCGGCCGCGCGCCCGGTGTCGTGCAGCGGTTCATCAACTACCTCGAGGACGATTTCCCCTGGCTGCTGGGCGAGGTGAAGGAGGCGCGCGAGCTGGGCGGCGTGCGCGTCATCGCGGCCGGCCCCAACGCCTTCGTCTATTTCCTCGACGACCCTGCGCCGCTCGGCATCGAGCGGATCGAGGAGCGCTTCCCCGGGCTGGCCGAGGAGATCGCGCGCAGCAAGGGCATGGGCTTCGTGCTGGCCCGGTCCGCGGCCGGCCCGGTGTGCTTCTGGCGCGGCAAGCGGTACCGCCTGGAGGAGCTGGGCGAGGGGCCGTTCGCCGGCCGGCCCGACCTGGACCTCGTCCAGGCGGGCATCCGAGATCTCATGGCGATGCCGAGCGCCGGTGACCTCGTCCTCTACGGCGTGGAGGCGGCGAACGGGCACGTGTCGTTCATCGCCGAGACCGGCGCCCACGCCGGCCCCACCCGGGACGAGATGCAGACGTTCCTGGTGACGCCGCCCGGCGTGACGGTGGCGGAGCCGATCACGCACCCGCTCCAGCTCTACCCGGCCTTCGCGCGCTACCAGGACGCGACGTGACGGGGCTGGTCGTCGCCAGCTACAACATCCACCGGGGGGTCGGCCTCGACCGCCGGCGCGACCTCGACCGGATCGCCCGGGTGATCGGCGAGATCGGGCCCGACGTGATCGGCCTGCAGGAGGTCGTGCGCGAGAACGGCGTGGACCACGCCGACCAGGCGCAGTACCTGGCCGGCGCGCTCGGGATGACGGTGGTCATGGGGGAGACACGGCTCTTCGGCGACGGCACGTACGGCAACGCCGTCCTCACGCGGCTGCCGGTGCTGTCCTCACTGCGGTGCGATCTCTCGTGCGACGGGCGGGAGCCGCGAGGCTGCCTACGGGTGGACCTCGGCGTCGACGGCACCGCGCTGCACGTCTTCAACTGCCACTTCGGCCTGGCCTTCCGCGAGCGCCGCGCCCAGATCGACCTGCTGCACGCCTTCCTGCGCGCGGCCGACTGCGAGGGGCCGCGCCTGCTGCTCGGCGACTTCAACGAGTGGCATCGCGGCCCGGTCACCCGCGGCCTGCGCCGCGAGTTCTCCTCGCCGATGCGGCGGATGCGCCGCACGCATCCCGCCGTGTTCCCCCTGTTCCGTCTCGACCGCATCTACTGGGACGTCGAGCTGCAGGGCGAGGAGTTCCACGTGCACGGCAGCCGTCTGGCCCGCGTCGCCTCCGATCACCTGCCGGTCGTCGCCCGCGTCCGCGTGCGCCCCCGCGCCCGCTCCGTGCCCTACGTCACGGGCGACGCGCTGCCGCCGGCCGAATAGCGGCCGCCACGGACCTGCCGCCAGTCGAGCCCGTGCCGCCGGCTCCGGCCCCTCCGGCCGCCGGCCGCCGCACCCTGGGACGCGCCGTCACCGTCGTGTCCGTGCTGGTCCTGCTCGCCCTGGTCGCGCTGCTCCTGCGCCTGCAGGCGGGGGAGGGGCCCCTGGCCGGCGTGGAGGATCCGGAGCGGGCGCTGGCGCTGATCGTCGGCCGCACGATGGACGTGGACACCGCGCTGGCCGGGGCGCCCGCCTGGGAGCGCCGGCTGTACGCGTTGACGCTCACCGACACCGGCAGCGAGATCGACCAGGCCATCGCCTGGTACGAGGAGCTGGCGGCCGCTTCGCTGGCGCCGGGCGTGGACCTGCGCCTGGCGATCCTGCTGGGCGAGGCGGGACGGCGGGAGCGCCTGCGGCGCGCGGTGGAGCCGTGGAGGGCGCGCGGCGATCCGCTGGCGACCTACGCGGACGTGATCGAGGCGGTGTACCAGGAGCGGGGCGAGGTCGACGCCGCGGCCGCCGCCGAGACGCTCGGCGCGCTGGGACCCGGCTGGTTTGCCGATGCGCTCGCCCTGCGGCTGGCCGCGCGCCTGGGCGAGCCGGTGCGCGGCGGGCACGCGCGCCAGTCGATCGCGGCCCGCGCCGGGCCGCTGCTCCGGCGGCTGCGCGCGCTCGCGGCGCTCGACCTGCTCCTGCTCGCCCTCGGCGGGCTCGCCCTGCGCTCGCTGCTCCGGCGGCCGGCGGTGGCCGACGCCCCGCTGCCGCCGCCGTGGCCGGCGGGCGCCGGGCTGGCCGTCCTCGTGCGCGGCGCCGCCCTCGCCGCCCTGCTCTTGCTGCTGCTGCTCGCCGGCGGGCACTGGCTCGCCGAGCAGCCGCTCCTCGCTGGAACGCTCGACCAGCCCCTCATGTACCTGCCCGTGCTGCTTCTGGCCCGGCGCACGTTGCTGGCGCCGGCGGGCCTCGGGTTCGCGGCCGCCTTCGGTCTGCGCCCGCGGCCTGACGGGTGGCGCGGGTGCGCCCGGGCGACGCTCGTGCTCGTGGCCGCCGGTCTCGTGACGGACATCGGCCTGGGCGTGCTCGGTCAGCGGCTGGGGCTGACCTCGCACTGGTCCGAGTGGTTCGACGCCACCCTGGCCTGGGGTTCGCCGGCCGAGGTCGTGGCGACGGTCCTGGGCGCGGTCGTCTTCGCGCCCATCTTCGAAGAGCTGATCTTCCGCGGACTTCTCTACGGTTCCCTGCGCTCACGCTTCGGCTGGCCGGCGGCCGCGCTGGGCAGCGCGCTGATCTTCGGATTCGCCCACGGCTACGGGATCGCGGGCTTCCTCAGCGTCTTCCTGTCCGGGGTTATCTGGGCCTACCTCTACGAGCGCACCGGCAGCCTGCTGCCGGGCGTCGCCGCCCACGTCGCCAACAACGCCGCCGTCGCCATCACGCTGCTCGCCCTGCTGCGCTGACCTGTCCTTGACGGCGCCTACGGCCGCGGCGCCTCGCCCAGGCTGAGGCGAACCAGGAACTTCGCCAGGTCCCGGGCGGTGTCGTCGAACGACTCCCGGAGGTGGTCCTTGCTGTCGCCCCCGAAGATGCCCATGGAGGCGATCCGGCGATCGGCGGTGACGAGGACGACCCTGCCGCTGGTCACCTCCACGAAGCGCATCTCGACCTGGGCACGCGTCCGGCCCGCACCGTAGAGTCCGAAGAACGCGCGGACGGCCTGCGAGCCCTGGCCCAGCCGCGGGATGTCGCCGTCGATGCGGAGCGCGCTCGGCGGTGCTGGCGGCATCGGCGTCTCGGTCAGGTTGACGACGCGCTCGAAGAGTCCGCTCTCGCGAAGGCGGCGCACGAGCTCGGACTGCAGGAACACCGACATCGACTGGGCCAGCCGCCGGTCCCCCTCGTCCTTGATCGCGGCGTCGGTCACCGAGAACTGGTTGACCGCGATCACCCGGTACGCCTTGAGGTCGAAGCCCGGGGCGACGGCCACCAGCCCGGCGTCCCTGTCCTCGACGTTCGGCACCAGGCCCGCCGTGCCGCGCGGGTCGTCGGGCCTCGTCTGGTAGGCGCCGAAGCACCCGGCAAGAGCCAGCGACACTCCGACGAGCAGGCAGAGCATGGACTTGATTTGGTGCATGAGCGCCTCCGTGGCCGTCAAGGCTGGCCGGCCAGCTCGAGGGCGGCGCCCAGCAGGGTGTTGGCGCCGTGCTCGATGTCGTCCATCGGTGTGAACTCCTCCTCGCAGTGGCTGCGCCCGTCGCGCGAAGGCACGAATACCATGCCGGCCGGCCCGATGGCCGCCATGTATTGCGCGTCGTGGCCGGCACCCGAGCGGATGCGCCGGTGGCGGGCGCCGGCGGCCCGGGCCGCGCGCTCGACGGCGTCCACCACCTCGCGGTCGAACGGCGTGGCGGGCACGCGCCAGTAGTGCTCGAGCGTGTAGGTCACGCCCTCCCGCTCGCAGGCCTCGCGGACCACGCGGTCGAGCAGCGGCAGCGCGCGGTCGAGCGTGGCGTCCTCGGGATCCCGCATGTCGATCGACAGCGTCACGCGGCCCGGGATCGCGTTGACGATGTTGGGCGTCACGGTGAGGGTCCCCACCGTCGTCACCAGGTCGCCGCCCAGCGCGCGGGCGATCCCGCGCACGCCGGCGACGACCTCGGCGGCGGCCACCAGGGCGTCGTGGCGGATGCGCATCGGCGTGGGCCCCGCGTGGTCCTGCACGCCGTGGATCGTGAGCCGCGACCAGGCGATTGCCACGATGCCGTCGACCACGCCGACCGACAGCCCTTCCTCCTCCAGGAAGGGACCCTGCTCGATGTGCAGCTCGAGGTAGGCGCGCAGGGGGCGTGGCACGCACGGCTCGAGGCCGAGGTAGCCGATGCGCTCCAGCTCGTCGACCAGCCGCAGGCCGTCCTTGTCGCGGGCGTTGTAGGCGTCCTCGAGCGCGATCTTGCCGGCCATCACGCCGCTGGCGAGCATCGCGGGCTGGAAGCGCGCGCCCTCCTCGTTGGTGAAGATCACCAGCGTCACCGGGTGGCGCGTGGCGACGTGGTGGTCGTTCAGCGTGCGGATCGTCTCCAGCGCGCACAGCACCCCGAGCTGGCCGTCGTACTTGCCTCCGGTCGGAACGGAGTCGACGTGGGAGCCCATCATCAGGGGCGCCTGGCCGGGCTGACCCGGCCGCTCACCGAAGACGTTGCCCATCTGGTCGACGGTCACCCGGAGCCCGGCCTGCCGCATCCAGGCGACCATGAGGTCGCGCCCCCGCCTGTCCTCGTCGCTGAGCGCCAGGCGTGTCAGGCCGCCGCGCTCGGTGGCGCCCACCCGGCCCAGCTCCTCGATTGTCCGCTCCAGCCGCCCGCGGTCGATCCTCATGTCGCCTCCCACGGCGGATTGTAGAACCGCACAACTTAATTGACCAATCCCCGCGCGCCCACCTATGCTGGTCGGGCGGCTCTTCCGCCCGGTCGCCCGGCCGGCCCCGCTGCCGCACCAGGGAGGACGCTTTCGTGAAGACGCTGATGCGATCGGCTCCGGTCCTGTTGCTCCTAGCCCTCGTGGCCGGGGTCCTCGAGGCCCAGCCGAGGGTCGAGCGGCCGACCTATCAGCTCGGCGACCGCTGGGTGCGCTCCGACGGCGCCTGGGACCTCGTCCGGGTCGAGGATGATCGCTACGTCTTTTCCAGCGGACCGGGCCACGAGATGCACCTCACGAAGAGCCTGGCCCTGGCCCGCTGGATGCGCGGGGCGCGCGGCTTCGCCCTCGATCCCCCGCTGGAGCTGCAGTGGCCGTTGAGGGTCGGCCAGGTCGCCGTCGCCGAGCCGCGCTGGATCACGCCGAATTGCCCGTCTGCGTGCACGCGACGCGTGACGCTGAGCGTGGACAAGTACGAGGACGTCTCGGTGCCGGCGGGCACGTTCAGGGCGTTCAAGATCTCGCTGGAGAGCGCGCCGCCCGACCGCGCTCGCAACGTCTGGACTCGCATGCACCCGGGGGGATGGGTAGCCTCCGTCGTCCTCTGGTACGCGCCGGAGCTCCGCCGCTACGTCAAGATGCAGATCGACCCTGACTTCGGCGGCCGAGGCAACAGTGGCTTCAGCGCGGAGTTGCTCGACGTCGACCGGCCGGCCCCACTCACGATCGCCTTCACCGGGCTCGCCGCTGGCGCGCGCGTCGACAGCGCGACGCTGCCGATCTCCGGCAAGGTCACGGCCGGCCGGGGCGTCAGCCACGTGGTCGTCACGCTCAACGGGGCGGAGGTGCTCAGGGTCGACGAGGCGTCGAATCCGCCGAAAGAGGTGCCCCTGACCGCCGCGCTGGCCCTGCGGGAGGGCCGGAACGTCGTGCTCGTGACCGCGAAGGACGCCGGCGGCGAGACGCGCCAGGAGGCGCGCACGATCGTCTACGAGGGGCCCGGGCCCGTCGCCCAGGCGCCGACGCGGGGGCCGCTCAGCCCCCGCGGGCCGGGGGCCGCGCCGAGGCCTCCGCTCGCGCCGGTTCCGGGCCCGATTCCGGGGGCTGCCGAGACCGGGCGCCGTCCGGCGCCGCTGGTCAGCGAGCCGCCGCCGGCGGCCACCCCCGAGCCGCTCAGCCCGCCGGCGACGACTGCACCGCCGCCGCCCCCGTTCGAGGTGCGCATCTCGTCGCCGGGCGACCGGCTGCGGGTCGATCACGAGTCGATCGCGCTCGCCGGTGTCGTCGCGGGTGGGCGGGGCGTCAGCCAGGTGATCGTGACGCTGAACGGCCTGGAGGTGACACGCCGGGACGAGAAGACGCCGTTGCGGACGCTGGCGCTCAACCTCCCGCTCCGGCTCCGCGACGGGCAGAACACCCTCGTCGTCACGGCCATCGACGCCCAGGGCACGGCGCAGCAGGAGGTGCGGACGGTCGAGTACGCGCGGGCGACGCCGCTGGCGATCGCCGTGCGTTTCCCCGAGGACCGGGCGCGGCTCACCGAGGAGTCGAGTGTCGTGGCGGTGGTCGTCACCTCGGGCAAGGGGGTGGCGCGCGTGAGCGTGACGCTCAACGGCGCCGAGGTGGCGCAGCAGGCGGAACGGACGCCCCAGACCTCGGTCGTCGTCACCACGCCCGTCACGCTGCGGCCGGGGACCAACGCGATCGTGATCAGCGCGACCGACGCCGGCGGTGTCCAGCGTCAGGAAGTTCGCACTGTCACCTACGACCCGCCGAGGATCGCCGCCGTCCCGCCGCCCGCCGCGCCGGCGCCGCCGGCGCGCCAGCAGTGGGCCGTCGTGATCGGCGTCGGGCAGTACGAGAGCGTGGCGGTCCCGCGCCTGCGGTACACCGTGTCCGACGCAGAGGCGGTCTACCAGACGCTGATCGGGCCGGCCGGGTTCAAGAAGGACAACGTGCTGCTGCTGACGGATCGCAGCGACCGCAAGCCGACCCTGCGGAACATCAAGTGGGCGCTGGGGACGTTCCTCGGACGCTCGGCCCAGAAGGACGACACGGTGCTGATCTTCTTCGCCGGCCACGGCGCGCCCGAGGTCGACACGCGCGGGCTGGAGCGCGACGGCCTGGCGAAGTACCTGATCCCGAGCGATGCCGATCCGGACGACCTGTACTCGACGGCGCTGCCGATGGACGAGCTGCAGACGATCTTCGGGCGCATCGAGGCCGAGCGGGTGGTGGCGTTCCTGGACGCCTGCTACAGCGGCGCCGCCGGCGGCCGGACGTTCGCGTCGAAGAAGACCCGGGCGGGGGCCGTCGACGACCTGTTTCTCGAGCGGCTGACCCGCTCCAAGGGGCGCGCGATCATCACCGCCTCGCGGCCGGCCGAGGTGTCGATCGAGCTGCCCGAGCTGGGCCACGGGATCTTCAGCTACTACCTGGTGAGCGGGCTGAAAGGCGCCGCCGATCTCAACCGGGACGGTATCATCTCGCTGCAGGAGCTGTATGAGTACCTGGAGCAGCAGGTGACCGCGAAGTCGCGCAGCGTGGGCGGCAACCAGCACCCCGTCATGAAGGGCGAGCTGGAGGGCGTGCTCCCGCTGGCCAAGGTCCGCGGCCGGTGAGGCGCCCGGCGCGCCGGGCCGCGCTCGTCGCCGCGCTGCTGGCACTCGTCGCGTTGCCGCTCGTCGCTGCCGCGCAGAAGCCGCGGGCGGAGCGGCCGGCCTTCGCGGTGGGCGACAGCTGGGCGCTGACCGACGCCACCTACCGGCTGGCGCGGACCGACCGGAACGGCTTCGTCTTCACCGCGGACGACCGCGAGATCTGGCTCAGCCGCGACCTGACGCTCAGGTACGTGCGGCGCGGCGCGGAGTCGATCGAGGTCGAGCCCCCACCCGGGCCCGGCTGGCCGCTCGAGGTCGGGCGCCGGGGGGCCGGGCTCGTGATCGTGCGGCTCCGCGGCGCGGACAGCGGCGAGGTCGAGGTCTACGGGACCTGGCGGGTCGTGGCCGCCGAGGACGTGGAGATCGCCGGCCGGAAGGTGCCGGCGTTCCGGATCCACTACGGGTTCGAGCCCGAGATCCCCGGACGGTTCTCGGGGAATCCCTACCAGCGGTACGGCGCCATCGCCGCGGCCGCCCGCTTCGAGTACACGGTCTGGTACGCGCCCGCCGTGCAGCGCCTCGTGAAGGCCGTGTCGAGCAAGCCGCTGCTGAACTTCGAGCTGGCCGGCGAGCCGCCCGTCACGGTCCAGGCGCCCGCCGCGCCGCCGGCGACCAGGCCGCCGGTCCCTCCACCGTCGTCCCGGGCCGAGCCGCCGGCCGCCGCGCGCCCCGAGGCGGCGAAGCCCGAGGCCGCACCGCCGGCCCGTCCCGCGCCCGGCGGGGCGCGTCCGTCCACGGCGGCGCTGGCGGTCAGCGTGTCGAGCCCGACCGACCAGGCGCGCGTCGACCGCGACACGATCCCGCTGGCCGGCCTGGTCACGAGCGGGCGGGGCGTCGCCCGCGTGGTGGTGACGCTGAACGGCGCCGAGGTGACGGTGGTGGACGAGCGGGCGCCCCGGCCGGCCGTCTCGCTGAGCGCCTCGCTCAAGCTGCGCGAGGGCGCGAACCTGCTCGTGGTCGCCGCCACCGACGCCGACGGCGCCATCCGGCAGGAGCTGCGCACGATCCACTACGACCGGGCCGCGCCGCTCACCATCGCCGTGCGCCATCCGGCCGACGGTGCCCGCGTGCGCGAGGAGCAGACGGTGGTGGCGGCAGTCGTCACGTCGAGCCGGGGCGTGGGCAGCGTGACCGTCACGCTCAACGGCACCGAGGTGCTCCGCCAGGCCGAGTCCCGGCCGCAGCTCTCGGTGGTGGTGACGGCGCCGGTGACCCTGCGCGAGGGCGCCAACACGATCGTGCTCACCGCCCGCGAGCCCGACGGCGGCATCCGCCAGGAGGTGCGCACGGTCACGCTCGACCGCGGGGCGACCGTGGCGGCGCCGGCGCCGCCGGCGCCGGTCAGCCGGACCGGCTACGCCGTCATCGTCGGCGTGGGGCGCTATGAGAGCGCCTCCATCCCGTCGCTGCGCTACTCGGTCGCCGACGCCGAGGCGATGTACAAGGTCCTCGTCGACTCGGGTGGGTTCCGGAAGGAGAACGTGCTGCTGCTGACCGACCGCAGCGACCGCAGGCCCACGCTGCGCAACCTCAAGTACGCGCTGGGCACGTTCCTGGCCCGCGCCGCCGGCAAGGACGACACGGTCCTCGTGTTCTTCGCCGGCCACGGCGCGCCCGAGGTCGACCCCCGCGGCATCGAGCGCGACGGCCTGGCGAAATACCTGATCCCCAGCGACGCCGACCCCGACGACCTGTTCTCGACCGCGCTGCCGATGGACGATCTGCAGACGATCTTCGGGCGGATCGAGGCCGAGCGCGTGGTGGTGTTCCTCGACGCCTGCTACAGCGGCGCCGCCGGCGGCCGCACGTTCGCGGCCCGCAAGACGCGGGCGACCGCGGTGGACGACCTGTTCCTCGAGCGGCTGACGCGGTCCCGGGGGCGCGCCATCATCACCGCCTCGCGGGCGGCCGAGGTGTCGGTGGAGCTGCCCGAGCTGGGCCACGGGATCTTCACCTATTACCTCACCGAGGGGCTGCGCGGCGCCGCCGACCTCAACCGCGACGGCATCGTGAGCCTCCAGGAGCTGTACGAGTACGTCGAGCAGCAGGTCGTGCGCAAGTCGCGCGCCGTCGGCGGCAACCAGCATCCGATGATGAAGGGTGAGCTGGAGGGCGTCCTGCCTCTCACCAAAGTCCGCGCACGGTAGGAGGCCGCGATCAGGGATCAGCTGCGCGCGTGGTGGCGCCTGCGGCGTGGGCGGCTGCTCCAGATGTGGGCGGTGGGACTGCTGGCCAGCGCGCTGGTCTCCGCCGCCTCGTCCCTCGGCTACCTGGAATCCTGGCAGGTGCGGGCCCTGGACCTCCTGCAGCGGCTGCAAGGGCGCCGGCTCCCGCACGACGTCGTCCTCGTGGCGATCGACGAGGCCGCGTTCGAGGGTCTGGGCCGGCGCCAGCCGATCGCGCGGGACTACCTCGCCCGGGTCCTCCGCGGGGTGGCCAAGAGCGGGGCCGGCGCGGTCGGCCTCGACATCACGTTCGCCACGCCCACCACGCCGGCCGCCGACACGGCGCTGGCGGCAGCGATCCGCGCCTTCGCCGACGACGGCCCGGGCCGCGTCGTGCTGCTGGCGCCGCTCGACCAGGGGCCGGGGCTCCTCGGCGCGGCGGCGCTCGGACCGTGGGTGGTCCTGGCCTCGCCGTCCGTGCCCTCCGACGCCGACGGCCTCATCCGGCGGATCGAGCCGGTGCCGCCCGGCCCGGGGGGGCGGCCCCTGCCCACGCTCGGCCTGGCGGTGTCGGCGAGCCTGGCCGGTCTCGACGGGCGCGCGCTGGATGACGCGCTCGGCGCGGGCCGGCCCCTGGCGCTGCCCCGCCTGGATGCCGGCGGCATGCTGGCGCGCGAGGGCTCACCGGCCGTCGTCGCGCGGGCGGGGCTCGAGTGGCCGATCAACTACGTGGGGCCGAGCGGCAGCTTCCTCACCATTCCCAGCGACGTCATGGCCGCCGTCGGCGACGCCGAGGGCGACCCGGCCGCCGACAATCCGCTCAGGGGCCGCGTCGTGCTCATCGGCGGCACGTTCATCGACAGCCGCGACTTCTATCCGACGCCCCACGGCCTCATGGCCGGGGTGGAGGTTCACGCCAACGTGGTGCACATGCTGACCACCCGCCGGTTCATCCGGCCCTCGAACTGGCTGGCCGGCTTCGCGATCAACGCCGGGGTGGTGCTGGTGGCCGGCGCGGTGCTGCTGGCCCTGCGGCCGGTGACGGGGACGCTGGTGTGCGTGGTCGGCGCGCTGGCCCTCGGCGTGCCGGCCGCCCTGCTGGCCTTCGACCGCGGCGGCTACTGGATCGACTTCGTGCTGCCGGTGCTGGCGACCTCCCTCATGGGCCTGGGCAGCGACGCGCTCGACCGCCGCCGCTTCCGCGACTCGTTCGCCCGCCATCTCTCGCGCGACGTCATGGCCCGCGTGCTGGCCGACGCCCCCGGCCTGCGCGGCGAGCGCCGCGAGGTCTCGGTCCTGTTCTCCGATCTGCGCGGCTTCACGACGCTGTCGGAGCAGATGGCCCCCGAGCGGATCGCCGCGCACCTGAACGAGTACTTCGACGGGATGACGGCCGCCATCTTCGCCCACCGCGGTATGATCAACGACTTCGTCGGCGACGCCGTGATGGCCGTGTTCGGCGCGCCGGTGGGCGACCCCGAGCACGCCTGGCACGCCGTGCAGAGCGCCGTCGCGATGGACCGCGCGCTGGAGTCGCTGAATCGGCGGTGGGAGGCGGCCGGGCTGCCGCGGCTGCGCATGGGGATCGGCATCCACACCGGGTGGGTTTTCGCCGGTAACATCGGAGGGCGCGACCGGGTCAAGTACACGATGATCGGCGACCCCGTGAACGTCGCGTCGCGGGTGGAGGGGCTCAACAAGGATCTCGGTACGACGATCCTCGTGACCGAGGAAACGCTGGCGGCGGTCGGCGACCGCGTGCGCGTGCGCGACTGCGGTCCGCAGGCGGTCAAGGGCCGGGTCGAGAAGGTCCGCGTCTTCGAAGTCCTGAGTGGCGGGAGGAGCGACTCATGAAGGCAGTGCGAGGTGGACTCAGCGTCGGCCTGCTGGTGCTCGCGGCGACGCTCGCGTGGGCGCAGGAGCCGCTGGCGGTGCTCACCGAGATCCAGCTCAAGCGGGGCACGGTGGAGGTGAAGCCGGCCGGCCAGCCGGACTGGCAGGCGCCCAAGCCGCTGCTGTCGCTGCGGGCGGGGGACCAGGTCAGGGTGACGGGCGAGGCGCGCGCGGTGCTGGTCTTCACCGGCGGCCGGGGCAGCCAGGTCGTCACCGGGGCGAACTCGCCGTTCGCCGTGCAGGCGGGGCCCGCCGAGGGTACCGGCGACCGGGCGAAGGCGGTGCTCGGCAGCGTCACCAGCTTCCTGCTCGGCCAGCAGCGTGAGCGCACCTATCAGTCGCTGTCCGTCCGGAGCGTGCGCGCCCAGCCCCCGCTGATCCTGGCCCCGCGCGACACGCGCGTCCTGCCCGGCGCGCTGGCGTTCGAGTGGGCGGGCTCCGACCGCTTGAAGTACCAGGTGCGCCTGCTGGGGCCCCAGGGCGCCGTCGTGTGGGAGCAGGCCGACCTCGGACGGCGGACGTTCGCGTATCCCGCGAGCGCGCCGGCGCTCACCCCGGGCGCACGCTACACGTGGGAACTGGCGACCAAGGAGCACGGCGTGCAGCGGGCGTCCTTCGACGTCGCCCCGGCCGCCGACGCCTCCCGAGTGAAGGACACGCTGGCGGTGCTCACGCCGGGCAGCGCCGGCAACTATCCGCCGGCCACCCTGGCGCTGATGCGGGCGGGGCTGCTGTTCCAGGAGCGGCTCTACGCCGACGCGCGCCGCGAGCTGGTGAAGGCGATCGCCGCCTCGCCCGAGGAGGCCACGCTGCACCTGCTGCTGGGCCACGTCTACGACCGCACCGGCCTCAAGCAGCTCGCCGCCAACGAGTTCGACGAGGCCGAGGCGCTGGCCGCCCCGCGGCCGTAGCCGGCGACGGTAGCGCCGAGCGGGCCGGCGTGGAGGTCCCCCGCCGCGCCACGCTGGCTCGCCTGTCGCCGTAACTCGCTCCGGGGCGCGGCTCGCGCGGCCCCCCATCCCCCTGAAGGGGGCTGGGGTGACGACGAGTCGATGCCGTGGCGGCGCGCTCGCCGCTCCCCTGCGCTCGAACGGCGACGACGGCTCGCCAGCAAGTAGGACCTCCACGCCGGCCCGCTCGGCGCTACCGTCGCCGGCGCGATCAACGTCCGATCAGGCTACTGGCGGGAGGCTGCGCTCGATCAGATAGCGGCTGGCGTCCTCAGGAAAGGAGCAGCGCGAGGTCTTCGCGCGTCAGGGTGCGGATCAGGCTGTTGTGGCCGTTGACGATCGCCTCGGCGAGGTCGCGCTTGTGGGCCTGGAGCGCGAGGATCTTGTCTTCCACCGTGTCGGGGGCGATCAGGCGGAAGGCGAGCACGGGACGCGTCTGCCCGATCCTGTGCGCGCGGTCGATCGCCTGGGCCTCGACCGCCGGGTTCCACCAGGGATCCAGCAGGAAAACGTGCTCGGCGGCGGTGAGGTTGAGGCCGAGACCGCCGGCCTTGAGGCTCACGAGGAACAGGCGGCAGTGGGGATCCGTCTGGAAGCGCTCGACGCGCGCCTGCCGGTCGCGGGTGGCCCCGTCCAGATACTCGTAGGGGAGGCCCGCGCCGTCGAGCCGCCGCCGCACGATCGCGAGAAAGCTGGTGAACTGCGAGAAGACGATCGCCTTGTGCCCTTCCTCGGCCACCTCCGCCAGGCGCGGCAGGAGCACGTCCAGCTTGCCGGCCGCCTCGTCGACGCGCTTCTTGTCGATCAGCCCCGGGTGACAAGCGGCCTGACGGAGGCGTAGCAGCGCCTCCAGGATGACGATCTTCGAGCGCTCGATGCCGACCGTGTCGACGCGGCCGAGCAGCGACCGGCG
>DASTOJ010000103.1:0-8486 GCA_035762565.1 Candidatus Methylomirabilota bacterium | reverse complement strand
AAGGTCGTCGCCCTCGACGAGATGGCCGATCGCGAGGCGACCAAGCTCTCCGGGGGCCAGCAGCAGCGCCTTGCGCTCGCCCGCGCGCTGGTCATGGAGCCGCCGCTGCTGCTGCTCGACGAGCCGCTGTCCAACCTCGACGCCAAGCTGCGCGAGCGCATGCGCTGGGAGCTGAAGGACTTGCAGCGCCGCACCGGGATCACCTTCGTCTACGTCACCCACGACCAGTCGGAGGCGATGGCGCTCTCCGATCGCGTGGCCGTGATGCACCAGGGCGAGCTCATGCAGTTCGGCCCGCCGCGCGAGGTCTACCTGCGGCCGGCCAGCAAGACGGTGGCCGACTTCATGGGCCTGGTGAACCTCGTACCGGCCCGGGTCGCCCGCGTCGCCGGCGACCGCAGCCTGCTCGCCATCGGCGGCAACGGCACGCTCAGCATCCCGCTGCCACCCGGCGCCACCGAGGGCGACACGGTCCACCTCGCCATCCGTCCCGAGAGCCTGCACCTGGGCGCACCGGCGGCGCCCGGTGAGGGTGTCGCCCTGGTTGGTCGTGTAGCCGACGTCACCTTCCTGGGGAATCTCACCGACTGTCATGTGATACTCGACGACGGCACGCGGCTCAGGATCCAGGTCGATCCGCGCCGGGTCCTGGAGGTCGGTCAGCCCGTGCAGGTCCAGTTCGATCCCGACGCCGCGAGCGTCTTCACCTTGTGAGCCGGGATGGGAGTGCGTGGCGCGCCACGACAGGCTGTTGGACCACGGCGGTCACCGATCTTCCTCGGGCAGACCGAAGTCTTCAGTGGGCACATGAAGTTGAGCACAGAGACTTCGAACTTCGTCGGGACTCAATCGAGAGTCGTGCGCCACGTTCGGCAGCGGCGCAAACGCGGCCGGCTTGTCACGCCAGAGGTAGTCGAGTCTGGCGTCTCCACGTGGCCCACGAAACGGAATGCCAATCTTCCTGAACGGAAACCCGTAGCGTCGACAGCAGTGGTCGATGAACTCTCCCAGCGTTGGCATCTGGGAGAAGCGTGTAGACAAGACCTACGCGGCTTGAAGCTGAGCGACGCGGACTTGGGGCGGCTGCACAACAACACCCGCCCTACCAAAAGCTTCGGCTGTAGCGGCAAAGGCTTCGGGGACACGCGGAAGTGCGATCCTCGAGCGCTCGAACCACTCCCAAAAACGTCTAGGCGCTTTGGGAAGCCCCTCGAACGGCTCAACGCCGTTCTCCATGGCAATCGCGATGCGCCCCATCATCAGGCGCTGGAACTCGTAAAGGCAATCGTCCAAGTTCTGGGCGCGGGCCGCGATGTCATAGTCCAAACACTGGGCACAGACCCAGTCCTGATCCTGGAACACCACCACCTTAACCGCGACTTGCCGGGTCGTCATCTGGGGTTCCCTTGTGCCACTACCAAAGTATCCCGTCAAGGGCTTCTCACCAAGACACTCACGCCAAAGCCGAGACTCGATGACCGAGGAGGTTTGGCCGGGCACGCCCGTAAATCACGACGACATGAAAGAAAACTGCCTACAAAGGGGTAATTTCGGGCAGGACCAGCCATGAGGAGGAGCGCATGACCGCCGAGCCGATCATCACCGGTCGGGAGCACTGGACACACAAGGGGCCCAGCAAGCTCTTCCTCTGGGAGAAGGCCGCCGGCGCCTCTCCGGGCCCTCTCGGCACCCTCCTGTTCGTCCACGGCTCGTCGATGGCCTCGACGCCCACGTTCGATCTCCAGGTGCCCGGGCGGTCCGACTCGTCCGCGATGGATCACTTCGCACGGCTGGGCTACGACACCTGGTGCGTGGACCTTGAGGGTTACGGCCGCTCGGCCAAGAACCGCCCGGTCAACTTCGACATCGCCACCGGCGCGGACGACCTCGAGGCGGCGACGGACTACATCGGGCGCACGCGCGGGGTCGCGTCGTTCCTGGTGTACGGCGTCTCATCGGGCGCGCTCCGAGCAGCGCTGTTCGCCCAGCGCCACCCCGCGCGCGTCGCGCGCCTGGCCCTCGACGCCTTCGTGTGGACCGGCCGGGGCAGCCCCACGCTGGCCGAGCGGACGAAACGCCTGCCAGAATTCCGCGCGAAGAACCGCCGGCCGATCGACCGGGCCTTCGTGCGCAGCATCTTCGAGCGCGATCACCCCGGCACCGCCGATGACGACGTAGTCGAGGCCTTCGCCAGCGCAATTCTCGCGCTTGACGACTCGGTGCCGACCGGCACCTACGTCGACATGTGTGCGAACCTTCCGGTGGTCGATCCCGCCCGCATCACGGCGCCGACGATCGTCATGCGCGGCCAGTACGACGGCATCGCGAGTGTCGAGGACCTGCTCGACTTCTTCGCGCGGCTGCCCAACCCGGACAAGCAGTTCGCCGTCATGCCGGGCATCGCCCACGCCAGCTTCCACCAGAAGAACTTCCGGATCCCCTATCACATCCTCCACGCCTTCTTCAGCCAGCCGGCGCCCGTCTACCGGGGCGCCCGAGGACACGAATGACCCGCATCCGACTCGTCGCCGCGCTCGGCGTGCTGCTGACCGCCCGCGTCGCCGCCGCCCAGACCGGTGGCTTCACGCCCGACACGGTCGACCTGGGGGCCGCCCGGAAGGAGGGCAGCGTCACCTGGTACACCTCCACGCCGGTCGCGACCGCGCAGAAGATCGCCACGATGTTCCAGGAGCAGACGGGCATCCGCGTGGAGTTGTTCCGCTCGGGCGGCTCCGCCGTCGTGCGCCGGTTCATGCAGGAGATCGACGCCCGGCGCGTGGCAGCCGACGTGCTGACAGTGTCGGACCCGGCCGCCGCCGGCGCGATGATCAAGCGCGACCTCTTCGTCCCCTTCCGGCCGAGGAACTTCGACAAGGTGCGCGACGAGGTGAAGGATCCGAAGGGCTACCACGTCGCGCAGCGCCTGAACGTCGTGGGGATGGTCGCCCGCACCGACAAGGGCCTCGCGCTGCCGAAGAACTGGACCGACCTCACCGACGCCCGGTACAAGGGCCAGATGGTCATGGCCGACCCGTCCTACACCGCCATCCAGCTCATGATCGTGGGCACGCTCTCGCGCCGGTACGGCTGGGAGTTCTACCAGAAGCTGCACGCCAACGAGATCATGATCGTGCAGGGTCACCAGCAGGTCTCGGAGACGCTGACCCGTGGCGAGCGACTGCTGGCGGCGGAGGGCGCCGACCAGTACGCCTGGGTCGACCGCAAGGCCGGCCACAAGCTGCAGACGATCTTCCCGACCGACGGCGCCTTCGCGATCCCGGCGCCCACGGCCGTCATCAAGGGCTCGCCGCACCCCAACGCCGCCCGCGCGCTCGCCGAGTTCATGATCGGTGACGCCGTCCAGAAGCTCTTCCCCGGCGAGGGCATCTACGCGGCGCGCGCGGACATCGAGCCGCCCCCCGGCAACCCGCCGCTCGGTCAGATCAAGCTCATCCCGGTGGATTACGACCTCATCGAGAAGGAAGCCGCCGCCCTCAAGAAGCGCTTCAACGAGATTTATCAGTAACCGTCGAAACGAGCGGGGGTCGCCCGTCATAGGGGTGGGACCGGTGCTGGGCCGGCCTGATCTTGCGACCGGGAGGCGACGATGCAATACACGATGCTGATCTACGAGACCGAGGCCGACTTCAACGCCCGCACGAGCGAGGAGCAGGCGAAGTACTGGGGCGCCTGGAAGACCTACCACCAGGCCCTCGTGCAGGCCGGGGTGATCGCCGGCGGCAACGCCCTGCAGCCGCCCGCGACGGGCACCACCGTGCGGATGGGCGGCGGCAAGCGTCACGTCCAGGACGGCCCCTACGCCGACACCAAGGAACAGCTCGGCGGCTTCATCCTTCTCGACGTGCCCTCGCTCGACGCCGCGCTCGACTGGGCCGCGCGCTGCCCGGCGGCCGTCACCGGGGCCGTCGAGGTCCGGCCGATCCGCACGATGTAGCCCGGCGCCGTGGGCCCGGAGGAGCACGCCCAGCGGGCGATCGAGGCGGTCGTACGCGACTCGTACGGCCGCCTCGTCTCTTTTCTCGCCGCCCGCTCCCGCGACGTGGCCAGCGCCGAGGACGCTCTCGGCGAGGCGTTCGTGGCCGCGCTACGGGCGTGGCCGCGGGACGGCGTGCCGGACAGGCCGGAGGCGTGGCTGCTGAAGGCCGCCCGCCATCGGCTGATCGACCACGTCCGGCACGACCGAGTACGGGCCGACGGCGCCGTGACCCTGCGCCTGGCCGCCGAACGCGCCGAGGAGGCCGCGATGCGCACGGACTTTCCCGACGACCGCCTGAAGCTGCTCTTCGTGTGCGCGCACCCGGCGATCGATCCCGACGCGCACACGCCACTCATGCTCCAGACCGTGCTGGGGCTGGACGCGGCCCGGATCGCCCGGGCGTTCCTCGTGACACCGGCCACGATGAGCCAGCGGCTCGTCCGGGCCAAGGTCAAGATCCGCGACGCCGGCATCGACTTCGCCGTGCCCGGCCCGGGCGAGCTGGCGCCTCGCCTGGAGGCCGTGCTGGAGGCGGTCTACGCCGCTTATGGCACGTCCTGGGACGACGTGGCTGGTGCCGACGCAAAGCTGCGGGGCCTCGCGGACGAGGCCCTGTGGCTGGCGCGCGTGCTGGTCCGGCTGCTGCCCGAGGAGCCGGAAGCGCGCGGGCTGCTGGCCCTGATGCTCCACTGCGAGTCCCGCCGCCCGGCGCGCCGCGCGCCTGACGGCGCCTACGTCCCGCTCTCGGAGCAGGACGTCACGCGGTGGTCACGGCCGCTGATCCAGGAGGCCGAGCAGGAGCTCACCGCGGCAGCGGCGCACGGGGCGATGGGCCGCTTTCAGCTCGAGGCAGCGATCCAGTCGGTGCACGCCCAGCGGGCGGTGACCGGGCGCACGGAGTGGGAGGCGATCGCGCTGTTCTACGAGGCGCTCGTGCGCCGGGCCCCGACGCTGGGCGCCCTGGTCGGGCGCGCTGCCGCGCTGGGTCACGCGCGGGGCGCCGCGGCGGGGCTGGCTGCGCTCGAGCAGATCGCCCCGGGGCCGGTGGCCAGCTACCAGCCCTACTGGGCCGTCCGCGCCCACCTGTTCCACGAGCTGGGCAACGACGGCGCCGCGGACGAGGCTTACGCGCGCGCGATCGGGCTGAGCGACGACCCCGACGTCCGCGCGTTCCTGCTCAGGCGCCGAACTGCCGGTTGATCGCGTTACGGCCGGGGGGCAAAGGCGGCCTCGAGCAACGCCAGCATCGCGGCCTCCTTACTCGAAACCTTGGACCCCAGGCCGAACACGCCGCCGCTGGCCTTGGCCACCGCGCGCGCACGCTCCAGCAGGCCCGCCTTGAGGCGGGCGGCCTCCTCGGGACCGAGTTGATCGCAGAGCCCACGGACCAGGTGCGTCCAGGCGTCGAGGAGTCTGGGATCCGGCCGTCGATCGAGCCAGGCCTCGAGCAAGCCATGCTCGACGGATCCGCGGGCGATTCCCGAGTCGCCGGCGCGATCGAGCACCGCGCGTCGCTCGTTCGGATCGAGCGTGCCGTCCGCCCATGCCACCTCGACGAGCGGGACGATCGAGAGCGCGGCGACCGTCTCGGCCCGGATCCCCGCCTTCACCAACGCGTCGAGGACCGCGGGCTTGGTGATGCCCGCGGCCTTGGCGAGGGCCTCGCGAGTCGTCTCGGCCGCCTTCAGCTCGTTGAGCCGCGCGAGAAGCCGCTGGTCCTCGCGGCGGAAGAATTCGTCCTCGAGGCTCCGCCCGCGATCGCGCAGGATCTCCGGCTGCCGGGCGCTCACCTGCGGATCCCCATCCTGACGGCCGGCGGCAGGTACTTCTTCAGCTCGTCCTGCTGGAACTGCCAGAACGCGTCGCGGCCCTTGTCGGCGATCACCTTGCTGACCTCCTGCGCCTGCTCGAGGAAGGCTGGGTCCTTCGACGCCTCCTCGAGGCCTCCCTGGCCGTAGGGGAGGCCTCGACGAGCGCGACGGCGCCCAGCGCCACGAGGAGCCCGCCACACACGAGATTGATGCGACGCACGGCGTGGCTAGTATACAGTCCTGCGCAGGACGCTTCCGGCAGCGGCAGCGCTCGAAAGGAGACCGGCATGGAGATCCCCCGCACGATGAAGGCCACGGTCCTGGTCGCCCCCCACCGGTTCGAGCTGCTCGACCGGCCGGTGCCGGCCCCGGGCGACGAGGACGTGCTCGTCCGCGTGCGCGCCTGCGGCATCTGAGGGACAGACCTGAAAATCATCCACACCGGCATGCCGATGATGCCGCCCTACGGCGAATTCATCTTCGGCCACGAGTACGCGGGCGACGTCGTCGCGGCGGGCCGCACGGTGGATGAGTTTCGGGTCGGCGACCGGGTGGTCGTCGAGGCGCACATGGGCTGCCGCCGCTGCGAGAACTGCATCCGCGGGCTCTACACGGCCTGCCTGAACTACGGCAACAGCCGGCGTGGGCACCGGGCCAACGGGTTCACCACCAACGGCGGGCTGGCCGAGTACGCGGTGAACCACGTCAACACGCTCTACCGCATCCCCGACGGCGTCTCCTACGAGGAGGCGACCGTGGTGATGACCTCCGGCAGTCCCCTCTTCGGCCTCGAGAACGCCGGCGGCTACTTCGCCGGCGAGACCGTGGCCGTGCTGGGCCCGGGGCCGATCGGGCTCATGGCCATCCAGCTCGTGAAGGCGCTGGGCGCCACCCGCGTGATCCTCACCGGCACCCGCGCCTCCCGGCTGGCGATGGGGCGCCAGCTCGGCGCCGACGTCGTCGTCGACAGTCGCACCACCGACCCGGTCCAGGCGGTGATGGACGCTACCTCCGGCAAGGGCGCCGACCTCGTCATCGACTGCGCGGGGGCCGACGACACGTTCGACCAGTCGATCAAGATGTCGAAGTCCGGCGGCAAGGTGCTGCTGGTCGCCTTCTACCACGGCCCCGTCACCGCGGACATCAGCCACGCGGTGCGCCGCAACGTTACCATCTACACCGAGCGGGGCGAGGGCGGCACCAGCGTGGGACGCGCGCTGGCGCTGCTCGCGGCCGGCCGGCTCACGGCCAAGCCGCTCATCACTCACCAGTTCCCGCTCGGGCGCATCCACGAGGCGGTCGAGGTGCTGGAGAAGCGCATCGGCGATCCCCTCAAAGTGGTGCTGAATCCATGAGCGCCCGCAGCCGTCTTCGGGTCGTGGCGCTCGCGTTGCTCGCCGTCGTGTCGGGGGCCGTGCCGGTCGCGGCGTTCCCCGACAAGCCGATGGAACTGACCGTGCTCTTCGGCGCCGGCAGCGCCGCCGACCTGCTGGCCCGCAGGCTCGCCGAGCTGGCCGGCAAGGACCTCGGCCAGCCGGTGGCAGTCGTCAACCGCACGGGCGCCGGCGGCGCCCTCGGCTACACGCACGTGCGGGGCCAGAGCCCCGACGGCTACGCGCTGGTGTGGAACTCCAACAGCATCAGCACCGCCTACCACGCCGGCAACATGAAATTCGACTTCACGGCCTTCGCCGGCATCGCGGCGCTGACCAGCGAGCCCGTCTCACTGGCTGTCAAGGCCGACGCGCCGTGGAAGGACGTGCGCGAGCTGATCGCGCACGCGAAGACTCATCCAGGGCACGTGCGCCTGGGCAACTCCGGCCGCGGCTCGTTCACCCATCTCATGGCCGTGGCCTTCGAAAACCGCACGGGCACCAAGCTCACGCACGTGCCGTTCGGCCGCGAGCTGGCGATCACCACGGTGCTCGGCGACAAGATCGAGGCCAGCGTTCAGCTGCCCGCCGAGATCATGGCCCAGGTCACGGGACGGCAGGTGCGCGTGCTGGCAATCAGCGGCGACAAGCGGCTGCCCAGCCTGCCCGACGTCCCCACGCTCAAGGAGAGCGGCGTCGACCTCGCCATGTCGCTCTGGCGCGGCGTGGCGGCGCCCAAGGGCACGCCGGAGGCGGTGATCGCGCGGCTCGAGCGCGCCTTCACCCAGGCCGCCCAGAGCGCCGAGTTTCGGGACTTCGCCACGCGCATGGGCGCCGTCGTCGACGTCCGCGGGGCAAAGGACTTCGACGCCTTCGTGGCGCGCGACGACCGGGACATCGCGGCCCTGATGGAGCAGATCGGCCTCCGGAAGCAGTAGCGGATCGCGCGGCGATGGGCCCCGACCGCCACGCCCGTCGCGATCGGTGGTGCGCGGCCGGGCTCGGGCTCTTCGCGGTCGGCTACCTGGCGGCCGGCCGCGGCTACTCGCTCGACACGCTGGCGGCGCCCGGCCCGGGCGTCTTCCCGCTGGCAGCCGGCCTGGTCCTGCTCACCGTGGCCATCTGGCAGTTCGCCGCGGCCGGGCGCCAGCGTCCGCCGGACGCTCCGGCCGCCGCCCCGCGCCCGCGGACGCCGCTCGTCCTGGCGGGCGCGCTCGTGCTGTACGCCGCCGCCTTCCCCCGGCTCGGCTTTCTCGTCACGTCGTTTGCGCTGGTCTTCGTCGCCGCGCGGCTCATGGGCCTCGG
>DASTOJ010000102.1:0-3954 GCA_035762565.1 Candidatus Methylomirabilota bacterium | reverse complement strand
TGCCCCAAGGGTCGACTACGTTCCACGAGTCCGAGGAGCGACTGACCCCCCCTACCCGCGACATGCATCGGGCCATCGTGAGCCTGGTGGAGGAGCTGGAGGCGGTCGACTGGTACCAGCAGCGGATGGACGCCACGGAGGACGCCGAGCTGCGCGACATCCTCCGTCACAACCGCGACGAGGAGAAGGAGCACGCGGCCATGGTGCTGGAATGGATCCGCCGCCACGATCGGGGGTTCGAGGCGACGCTGCGCGAGTACCTGTTCACCGAGGGATCGATCGTCGGGCGCGAGGAGGTGCTCGAGCGCGTGGCGGCGCCGGCGGCCAGTGTCGGCTCGCTGCGCGGAGGCGCGTGATGGACATCCTGCGCCGCCACGCCGCACCGCTGTCCGATCGGGTCTGGAACGCCCTGGACGCCGCGATCGTGCAGGCCGCCCGTCACGTGCTCGCCGGCCGGCGCATCGCGACGTTCGACGGGCCGCGGGGCTGGGAGGCCGTCGCCGCGCGGCTCGGCGGCATGACCCCCTGCCGCAGTCCCGAGGGCCAGGCGGTCGTCTGCGTGCCCGACGTGGTGCTCTTGCTCGAGGTGCGCGTGGACTTCACCCTGCCCTGGGCGTCGATCGAGGTGTTCGAGCGCGGCGCGCCGGTGCTGGACACCGCTGCCGCCGAGGTCGCCGGGCGCGAGCTGGCGCTTGCCGAGGACCGGGTGGTGTTCTACGGCGACCCGGCCGGCGCCGGCTTTCTCACGGGCCGCAAGTCTCCCCGCGTCCAGGCGCACGACTGGTCACGCCCCGGCCAGGCGCTGACCGACCTGGTGAAAGCGGTGGAGACGCTCGACAGCGTCGGCGTCCCGGGGCCGTACGAGGCCGTGCTGCCGCCGAGCCGCTACTACGCGTATCTGCAAGCCGCGGACGACAGCGGCTATCCGACCGCGCGCCAGCTGCGCGACGTGCTGGCGGCCGTCCACCGCTCGCCCGTCATCCGCGAGGCGGGCGCGGTGTTCTCCACGCGCGGGGGCGATTTCGTCATCACGGTCGGTGGCGACCTGGCGACGGGCTACCGGCTGCACGACCGCCACGCCGTGCATCTCTTCTGCGTGGAGACGGTGGCGCCCCAGGCGGTGGCGCCCGACGCCGTCTGCGTGCTGGAGGCCTGAGCCCGTCCTCCCGCCCTCCCTTGCCCGGCGTGCTAGGGTGGGAGGGTCGTGCGGCGTTGGTGGTCAGTGTCGTGGCGGGCTGGGCTCGCCGCCGTGCTCCTCGCGAGCCTGGCGGCGGCGCCCATCGTGCTCGCCGAGTCCCGGAGCCTGCCGCGGCCCGCCCATCACCTCGCCCGCGGCTTCCGCAATCTCGACCCGACCTATGACCACACGGTCCTCGGCCGCACGGTGAGCCTGCTGCGACGCAGCCTGCAGCGCGAGCCCGACCAGGGCCCGCGCCTGGCGCGGGTGGCCAACGACGGCGCCGCGCTGCGCGCCAACGGGAGCCGTCCGACCGTGACGTGGATCGGCCACGCCACCCTGCTGGTCCAGCTCGACGGCGTGAACATCCTGACCGATCCCAACTGGAGCGACCATGCCGGGCCGCTGGGCTTCGGGCCGCGACGGCTGGTCGCCCCCGGACTCGCGTTCGAGGCGCTGCCGCCGATCCACGTGGTGCTGATCTCGCACGACCACTATGACCACCTGGACCTGCCGACGCTGGAGCGTCTGGTCCGCGCGCACCGGCCGACCGTCTTCGCGCCCCTCGGCGTGGGCGCCTGGCTGCGCGAGCGCGGCGTCTCCGACACCGTGGAGCTGGACTGGTGGCGGAGCGGCACCTACCGGGGGCTCGAGATCGTGGCCACCCCGGCCCAGCACGGCTCGGGGCGCGGCATCACCGACCAGAACCTTCGCCTGTGGTGCTCGTGGGCGGTCCTGGGCGCGCGCCAGCGATTCTTCTTCGCCGGCGACACCGGCTACGCACCCGGCCTGGCGGAGATCGGACGGCGGCTGGGGCCCTTCGACGTGGCGGCGATCCCGATCGGCGGCTACAGCGCCTTCACCGCCCGGCATCCCAACCACGTCAACCCCGAGGAAGGTGTGCAGCTCTTCGAGGACGTCGGGGGCCGGCTGCTGGTGCCCATGCACTGGGGCACCTTCGCGCTCAACCGTGAGCCCCACCGCGAGCCACCCGAGCGCCTGCTCGCCGAAGCCCTCCGCCGCGGCCTCGAAGCCAGGATCGCCCTGCTCAGCCCCGGCCAGTCGATCGACTGGTGATCTTCTCTCAACGCTGCCGGCCGTGTTTCAACGGCCTGCTAGTCGCTCGCGAGCTTGCCGTTCCACCCCCAGTTGGACTTCTCGACGTCCTGGAACACGATGTGGCATTGATCGGCGGTGGTCTTGCCGATGCGCACCAGGGCCTCGGTGATGGCCTGGGTCAGCTCGCGCTTCTGTTCGTTCGTGCGGCCCGCGTACCACTGGATCGTGACGTTCGGCATGGCGGCCTCCTTGGCGCGGCCAGCATAGCACCGGCGGCAGCGTCCTTGACCCGCGCACCGGCACCCCCTAATCTGCGGCGGCGGAGGGCACGATGGTAAGGCTGTACGAGACGGCCACCAATAGGCTGTGCGGGACGCTGACCGACCGTCAGTTCGAGGTCCTCGCCGAGGCGCTCGAGGAGGAGGACCTCGAGGAGGGCGAGTCCGCCCTCAGCATGGAGACGATCGAGCTGCTCGAAGACCAGGGCGTGGAGCCCGATCTGCTCGACATCCTGCGCGCCGCCCTCGGCGATCAGCCGGAGGTCGCCATCCGCTGCGAGCGGTCCTGAGTCCCCGGAGGCCGGTGACGCTCCCAACCCGCCGGCGGTACCCCGAGGCCGTCGAAACGTTCCGGTGGGCGGCCCTCTGGGACCTCGTCGACGGCGACCACCACCGCCTCAACCTCGCCCACGAGTGCGTCGACCGCTGGGTGGACCGCGGCACCGCGCTGCGCCTGCAGTTCGCCGACGGCCGCCGCGAGGAGTGGAGCTTCGCCGACCTGGCGGCCTGGTCGAGCCGCTTCGCGCACGTGCTGGAGCGGCACGGCGTCGGACGCGGCGATCGGGTGGCGTTGCTGCTGGAGCCCTCTCTGCCCTTCTACGGCGCGCTGTTCGGCACGCTCAAGCGCGGCGCGGTGGCGGTGCCGCTGTTCACGCTGTTCGGCCCCGACGCCCTGGCGCCCCGGCTGGCCGACTCCGGCGCCCGGATGCTCCTGGTCGGCGCCGACGTCGATCCGGCGCGCTATGCCTCGCCGGGCGTCAGCGTCCTCCCGCTCGACGCCACGTGCCTCGACGCGCTCGCCGGTGAGCCCGACCACTACGCGCCCGAGACGGCGCCCGACGACCTGGCGGTGCTGCAGTACACCTCGGGCACGACGCGCGCACTGCCGGAGGCCGTGCGCCACACACATCGCGCGGTCGTCACGCTCATGATCGCCGCCCTCTATGGCCTCGGACTGGAGCCCCACGACCGGTACTTCTGCCCTTCGTCACCGGCGTGGGGGCACGGGCTCTGGCACGGCACGCTCAGCCCCTTGGCGCTCGGCCTGGCGGCCGGCGCGTATTCGGGGCGCTTCGACGCGCTCCGCCTGCGCGAGGCGCTCGTCGCGTTCCGCATCACCAACCTGGCCGCGGCGCCGACGGTGTACCGGCTGCTTCGCGAGTCGGGCCTCGCCGGACGCGAGGGGCTGGCGCTGGAGAAGCTCACGTACACGGGAGAGCCGATGGACGAGGCCACCTGGGACTGGATCGAGGCGGCGCTCGGGCTCACGCCGTGCGGGATGTACGGCAGCACCGAGGTCGGCGTCATCGTGGTCAACTACCCCGGCTTCGAGGGCTACCGCGTGCGGCGCGGGGCGCTCGGCAAGCCCGCGCCGGGCTGGGAGGTCGCGGTGCTCGACGAGCACGGCCGGCCCGCGCCGCCCGGGCAGACCGGCGACAT
>DASTOJ010000101.1:0-3203 GCA_035762565.1 Candidatus Methylomirabilota bacterium | reverse complement strand
ATGATGGTCGAACAGGTAGACGCCCACCAGGGCCAGGTCGGACGGCGGCTCGGACGGCTTCTCGATCAGCCGCAGCACATGGCCGTCGTCCGCAAGTTCGGCGACCCCGAACTGCCGGGGATCGTCCACCTTCGCCAGCAGGATCTGGGCCGTGGGCATGGCCACCGACTCCTCGCCGAGGCGGGGCGACGAGGCGGCGGAGCGGGACGACTCGAAGCGGCTCGTGAACCCGGCGAGCCCCTGCTGGAGCATGTTGTCGCCGAGGTACATGACGAAGTCGTCCACGCCCAGGAAGTCCTCGGCGATCAGCACGCAGTGGGCCAGCCCGAGCGGCGCGTCCTGGGGGATGTACGTGATGTCGACGCCCCAGCGCGAGCCGTCGCCGACCGCGGCGATCACCTCGTCGCCGGTGGAACCCACGATGATGCCGATCTCCTTGATGCCGGCCTCGACCATGTCCTCGATGCCGTAGAACAGGATCGGCTTGTTGGCGATCGGGACGAGCTGCTTGGCGCTCGTGTGGGTGATGGGCCGCAGGCGCGTTCCCGCCCCGCCGGCAAGTATGAGACCTTTCACGGAGGAGCCATTCTTGCAGGATGGCCCGAGCCGGGCACAGGCGGCGCCGCCGGAGCGCTGATCAGGTCGGCAGGCCCAGCTCGCGGGCGATGACCAGGCGCTGGATCTCGCTGGTGCCCTCGCCGATCTCGAGGATCTTGGCGTCGCGGTACTGCCGCGCCACCGGCGTCTCGTCCATGAACCCGTAGCCGCCGAACACCTGGGTGGCCATGCGGGTGGCGGTCACCGCCGATTCGGTGGCGTAAAGCTTGGCCATCGCCGCCGCGCGCTTGTACGGCTTGCCGCTGTCCCGCAGCCATGCCGCCTGGTAGGCGAGCAGGGTCGCGGTCTCGGCCATGACGGCCAGGTCGGAGCAGGTGAACGCCACCGCCTGGTTGGCGCCGATGGCGCGCCCGAAGGCCTGGCGCTCGTTCGCGTAGGCGACCGATTGCTCCAGGCAGCAGCGGATGACGCCCACGGCCAGCGCGGCGATGGCGATGCGGCCCTCGTCGAGGATCTGCAGGAACTGGGCGAATCCCCGGCCGCGCTCGCCGAGCAGGTTGCCGGCGGGCACGCGGCAGTCGCTGAACGTCAGCCCGTGGGTGTCCGACGCATGCCACCCCATCTTGCGGTAGGGCGGATCCACGCCGAAACCGGGCGTCCCGGCCGGAACGATGATGCACGAGATCTCCGGAGCGCCGGATCCCGGACCACTGGCTGCCGATCCACCGGACGCGGGTCCGCCGGTGCGGGCCGTGATCGTCACCAGCGAGGTGATCTCGGTCCCGGAGTTCGTGATGAAGGCCTTGGCCCCGTTGACCACCCACTCGGCGCTGCCTTCGTCGAGCACGGCCGTCGTGCGGGTGCCACCGGCATCGCTGCCGGCCTCGGGCTCGGTCAGCCCGAAGCCTCCGAGCGACCGCCCGGCGCACAGGTCCGGCAACCACTGCTGGCGCTGCTGCTCGGTGCCGAACCGGTAGATGGGGTTGGCGCCCAGCCCGACTCCGGCCTCGAGCGTGATGGCCATGGACTGGTCGACTCGGGCCAGCTCCTCGATCGCGATGCAGAGCGTGGTCAGGTCGGCGCCGCCACCGCCGTACTCCTCGGGGAACGGGATGCCGAACAGCCCCAGCTCACCCATCTGGCGCACCACGTCGACCGGGAAGGTGTGGCTGGCGTCCCAGGCCTCTGCGTGCGGGGCGATCTCGGCTTCGGCGAAGTCACGCACCAGCTTGCGCAGCGCCCGCTGCTCGTCGGTGAACTCCACGTGCACGATGGGGATGGTACGGCGGTGACCTCGGCCGCTTGCGCCCGGTGGCCGCCGAGGGCGCGGGTTGGTCCCACGGCACGGAGCCGGCGTCAAGGCAAAGCCCGCTTGACACATAACTCTATCTAGATAGAGTTTCGCCATGACCAGAGTGCGCCGCCCGTCACCGCAGACGGTCGCCATCCTCGATGCGCTGGCCGCGAAGGCATCGGACTGGAGCCACGGCTACGACCTGTGCCGCGCGCTGGGCCTGAAGGCCGGCACGGTCTACCCGATCCTCATCCGGCTCGCCGAACGCGGGTATGTCGAGACCGCGTGGGAGCAGGACGTGCCACAGGGCCGCCCGCCCCGCCACCTGTACCGATTGTCGGCCGCCGGAGCCGAGCAGGTGCGCGAGGTGCGCCGCGCCGGAGCGCAATACACCTCGCGCCGGTCACGGGTCGCCGGGCGCCCGGCTCCCGGCAGCGGAGCGGTCGCAGGGGCACGGGCATGAGCCCCGACGCCATGCGCACGCCGGCACTCCCCGGCCCGGTCACCCGGCGGGCGTCGTGGGTCGCGGCCGTAGCCGCCCTCGTCGCCCTCGGGGCCTGGGTACTGGTGATCCGGGCCGCGCTCACCGCCGACGACGACCCGGGGATCCCACCGGTCGAGGTGCTCGTCGGTGCCCTGTTCTTCGGCTGGCCGCACGCGCTCGCCGCCGCGACGGCCGTCGTCGCCACTGCCCGCACCGCCGTCGGGGCCGACGTGCCCGCCCGCCTGCTCGCGCTCGCCACCAGCGGCCGGCGCGGACGCCGGGACGAGTGGGGCGTCGCCATGCGCGCCGAGCTCGCGAGCATCACCGCCGCCCCGCGCGAGCGGCTCCGGTTCGCCGCGGGCTGCGCCCTGACCGCGCTGCGCCGCGGCTGGGGACGGTCTCCGTGGATCGTCGCCGTCGCCTGCGCGGCGCTGTTCGCGGCCCTGACCGTCGCCACGTCACGAGCCTCGCTGTACGGCAGCCGGACGGGCAGCCTCTGGGCCGTCATCTACGGCCCACCGCAGATCACGCTGCTGCTCGTGGGACTCGTTGCCGCGTGGACCGGACGCTCGATGCGCACCGGCCTCGAGCACGCCGTCGCGGCGCTCGCCGGGATCCTTCTCGGCGTTCTCGCCGCCGCCATCCCCGAGGGCGCGCTGTGGGCCCGCGAGGCAGGCGTGTTCCTACTCGACGGCGACGCCCCGTCCACGCCCCTCACCGCCACCGGGGGCGCGCTCGACGCGCTGAAGGCGACGACACTGATCTGGGGCCTCCCGCACTGGCTGCCCTGGCCCGTGCTCGGTGCGGCCGCCGGCGCCCGGCTCCGCCGCCGCACCTATCCGCACACGCTCTTAGCTAAGAGGCCGA
>DASTOJ010000100.1:0-49212 GCA_035762565.1 Candidatus Methylomirabilota bacterium | reverse complement strand
TGAAGAACTGCTTGTTCAGCTCGGTGAAGTTCTTCCACTGGTCGGGCACTTCGTCCTCGGCGAAGATCGCCTTCACCGGGCACACCGGCTCGCAGGCCCCGCAGTCGATGCACTCGTCCGGGTGGATGTAGAGCATCGTGTCGCCCTCGTAGATGCAATCCACCGGGCACACCTCGACGCAAGCCTTGTCCTTGACGCTGATGCATGGCTCGGCGATCACATACGGCATCTGGGGCCTCCCCGATATCGTGCGCGCCTGGGGCGCGTGCTCCTCGCTGGTCGGACCTGTAATTTGTAGCGCGGCGTCCCGAGGGTGTCAAGCACGCGCACGTTCCCGCTACTGCGTCTTGAGGCGCGGGTCGAGGGCGTCGCGCAGGGAGTCGCCGAAGAGGTTGAAGGCGAACACCGACAGGCTGATGGCCAGGCCCGGGAACACCGCCATCCAGGGCGCCGCCTCCGCGAACTCCACGGCGGCGCCCCGCAGCATGAGGCCCCAGGCCGCGATCGGCTCCTGCACCCCGAGGCCGAGGAACGACAGCGACGACTCGAGCAGGATGGCCTGCCCCAGGAACGCCGTCAGCATGATGAGGTACGACGCCATCACGTTGGGTAGCATGTGGCGCAGGATGATGCGCCCGTGGCCGAAGCCGGCCGCCCGGGCGGCGTCCACGTAGGGCATCTCGCGGATCGCCAGCGCCGAGGACCGGATGACCAGCGCCGAGCGCGGGATCATCGGGATCATGATGGCCAAGATCAGGTTCGGGATCGAGTTGCCGAGGATGGCCACCAGGGCCAGCGCCAGGATGATGAGGGGAAAGGACAGGAACACGTCCATCACCCGCTGCAGGTAGAGGTCGACCCGGCCGCCGAAGTAGGCGCTGGCCACGCCGAGCACGGCCCCCAGCGTGGCCCCGAGCACGGAGGCGCCGAAGCCGACCAGCAAGGCGGTCCGCGAGCCGTAGATCAGCCGCGAGAGCACGTCGCGCCCGAAAGCGTCGGTGCCGAGCCAGTGGGCCGCCGAGGGCGCCGCCAGCATCGACGCGAAGTCGTTGACGACCGGGTCGTACGGCGCAAGGAGCGGGGCGGCGACGGCCACCACCAGCATCACCACGATGATCCCGGCGCCGATGGCGCCGAGCGGGCGCGCGCGGCAGAACTCGCGGACCGCCTGCGTCCAGCCGCCCCCGGCTGCGGGGACCTCGATCTCGACCGCCTGATCGAGGGGCGGATTCAGCGCCATGCCAGCCTCCTACCGATACCGGATGCGGGGGTCGAGCCAGGCGTACGCGATGTCCATCATGAAGTTCACCACGATGAACGCGCCGGCCACCAGCATGATCAGCGCCTGCAGGAGCGTGTAGTCCCGTTGGGCGACGGCCTGCACGAAGAGCAACCCGATGCCGTTGAGGTTGAAGACCTGCTCGGTGACGACCAGGCCCCCGATGAGGAACGCGAACTCCAGCGCGACCACGGTGAGCACCGGCAGCATGGCGTTCTTCAGCGCGTGCCGCGACAGGATCAGCTTCTGCATGAGCCCCTTGGCGCGGGCGGTGCGGATGTAATCCTCGCGCAGCACCTCCAGCATCGCCGAGCGGGTCATCCGGGTGGCGATGGCCGAGTAGCGGTAACCCACCGCCAGGGCCGGCCAGATGAGCTGGGCGAGGTTCTGGGTGGGGCTGGTCCAGAACGGCGTGTAGACCATCGGCGGCAGCCACTTGAAGACGACCAGCAGGAGCAGGATCAGGACGATCCCGAGCCAGAACGACGGCATGGACAGCCCCGCGATCGAGAACACCCGCACGCTGTAGTCGACCCACGTGTCCTGCTTGAGTGCGGCCAGCACGCCGAGCGGGATGGCCAGCAGCACCGCCACCGCCGTGGCCATGATCGCCAGCTGGAAGGACAGGGCGAAGCGCAGCTTGATCTCCTCCCAGATGGGCGCCCCCGTCCACATCGAGGTCCCGAAGTCGAAGCGCAGCACGCCGCCCATCCAGGTGACGAACTGCTTCCAGACCGGCTGGTCGAGGCCGATGCGGGCCCGCTCGCGGTCGAGGAGCTCCTGGGAGACCGCGCCGCGGTCGCCCGAGTAGCGCAGCTCCACCACGTCGCCCGGGATGACGCGGATGAGCAGGAAGGTCACCAGCGCCACCCCGAACAACGTGGGCAGCATCAGCAGGAACCGCTTGAGCAGATACTTGTGCACGCTACTCCGCCAGCCACACCGTATCGAGCTGGTTGTTCAGGTAGTGGCTCGGCGTGATCGTCCACCCCTTCACCTTGCTGCTGTGCGGGATGATCCGGTGCCACTGCAGCGTGTACATCACGTGCACTTCGTCGTCCAGCAACCGCTTCTCGAGCTGCCGGAGGAGCTTCTTGCGCTCCTCGGGATCGGTCGCCCGCGCCTGCCGGACGTAGAGGTCGTCGATGACCGTGTCCTTATGGCGGCCGTAGTTGGCGTCGGAGTTGGACAGGAAGCGGCCGAGGTCCAGGTCCGGCTCGACGATGAACCCGCACTGGAAGTCCATCGCCGTCTCGAAGTCGCCCCGCTTGAGCATGGGGTGGTAGGCGGACGCTTCGACGACCTCCTGCTTGACGTTGAGGCCGATCTGCCGCCACTGGTCGATCAACCAGATGCCGAGCGGCTCGTAGGGCTGCGGGATGCCGCGGTTCTTGAAGGTGAACGCGAAGCCGTCAGGCACCCCGGCTTCCTTCAGCAGCCGCCGGGCCTCGGCGCGTGACTTGTTGATGTCGCGTCCGTAGCCGGCCAGCTTCTCCAGCTCGTCGGGCGGCGTGGCCCAGGGCGTGCCGGGCACCTGGATGCCGGCCACGTCGCGCACGATCGCGATCTTCGAGATCGTTTTCGAGGCCGCGTGACGGTCGAGGGCCAGCGACAACGCCCGCCGCACGCGCTTGTCGTCGAACGGCTTCTTCTCGTGGTGCATCGCGACCATCAGCGCGCAGTCCCACGCGCTCTCCTGCACGGTGATCTTGGGCCCCAGCGCCGACACGAGGCTTTCGCGGTCGGCCGGGGTGAAGCCGCGGAACTGGATGTGGGCCCGCTCGCCGCGGACCGCCGCCACCTGAGCCGACGAGGACGAGATGAAGATGGCCCGGTAGCCGTCGAGGTAAGGCTTGCCCTTGTCCCAGTAGTGGGGGTTCTTCTTGCCCACCCAGTGCGAGCCCTTCACGTGCTCGACGAACGTGAAGGGGCCGGTGCCCATCACGTTCTTCTCGTACCACTTCTGGTCCTTGGCCAGGATGTCGGCCTTGTAGACGAAGTTCCACGGCGAAGCCAGGTTGAGCAGGAACGAGGACTCCGGCCACTTCAGCTTGAACACCACCGTGTGCGAGTCGGGCGTGTCGATCGACTGCACGGCGGCGTAGGCGGCCTTGCGCAGCGACTTCACGTCCGGGGGCGGATTGACGATGCGGTCGTACGTCGCCTTGATGTCCTTCGAGGTCAGGTCGCTGCCGTCGTGGAACTTGACCCCTTTGCGGATCTTGAACGTGTAGGTCACCCCGTCCTTCGAGATCGTCCAGGACTCCGCCAGGTCCCCCACCGGCTTGGTCCCGGTCTTGTCGAAGGGATCGACCTTCAGCAGCGTGCTGTAGTGCGGCGCAAGAGGATGGATAAGGCCGAAGGTCTCTTCCTGGTGCCCGTCGTAGGACGGCGGCTGCGAGGGGACGACGAAGATCAGCTCCCCACCCGACCTCGGCTTGTCCTGGGCCGCGGCGGGCCAGGCTATAGCGGTCAGCACGGTGAGGGCGAGCGCGATCGAAAGCAGGCTAGGTCGGCGCATTGGCCACCTCCGAGGGTCCCCGGCCAGGCCGGCTCCCCAGCAGTTCAGCTACTCGGTGCCTTGAGAATCGGCAAGAAGAGCGAAAGGTTGCCGAACGTTACCCGCGGTCCGACCACGCTGTCAAGCGAGCAAACAGGCGGCCCAGTGCCCCGGTGTAACCTCGCGCAAAGGTGGCACTTCCCGGTGGCACCGGTCGATGGCGATCGAGCAGCGGGGGTGGAAGACGCACCCCGGGGGAGGATTGAGGGGGCTCGGGACCTCACCCATCAGGACAGTGCGCGGCCGCTGGGCTTCCAGGACCGGATCCGGGATAGGAACGGCCGCCAGCAGCGCCTTCGTGTACGGATGCAGGGGGTTGGCGTACAGCTCGACGCGATCGGCGATCTCCACGATCTTGCCCAGGTACATCACCGCCACCCGATCGGAGATGTGGCGGACGACGGCCAGATCGTGCGCGATGAACAAGTACGTGAGGCCCAGGTCGGCCTGAAGGTCCTCGAGCAGGTTGATGATCTGCGCCTGGATGGACACGTCCAGCGCCGAGACAGGCTCGTCGCACACGATGAGCGCCGGCTCGACCGCCAGCGCCCGCGCGATCCCGACGCGCTGGCGCTGGCCACCCGACAGCTGGTGCGGGTAGCGGTCGGCGTGCTGGGGAAGGAGCCCGACCCGGACGAGCAGATCGCGCACCCGCTTGCGGCGCCCGTCGCGGTCGGTGACCAACCCGTGCACGGCCAGCGGCTCGGCCAGGATCTGCCCGACCGTCATCCGGGGGTTCAAAGACGCGTACGGGTCCTGGAAGATCACCTGCGCCCGCCGCCGCAGCGGCCGTAGCTCGGCATCCGTGAGCGCGGCCAGATCGCGGCCCTCGAAGATCACCTGCCCGCTCGTGGGCCGCTCGAGCTGCAGGATGCAGCGGCCCGTCGTGGTCTTTCCGCAGCCCGACTCGCCGACCAGGCCCAGCGTCTCGCCCCGCCGCAGCGTGAAGCTGACCCCGTCCACCGCGCGCACGGTGCCCTGGCGGCCGCCGAACATGCCGCTGCCCACGCTGAAGTGCTTCACGAGGTCACGCACCTCGAGCAGGACGTCGGCGCCGGAGGCCGGCGGCCCGCCGCCGGCCACGGCCGCCGCCTCAGCGGGCGGGCTCAAGCTCGCGCTCCAGCCGGGCGGACTCCCAGCACGCGCTCACGTGACCGCCGGCGGCCACCGGTTCCAGCGGCGGCACCTCGTGGCCGCAGCGCTCGACGCGGAAGGCGCAGCGGGGCGCGAACGAGCACCCCGGCGGCAGCCGCGTGAGGTCGGGCGGCTGGCCCTGGATCGGCGCCAGGCGCGCGCGGCGCGGCTCGTCCAGCCGTGGCACCGAGCGCAGGAGTCCCAGCGTGTAGGGGTGGCGCGGGCGGCCGTAGAGCTCGCGGGCCGTCCCCCGCTCGATGATCTTGCCCGCGTACATGACGTTGACGCGGTCGGCGTAGCGCGCGACCACGCCGAGATTGTGGGTGATGATCAGCATCGCGACCCGCAGCCGCCGCGACAGGTCCTTCATCAGCTCCAGGATCTGCGCCTGGATCGTGACGTCGAGCGCGGTCGTCGGCTCGTCGGCCAGCACGAGGGCCGGATCGCAGGCCAGGGCCATGGCGATCATCATCCGCTGCCGCATGCCGCCGCTGAACTGGTGCGGGTACTGCGGCAAGCGACGGGCCGGATCGGGGATGCCGACCAGCCCCAGCAGCTCGACCGCCCGGCGGTGGGCGTCGCCCGAGGACATCCCCAGGTGGATCTCCAGCCCCTCGGTGAGCTGGCGGCCGATCGTGAGCACGGGGTTCAGCGACGTCATCGGCTCCTGGAAGATCATCCCGATCTCGCGGCCGCGCACGCGCCGCATCGCCTCCTCGCCGAGCGTGAGGAGGTCGCGGCCCTTGAAGATCACCTGCCCGCCCACGATGCGACCGGCCGGCAGCGCCACCAGCCGCATGATGCTGAGCGCGGTCACCGACTTGCCGCAGCCCGACTCCCCGACGAGGGCGACCGTCTCGCCCTCCTCGACGTCCCACGACACGCCGTCCACCGCGCGCACCACACCCCCGCGCGTCTGGAAGTGCGTCTGAAGATCCTTGACTTCGAGCAGTTTCCCCACGGTGCCGCGGAGTGTAGCACACGCCTCTCGGAGGGAGCTCCGCCCCACTACCTAACGACAGCGGGCTGAGGCGAGGTGCTGGGCTGCGCGCTCCACGAGCGCGGCGTACTCACGACAGACGGCCTCGGCCACGCAGGGCCAGCGGTGCTGCGCGGCCCAGCGCACGCCCTCGCGGCCCAGGCGCCAGCGCAGGTCGGCGTCGCCCAGCACGCGGGCCAGGGCGTCGGCGAGGGCGGCGGCGTCGTGGTCGGGGACCAGCACCCCGGTGACGCGGTCGCGCACGGTCGTCTGCAGGCCGCCCACGCGGGAGGCGATCACGGGGCTGCCGCACGCCATGGCCTCCAGCGCCACCATGCCGAACGACTCGTAGTACGACGGCAGCACGGTGGCGTCGACGGCGACGTACCAGGTGCGCAGGCGCCCCTGGGGCTGGGCACCGACGAACGTCACCGTGTCGCCGAGGTCGAGCCGGCTCAGTCGCGCGCGCAGCTCGCCCTCGTGGCCGTTGAGCGGCTCGTCGGTGTCTCCGCCGACGATGCACAGGTGCGCGTGGCTGCCCGCGGCTCGGAGGCGGGCCATGCCGTCCAGCAGCGTCTCCAGCCCCTTGATCGGCGCGATGCGCCCCACGTAGAGCAGGCGCGGCCGGTCGTCGAGGCCGAGCGCGGCGCGGGCGGCCGCCTGGTCGCCGGGCACGAACAGCTCGGTGTCCACGCCGCACGGGATCACCGCGATGCGGGTGGGGTCGGCGCCGTAGTGCCCGGCCAGGTGCGCTCGCTCGACGACGGTGGCCGCCACGATGCGGTCGGCGGCGCCGACGATGCGGGCCTCCTCGGCGATGCGCAGGGCCGGCTCGCGCTCGGCCCCGTTGCGGGTCGCGTCGTTCTTGAGCCGGCCCAGCGTGTGAAACATCTGCACCAGCGGCACGCCCCAGCGCTCGCGCAGGACGAGCCCCGCCGTCCCCGACAGCCAGTAGTGGGCGTGGATCAGGTCGTAGTCGAGCCCGCGGCCGATGCGGAAGGCCTCCACGCCGTCGACGAACTCGTCGAGATGATCGTGCACGCGCTCGCGCGCCATCGGCGCCTCCGGCCCGGCCGGCAGGTGGACGACGCGCACGCCGGCGCCGATCGCGCTCACCCGGGGGATGGCCGGGTTCTGCGAGCGCGTGAAGATGTCGGCCGCGACCCGCATGCGCGCCAGCTCCCGGGCCAGCTCGCGCACGTACACGTTCATGCCGCCCGTCTCCTTGCCGCCCAGGGCGGCCAGGGGGCAGGTGTGCACGCTCAGCACCGCCACGCGCAGGCTCACGCGCGGCCTGCGATCGTCACCGCGTGCACGGCCTCGGCGGTGGGCCCGAACTCGTACTTGTAGCGCTCCTCGCCGCGCAGGAAATCGAAGCGGCGGCGACCGCGCTCGATGGCGTCGCGGACGACGTGGGCGAGCAGCACCAGACCCGGGGACAGGGCGGCGCGCTCGGGCTGGAAGCCGGAGTTGTAGAGGCCGACGGTCCCCTCCCACTCCAGCGTGACGAACGACGCGACCGGGCCTGCCGGCAGGTCGAGGAAGGCCAGGCGCGCGCCCCCGCGGGCAGCCAGCGCCGGGATCGCGCGGCGAAAGAACCGCTCCATGCGGGCGTCCATGAACTTCGCCTTGCCCTCGCGCGAGCGGCGGTGCAGCCCCAGGAAGTCGTCGAGGCGGGCCTCGATCGCGGCCGGCGTGCTCGCCCAGGCGACGCGGCCGTCGGGCGCCTCGCGCTCGAATCGGCGCAGCTTGCGGGTCAGCTCGTGACGGTGCTTTCCGGAGAGCGAGGCGAGGAGGGCATCCCAGCAGTCTGGCAGGTCCAGGACGGGACATCGCTCCTCGACCGGGGCCTGCACGGTGAGCCCGACGGCGGCGGCCAGCGCCGGCATGACCGTGACCGTGGGGGAGGCGGCGGGCACCGCGTGCAGCTCCCACACCGCGCGGTCGCTCGCGCGGGTCCCCAGCAGGGCCGCCCACGCTTCCTCCTCGCGGTCGCGGAGCGCGAGCAGGTCGAGATAATCGGAGACGTCACTGCCGCCGGCGAGCAGCCAGCGGTCAGGGGCGGCCTCGACCAGCGGCAGCAGCGCCACCAGGCGACCGGTGCCGTCGACGACGCGCCGCAGCTCGAGCCGCCGCCCTTCGCCGAAGACCGCGACCCACTCGTGCTGCCACGTCCAGCCCAGGAACGGCGACCGCAGCCGGGACCCGGCGTGCAATGCGTCCCAGGCGTCGGGGCCGACCGCCTCCAGGCTGCCGTGGACGTCGATCTTCACGAGTTCAGAGTTCAGATCCGTCCGCGGCGCCGACCGATTCGTCCCCCGCCGGCGCCCCCTCGCCTTCGGCCTCGCCCTCGCTCATGGCCTCGTCGACGGCCGACTCGAAGTCGTCGCCCAGGTCGTCGCCGAACTCCCGGCCCATCTTCTTCATGAACCGGGCGACGCTGCCGGGGTCGTTCTCGTCGAGATCGCCGCCGGCGGCGGAGTCGGCGAGGGACTCCATCCGGGCATCCTCGCTCTTCACCGTGGCGAAGCGCGACATCAGGCGTGTCAGGTTGGCTCCCCCGCAGCGTGGGCAGGCGGGCGCGGCGGCGGCGGCGACGGTCCGGATCAGCAGGCTCACGCGACGCCGACAGTCGCCACACTCGTACTCGTAAATCGGCATGGCGCACGTGATTCTAGCACGCGGCGGACGTCACGCTGTCAGGCGGGCGACACCGGCCGGCGCCAAGTGCGCTCCGGTGGCGTACCGTCCCGCGGCATCCGATTTGCTGGTTCAGTCGCCACCCTCGCGCCGGAGGCAGAGCGATGAGCGACATTCCGGCCGCCGACGAACGTGAACGCCGGCTCATCGACGCCGTCGTATCGCTGGCCAAATCCTTCCGCGAGGAACGCGACCGACTGGCCAACCGCCTGAGCGAGCTCGAGCGCGAGATCGATGCCCTCGCCGTCAGGCTCGATCAGCACCAGCGCGACTTGCCTCGAACAGAGCTGCCAGCCGAGCCACGGCCCGGTCCCAGTCGAACGCGGTCGTGACGTGGAAGGCGCCGGCTGCCGCGATCCGGGCCCGCAGGGTCCCGTCGGCGGCGAGACTCGCCAGCGCGGCCGCCAGCGCCTCCACGTCCCGGCGAGGCGCCACCAGGGCGGTCTCGCCGTCCCGGGCGTAGTCGCGACACCCGCCGTTGTCGTAGGTCACGAGCGCCGCGCCGCAGGCCATCGCCTCCATCGGCGGCATCCCGAGCCCCTCGTCCCACGAGGGACACAGATAGATGTCGCAGCCGCTGTAGAGCGCGGCCAGCTCCGCCTGCGGCGGATCGACGTGGAACTCGTCGTACGGCAGCCGCCCGCGCGGCGGCTTCACCCCGAACCCCACCAGCCACAGGCCCGGCACCCGAGGCCGGACGCGCGCCACCGCCGCCAGGCCGTCGTTCACGCCTTTCCAGGCGTACTCGTGGTGCAGCATCAGCACGCGCGGCCCCGTCGTCGTCACCGCGACCGGCACGCGGTGGAAGAGCCCGCGGTCGACCGGCGTCACCAGGACTTCGGCATCGCTCTCGAAGCGCTCGCGCATGACGTCGCGCAGCCAGGTGGAGATGACGAGCTTGGCCAGCGGCAGCCGGTACGTGGCGTCCACCCGTGCCGGATCGCCGTGGTACAGGCTCTCGTAGTGCTGCACGAGGTAGAATTTCGCGCCGCACCGCGCCGGCGCCTCTGCCGCCACCGGCGCCGACTGCCACGCCGTCGCCACGAGGGCGTCGCCGGCCGGCAAGACGTCGGGCGACCAGTACGGCACCCAGAGGACGCGTGGCCGGAACCCCGGCATCCAGTCGGGCGCTGCGCCCTGCACGTTCCGCCACCACGCCCTCGCCCGCCTCCCCGCCGGCACCACGAGCGTCACCTCGTGCCCGAGCCCGACGAGGTGGTCGGCGTAGGTCAGAATCGCGCGCACCCCGCCCGCGATCCGCACGTGCGGCGCGAGAAACGTGACCTTCAGACGCGTCTCCGCCGGGCCGCTCGGTGACGGCGGGCCGGGGTCGCGTGACCCCCGGGCGCGCCACTTGATGACGAGCCGTCGTCGCCGTTCGAGCGCAGGGTGCGGCGAGCGCGCCGCCGACGATTCGGCTTACCTCGCCCCAGCCCCCTCTGGGGGATGGGGGGCTCGCGCGAGCCGCGCCCGGAGCGAGTTACGGCGACAGGCGAGTCATCGTGGCGCGCCCGGGGGTCCCGCGACCCCGGCCCGCCGTCACCGAGCCGCGCGCGCCGCATCAGATGGCCATGGAGGCTTGGCCGCTCTTGCGGTAGGCGGCGGGGTCGAGGATCACGTTGATGCACCAGACGTCGTCCGAGCCGAGGGCGCGTTCGAGCGCGGGGCCGATTTCTTTGGGCTCGCGGATCAGCACGCCGCGACCGCCGAGGGCTTCCGCCATCAGGTCGAAGCGGGTGGTGGGCAGTGACGTGGCGACGGCGCGGTCCTCGCCGAAGAAGGAGAGCTGGGGGTTGCGGATCTGGCCCCAGCCGCCGTCGTTGCCGATGATGCACGTCAGCGGGAGACCGAAGCGGACGGCTGTTTCGATTTCCATGCCGTTCAGGCCGAATGCACCGTCGCCCGCCACGAGGAGGACGCGACGGTCAGGATGGAGCAGCTTGGCGGCGATCGCGAACGGCGGCCCCACGCCGAGGCAGCCGAACGGGCCGGGGTCGAGCCACTGCCCGGGCCCGTGCAGGCGCACCACCCGCGAGGCGCAGCCGACGACGTCGCCGCCGTCGCCGACGACGATCGTGTCGGCGGTGACGGGGCGCGCGATCTCGGCGGCCCCGCGGTAGTGCGAGACCGGGACGTCGTCGGCCGCGCACAGGGCGTCGAGCCGCGCGCGCGCCTCGCGCTCCCGGTCGGCGACGCGCGCGCGCCAGTCGGCGAAGCGCGCGGCGACGGCGGGCGGCAGGGCCTCCGCCAGCTGGCCGAGCACGCGGCCGATGTGGCCGGCGACGCCCACGGCCAGCGGGCGGTTGCGCCCCAGCTCGGCGGCGTCGCAGTCCACCATGCAGACCGTTGCGTCCTCTCCGAACACCGGGGGCCGGCCATAGCCCAGGCGGAAGTCGAGCGGCGTGCCGAGGACCAGGACGAGGTCGGCCTGGCCCAGCGCAAAGCCGCGCGCCTGGGCGAATGCGAGGGGATGACCGCTCGGCAGGCAGCCACGGCCGGCGCCGTTCATGAACACCGGGGCGCCGGCGGCCTCGGCGAACGCCGCCAGCGCCGCCGCCGCGTCGTCCCACCAGACGCCGCTGCCGGCCACGACCATCGGCCGCTGCGCGCCGGCGAGCGCCGCCGCCAGGCGCTCGATCACCGCCGGATCGCCGGCGGCCGGCGTGCGATGGACGTAGCCCCTGGGAATCGGCGCGAGCCGGTCCTCGATCGTGCCGAGCAGCAGGTCCACCGGGATCTCGACGAACACGGGGCCCGGCCGGCCGGTGAGCGCGACGCGGATGGCCGTCGTCAGGACCTCGGGGATCTGGCGCGTCTCCGCCACCGACCACGCGCCCTTGGTGATCGGGCGGAGCAGCGCGACCTGCTCCATTTCCTGCAAGGCGCCGAGCCCGCGCAGCCCGAGCGGCGCGGCCCCGCCGAGCAGCAGCAGCGGACTGCGCGCCGCGTGGGCGTTGGCCACGCCGGTCACCGCGTCGGTGACCCCGGGGCCCGCGGTGACGACGGCCACGCCGACGTTGCGCGTGAGACGGGCGTAGGCGTCGGCGGCGTGGGCGGCGGCCTGCTCGTGGCGGACGTCGACGACGCCGAGGCCCTCCTTCAGGCAGCCGTCGTAGATCGGCAGGATGTGCCCGCCGCAGAGCGTGAACACGTGTCGCACGCCTGCCTGCCGGAGCACCCGCGCGACCAGCTCGCCGCCCGTCAGGTCCATCGCGCCGCCCTGGAGCCTTCCGCCCTCACCAGAACCTCTCCCACTTGACCGCCCGGCGCTCGAGCCCCTTGGCCATCAGCACCTCGCGCACCCGGTCGATCGTCGCCTGGCCGCCCGCGACGTAGGCCACGACGTCGCTCGCGCCGGTCACGAGCTGGTCCACGAGCCTGGCCGCCGCGGACTCGGGACGGGCGCCGCTGGCGGTCGCCACGACCGGATGATACGCGAAGCCTGGGGTGCCGCGGGCCCGCTCGCGGAGCTCGGCATCGTGGAGGAGCCAGCTCGGGTCGCGCCCGCAGTAGACGAGCGTGGCCGGGCGGTCGAAGCCCGTCTCGGCGAGGTCGGTCAGGATCGAGCGGATGGGCACGATGCCGACTTCCTCGGCGACGAAGAGCGGCCGACGCCGATCGGCGCGGTCGAACACGAAGCCGCCGAGCGGTCCCTTGAACGCCACCTCGTCGCCGGGCGTGAGACCGCGGAACCACCGCGAGCCCGGCCCCGCGGGCGCGACGTCGGCGCAGAGCGTGAGGGCCGCCGGCGAGGCCGGCGTGGAGGCGATCGAGTACGCGCGCACGGTCTTGGGGCCGAAGGGGACCGAGACCCACTGTCCCGCCTCGAAGGCCAGCGCGGGCGGGTCGAGCATGGCGAGGTCGACTTCGAGGACGGCCGGGGTGAGCGCCCGGACCGTCGTCACGCGAGCGCGGCACTCGCGCACCCGGGCGGGCATCGCTAATGAGTCTCGCGGATCTGGTGAGCGCCGGGCGGTCGCTGCCCCCCGCCGCGCCTCCGATGCCGCGCCTGTCGCCGTGGACTCGCTCCGGATGTGGCTCGCGCGAGCCCCCCATCCCCCCGGGGGGGCTGGGCCGGCGGTGAGCCGAATCGTCCGCGGCGCGCCGAGCCACATCCGGAGCGAGTCCCGCTCCGACGGCGCGCCATCGGACATGGCGCGGCGGAGGGCAACGACCGCCCGGCGCTCACCAGGTCCGCCAGACTCACTAGGACCGCAGGCGGGGGACGACCTCGGCGGCGACGCGCTCGAGCTGGTCGCGCTCGTCGGCGGGATCGCCGATCACGTTGACGACGACGTAGTTGCAGCCGGCGGCGGCGAAGCGCGCGAGCTGCTCGGCGCACTGCTCGGGCGTGCCGATGATGCCGTACCTGCGCGCCAGCGGCTCGAAGTCCTGGGCGTAGCGCGTCGAGAGGTGCCGCACCCACACGGCCTTGGCCGACTCCCAGTCGCGGCCGACCGTCACGAAGGCGAGGTGGGCGAACGCGAAGGCCTCGAGCGGCCGGCCGGCCGGCCCGGCCGCGGCACGGATCTTGGCGACGCTCTGGGCGTAGCGCTCGGGCTGGACGACGTAGGACATCCAGCCGTCGCCCTGGCGGCCGGCCCGTGCCAGCGCCGCGTCCGAGCGCCCGCCGATCCAGATGGGCGGGCCCGGCCGCTGCACGGGCTTGGGATCGATGGAGACACCGTCGAACTGCGTGAAGCGACCCTTGAAGCTGGCCGGCGTGTCGCGCCAGAGTGTGCGCACCACGTCGATGGCCTCGCTCACACGGGCGCCGCGCTCGCGGTGCGGCACGCCGCACAGCTCGAACTCCTTGGGGTTCTCGCCGCCGACGCCGACGCCGAAGATCAACCGGCCGCCCGACAGCACGTCGAGGGTGGCGGTGGCCTTGGCCGCGACGGCGGGCGGACGGAGCGCCAGCAGGTAGACGGCGGTGCCGAGCTTGATGCGGCTCGTGATGGGCGCATAGCTGGCCAGCAGCGTGAGCGACTCGTGGATCGGTGTGTGGAACGACACGTGGTCGCCCGTCCACACCGACTCGAAGCCGAGCGCCTCGACGCGCTGCACGAGCTCGAACTGCTCGGCCGGCGGCTTCAGCGACAGCGAGACGCCGAACGAAAGCGTCACCGCGGGAACGCGTCCTTCACGCCGCCGTCGACGGTGAGCGTGCAGCCGGTCGTCTTGGCCGAGCGGTCGGAGGCGAAGAACAGCACGGCCTGGGCCACGTCCTCGGGCAGGATGCGGGCGCCGAGCAGGTTGCGCCTGCGATAGAAGTCCTCGAGCTGCTCGACGGCGATGCCCTGGGCGGCAGCCCGCTCGCGCCGGATCTCCTCCGACCAGAGCTTGGAGTCCTGGAAGATCGCGTCGGGGTTCACGATGTTCGACCGGATGCCGTGCGGCGCGCCCTCCAGCGCCAGCACCTTGGCCAGCTGGGCCTCGGCGGCCTTGGCCGCGGAGTACGCCGCGAAATCCTTGCCCGGCGACATCACGTTCTTGGTCGCCACGAACACCAGTGAGCCGCCGATCCCCTGCCGGATCAGCACGCGCATGGCCTCCCGCGCCACCAGGAAGTGGCCGGTCGAGTTGACGGCGAACGAGCGTTCCCAGTCGGCCAGCGCCATGCGCTCGACCGGCGCCGAGTGCGCGATGCCCGCGTTGGACACGAGCACGTCGAGGCCGCCCCAGGCCAGCACGGTGGCCTCGAAGGCCGCGCGGACCGAACCCTCGCTGGTCACGTCCATCGCCAGTCCCAACGCGCGCCCGGCGCCGGCGGTCTTCGTCACCTCGTCGGCCACGCGCCGCGCGGAGTCGGCGTCGACGTCCCCGACGGCGACGTGGGCGCCCTCGGCGGCCAGCCGATGGGCCACCGCCCGTCCGATGCCGGAGCCGCCCCCGGTGACCAGCACGATGCGCCGCGCCAGCTCCTTCTCGGGCGGCGCCAGCGTGAGCTTGTACAGCTCGAGCGGCCAGTACTCGACGTCGAAGGCGTCGCGGGCCGAGAGCGAGACGTAGCGGCCGAACGCCGAGGCGTTGCCGATCACGCTGATGGTGTGGCGATAGATGTCGTCGACGATCCCGGCCGTGCGGGCATCGCGTCCGGCGGTGACCATGCCGAGCCCCGGCACCAGCACGACGCGCGGCAGCGGGTCCGCCAGCTCGACCCCGGGCCCGCGATGGCCGTCGACGTAGGCGGTGTAGTCGCGCACGAAGTCCTCGAGGGCGCGCTCGACGACCGCCCAGGTGGCGGCCGGGTCGCGCACGTCGTCGAGGGCCACGAAGCACGGCAGTCGCCTCGTGTAGATCGTGTGGTCGGGCGTGGCGGGGCCCACCTGGCTGACCGCCGGCGCCGCCGCCGAGGACACGAACTCGGTCACCGCGGGCGCGTCGTCGAACGTCGCGACCACGCGGCGCCGGCGCGAGAGGCGGCCCCGCAGCCGCGGCAGCAGGTCGAGCGCCGCCGCGCGACGGGCAACGGGCTCGAGCACCGGTACCCGCGGCCCGCCGAACGCCCGGCCCCCCCGCGTGCGCTCGGCGATCGCCGCCTCGGCCCGGCTGATCAGCTCGATGGTGGCCTCGTACGCCTCCCGCACGCTGGCGCCCCACGTGATGGTGCCGTGCTTGGCGAGCACGAGCGCCCGGGCGTGCGGGTGGGCGGCGATCGCGTCGGCCACCTCGCGCGAGATCCTGAACCCGGGGCGGCGGTAGTCGAGGGTGATGACGTCCTTGCCGTACACGCCAGCCAGCACGTCGGCCGCCCGGTCGTTGTTCGTGAGCGAGACGATGGCGTCGGCATGCGTGTGGACGACGGCGTGGGCGTCCACGAAGCCGTGGAGCAGGGTCTCGATGGACGGGCGCGGTCCGCCGGGCTCCTGGAGGGCGTGGGCGAGGTAGGCGACCATCTCCTCGTCACCCATGTCCTGCCGGTCGAGCAACGCGCGGATGTCGTCCATGCGAACGCCGGGGAAGTCCTTGCGCTGGATCGACTTCAGATCCGACCCGCTGCCCTTGACCCGCAGCACCGGGATCTCGCGGCCGCGGTGGTCGCGCTCGCCGACCTTGACCGAGGTGTTGCCGCCTCCCCACACGACGAGCGAGGTCTCAGCGCCGACGAGGCGGGAGGCGTAGGCAAGGAGTTCGACGCCGGAGAGAGCTGCAGCCTCAGCGTCGTTCCAGCGCGATCGCATCGGCCCACGATACCACGTGTTCTCGCCTGCGCTGGCTACTGAGCCCGCCCGCGGCCGCCCGCGTGAGACGCCGAGCCTCGGTCACCATTCGACTGATCTTGAAGAGGATCACGCCAAGCACGACTGGGGAGCTCGGCGGACCGCCGAGCTCCCCAGGGACGGTTACCGCGCGTTGTAGACCGTGATCCCCTGGGCAGGCCCGAACGTGGCTTGCCGAGCGTTCGCCGAGTACGCGGGCGTCGAGCCGCCGAAGGCGTCGCCGAGGATCGTGCCACACTCGTTCTTCGTCTTGTAGGCGCCATAGCCCGCACCGAGAGCGCCGCCGGCGAGGCCGCCGATCAGCGCGCCCTTGCCGGCGGCCTTGCCGCCGTCGGCGATGGCGCCGCCGGCCGCACCCAGACCAGCGCCGAGCAACGCGCCCACGAGGCCGGGCTTGGCGATCCGCATCGCGCGCTCACCGCCGGTCGCGCAATCCACCGGCGCTGCGGCGGTCGACACGGGCGTCACGCGCGGCGGCGTCGCCGGCCGCGCGGCCGCGAATGTGGCCGGGCGCGCCGTCGCCGCCGCGTGACGCACGGTGGGAGCCTGCGCCGTCACCGCCGGCGCCTCCTGGGCGACGGCCTGAGCGGGTGCGCGCATCATCCACGCCGTGGTCAGTCCAGTACCGAGGGCCGTGGTCCCCACCAGGGCCAGGCCGATCGTCGCGATCTTCCAGGGGTTGCGATCCATGGCTGATTCCTCCTGTCACCGACTGAGACGGCCTGGCGCCGCCCCCTATTCGAGCCGGCACGTGTGCTACAAACCCCCTGATGGCACGCGTAATCCTGACATTGCTCGTCGGCGTGCTGGCTCTCGCTCTTCGACTGCCCGCCGGCGCCGACGGCATCATGCTCGTGCAGGCGGGCGCGTTCTGGATGGGACGCGACGACGGCCCGCCCGAGGAGCAGCCGATGCACCGCGTGTACGTGCGGGATTTCTGGCTCGAGCGCCACAAGGTCACCAACGTGGAGTTCGCCCGATTCCTCGACGCGCGCGGCGCGGAGACGGCGGAAGGCGAGCGACGCTACGACTGGGACGACGCCGACGCGCGCATTCATCGGAGCGCCGGCGCCCGACAGTCGGCCGGAGAACCGCGGGCGCCGGGGACTCGCTGGCTCGCCGATCCCGGCTACGAGCGCCATCCCGCGGTGGAGGTTTCCTGGTTCGGTGCGCGCGACTACTGCGCATGGCGGCAGCGGCGGTTGCCGACGGAGGCGGAGTGGGAGAAAGCGGCGCGGGGGGACGACCGCCGGCGGTATCCGTGGGGGGCGGCGGCGCTGACGTCGGCGCTGGCGGTCTTCGGCCGCGGCTACAACGCCACCGAGCCGGGCGACGCGCGGCCGGCCGGCCGCGGTCCCCATCGTGTCGAGGACCTGCTCGGCAACCTCCGGGAGTGGACGTCGACGGCGCTCAGAGCGTACCCTTACCGCGCCGACGACGGGCGGGAGCCCTTCACCGGCGACGGCCGCGTGGTCGTGCGCGGCGCCAGCCACGACGACGACGCGGAGACGCTGCACGTGGCGACCCGGCGCTCCTACGACCGCCGCGGCGCCGCCGCCGGGCACCACCACGTCGGCTTCCGCTGCGCGACGTCCGAGGATCTCGGAGGGTACTGATGACCGCTCCGCTCCACGACCTCATGATGGATTACCCGCTCACGCTGACCCAGTTCTTCGAGCGCAGCCGGCGGCTGTTCGGCAAGAAGACGCTGGCGACGCGCCGCCCCGGCCAGCCGCTCTTCCGGTATACCTACGCCGACTTCGCCGAGCGGACGCTGCGGCTGGCCGGGGTCCTGCGCGACCTCGGCGTCCGCCGGGGCGACCGGGTTGCGACGCTGGCCTGGAACAGCCATCGCCACCTGGAGCTGTACTGGGCGATCCCGCTGAGCGGGGCCGTGCTGCACACGCTGAACTTCCGGCTGTCCGCGCAGGACCTCACCTACATCGTCAACCACGCCGGCGACTCGGTGCTCTTCGTGGACGCGAGCGTCTGGCCGGTGTTCGCCGCGATCCGGGACCGGTGTCCGGCCGTCCGCGCGGTGGTCGTCATGCACGATGGGGCGCCGAGCGTGGCCGGCCAGGCGGGGGCCGCGGCGGAGATCCCGGCCGACCTCCCGGAGTACGAGGCGCTGCTGGCGGCCGCGCCGCCGCTGGCCGCGTGGCCGGCCCTGGGCGAGCGGGACGCCGCGGGCATGTGCTACACCTCCGGCACCACTGGCCACCCCAAGGGGGTCGTCTACACGCACCGCGCGCTCTACGTGCACTGCCTGGCCCAGGCCATGACCGACTCGTTCGGCCTGTCCGAGAGCGACGTCATCCTGCACATCGTGCCGATGTTCCACGCCAACGCCTGGTGCGTGCCGTTCACGGGCACGATGCTGGGCTCGACCCAGATCTTCGGCGGCCCCAACCCCCAGCCGCGCGACATCTGCGAGATCGCCCAGGCCGAGAAGGTCACGTTCGTCGGCGCCGTCCCGACCGTGTGGATCGCCGTGAAGGAGCTCGTCGAGCAGGAGGGCTACGACATCTCTTCCATCCGCTGCATCCCGATCGGCGGCTCCGCCGCGCCCCGCAGCCTGCTGGAGCACTTCGACAAGAAGGTCGGCGCCTCCATGATGCACGCCTGGGGCATGACGGAGATGAGCCCGCTCGGGACCATGGCGCGGCTCAAGAGCTACATGCGGCAGTGGCCCGAGGACCAGCAGTACGCCGTGCGCGCCAAGCAGGGCTACGTCTCGGTGGGCGTCGATCTGAGGATCGTCGACGACGCCGGGCGCGAGGTGCCGTGGGATGGAGTCTCGATGGGCGAGATCCAGGTGCGGGGCCCCTGGATCATCCGCTCCTACTACGACAACCCCGAGTCGGCCGACCGCTTCACGGCCGACGGCTGGTTCCGCACCGGCGACGTGGCCACGGTGGACCCCGAGGGTTGCGTGCAGATCACCGACCGCACCAAGGACCTCATCAAGTCGGGCGGCGAGTGGATCTCCTCCATCGACGTCGAGACCATGATCATGGGCCACCCCAAAGTGCTGGAGGCCGCGGTCATCGCCGTGCCCCATCCCAGGTGGGTGGAGCGCCCGCTGGCCTGCGTCGTGCCCAGGCCCGGCGTCACGCTGGAGCCCCGGGAGATCGTCGAATATCTGCGCCCGCGCCTGGCCAGGTGGGCGTTGCCCGACGAGGTCGTCCTGCTCGACGCGGTGCCCAAGACCAGCGTGGGGAAGTTCGACAAGAAGGTGCTGCGGGAGCGCTTCCGCGACTGGGCGCCGAAGGGTTCGTGAGCGTCTTGACGCAGCGCGCTTGACAGGGTGCGCCCCGCCCCCTACAGTCCGACCAGCGCCTGATCGGAGGCGTCCGCTCCTGGCCGCTCCGACCGCCCCAGGGAGGGTGTCCATGCCACATGTGAGTCGCCGTCAATTTCTCGCCACCAGTGCCACCGGCCTCGCCGGGATCCTCGCCACCAGGACGTCGCCGGCCGTGGGCCAGGTGCGCGAGATCACGTACCTGTGCTGGAACAACTTCGCGCCGGCCATGGACAAGAAGCAGCTGGAGATCGCCCAGCGCTTCACCAAGGACACCGGGATCAAGATCAAGATCGACGGCATCGCGCACCCCCAGCAGCCGGCCAAGTACGCGGCGGAGGTCCAGACGCAGGCCGGCCACGACCTGGTCGAGATGCGGATGCACTTCCCGTGGCTGTACGAGCCGCAGCTGATCGACGTCTCCGACCTCGCCGCCGAGCTCGAGAAGAAGCACGGCAAGATCCTCTCCTCGGGCTACGAGGCCGCCCACGTCAAGGGCGTCTGGCGGGCGGTGCCCATGTACCACGGGCTGTTCGTGCCGACCTACCGCGAGGACCTCTTCAAGAAGGCCAGCCTCAAGGTGCCGGACACCTGGGAGGAGCTCTACACGGTCGGCAAGGAGCTGAAGAAGATGGGGCACCCGGTGGGGATCCCCATCAGCCAGAACTACGACACGATCTCCACGGCCGGCCCCGTGCTGTGGTCGTTCGGCGGCATGGAGGTCGACAAGGACGGCAAGACGGTCCGGATCAACAGCCCCCAGACCGCGCTGATGCTCGAGTGGTACAAGAAGATGTACAAGGACTGCATGGAGCCCGAGGTGCTGTCCTGGACCGACTCCAGCAACAACGAGTCGATGCAGCAGGGCAAGGCCGGCTGGATCCACAACCCGGTGAGCACCTACATCGTGGCCAAGATGCGCAAGCTGCCCACCACCGACCTGATGAACCATCACCGGACCCTGGGCGGGCCGGCCGGGCGTCACGAGACGGACGTGCCGCGCTCGATCGGCATCTGGAAGTTCAGCAAGAACCAGGAGCCGGCCAAGGAGTGGATCCGCTACCTGCTCGGCAAGCGCGAGGTCTACGACGAGTGGATCGGCTCCGCCGACGCCTTCAACCTGCCGATGTTCGAGAAGACGCAGGATCACCCGATCCTCAAGAGCGACCCGAAGTACGCGCACCTGGTGTCGCCGGGCGTGCAGTACCACCTGTACGGCTGGCCGGCGCCGGGCAACGACAAGGTGCAGCTCATCACCAACTCGTTCATCCTGCCCAACATGGTGGCCAAGGCGGTCACCGGCACGTCCACCAAGGACGCGATGGCGTGGGCCGAGAACGAGATGAAGAAGATCATCGCGGGTAGCTGATCGGTGGCGATCGGCACCATCGGCGTCGCGCCCGCCGCTCGCCGGCTGTCGTTCTGGAGCCGGGTCCGGGAGCTGCTCGACCGCGAGCGGTTCCTGGGCCCGGCCTTCGTCACGCCGGCGATGCTCCTCATCGTCCTGCTGGTCGCCTACCCGTTCGCGATGGCCCTCTACTTCTCGCTGTCGAACTCGTTCATCGGCCGCCCCAGTCACTTCATCGGAATCCGCAACTTCGTCAACCTCTGGGACAACGACGCCTTCCGTCAGACCTTCCAGAACGCGTTCGTGTTCACGGGCGCCGCGGTGGTGTTCAAGCTGGTGCTCGGCATCGCGCTGGCGCTCCTCCTCAACCAGCAGCTCTGGTTCAAGCGGATGATCCGGGGCGCAGTGCTGCTGCCATGGGTCATCCCGACCGCGCTCAGCGTGCTGGGCTGGTCGTGGATGTTCAACTCGCTCTACAGCGTCATCAACTGGACGGGCATCGCCACGGGGATCATGGACCCGCCCGGCCCCAACTGGCTCGGCCAGAAGTACTACGCGATGACCGCGGTGGTGGCGGTGAACGTCTGGCGCGGGCTGCCGTTCTTCGCGATCACCATCCTGGCCGGCCTGGTGTCGATCCCCAAGGAGCTCTACGAGGCGGCCGAGACCGACGGCGCCGGCCCCGTCGCGCGCTTCTGGCACGTGACGCTGCCCCTGCTCCGGCCCGTGCTGGCCATCGTCCTGCTGTTCTCGACGATCTTCACCTTCAGCGACTTCAACATCGTGTTCCAGCTCACTCACGGCGGGCCCATCAACTCCACCCACCTGTTCGCCACCCTCACGCGCCAGGTCGGGCTCGAGAGCGGGCGGATCGGCGAGGGCGCGGCGATCTCGCTCTACCTGTTCCCGGTGCTGATGATGGTCGTGTGGGCCCAGCTGCGCTTCGTGCGCAAGCAGGCCTACTGATGTCGCGCAAACTGGGCTGGAAGATCGCGGTCCACCTGCTGCTGCTGCCGTTCCTGGTCTTCGCGCTGTTCCCCTTCTATCACATGACGCTGACGTCGCTGAAGAGCGACGCCGAGCTGTACGATCGCAACTCGGTCCCGCTGCTCATCCGCCAGGGTGTCACGCTGGAGCATTACAAGAAGCTGCTGTGGGAGACCGCGTTCCTGACGTGGACGAAGAACAGCCTGATGGTCACGGCCATCGCCACCACGGTGTCGGTGGTCATCGGGACCATCGCCGCCTACGCGCTGGCCCGGCTGCGCTTCTTCGGCGTGTCGAGCTTCGGCACCGGCATCTTCGTGACGTACCTCGTGCCGACGTCGCTCCTGTTCCTGCCGCTGGCCCAGGTCGTGAACTGGCTCGGGCTCGCCGATTCCAAGTGGTCACTGATCGTCACCTACCCGACCTTCCTGGTGCCCTTCTGCACCTGGCTCTTGATGGGCTACTTCCGCACGGTGCCCAAGGAGGTCGAGGAGTGCGCGATGGTGGACGGCGCCACCCGCGTCCAGGCGCTGTTCCGCATCGTGCTGCCGATCGCCATCCCCGGGCTGGTGTGCGCGATCCTGTTCGCGTTCACGCTGTCGTGGAACGAGTTCATCTACGCGCTGACCTTCACCTCGTCATCCGACGAATTCACCGCCAGCGTCGGCGTCACCAGCGAGCTGATCCGCGGCGACATCTACTTCTGGGGCTCGCTGATGGCCGGCGCCGTGCTGGGCTCCGTCCCGATCGTCATCCTCTACGTGTTCTTCCTCGACTACTACGTCTCGGGCCTCACGGCCGGCGCCGTCAAATAGCCTGAAGCGCGAGAACCTGGCTGGGGCGTGCGCGGCAGCGCGCGATCCGGCGTGATCGAACCGGGCGCGCCCCCGACGCGGTCCAGCTCCCCTGCGGCAGCCAGGCTCGGGTCGACCTCTTCATCATCAGTGACGACCGATTGACCCAGACGTCCGGCCGGTCCATGGCGGTCTCGAAGTACTCGCAGAAGAAGGAAGCGACCATGAAGGTCCTGGAGCTCATCTCGGACCCCGAGCAGAGCCTCAAGATCGTCATGGACCCGAAGACCATCATGGACCCGTGCCGGAACTCGCATTTCAAGTCCGCACAGTTCCGCAAGGCGTTTCCGGGCGCCGACGAGTACCTCGACGCCATCCTCAAGACGCTCCCCACGTGGTGCCCGACCCGATCCCGCCGGGGGCCTCGGAGTACCTGCGGAAGCTCTCGTTCGAGATCACCGAGGCGCTGGCCAAGCGCGAGTCGCCCAAGGAGGCGGAGTCGCCTCCGCTTGACGTCGGGCGGCGCCGGTGGCCCACTGGAGTTGCCGGTGCTGCACGCCGGTCGAGGGAGGTGCCCGTATGATCGAGCGCAAGACCGTCCCCGTGGACGAGGCCTACGGCATCAACGTCGTCACCGAGCGGATGCAGGACGGCGGCTGGGCGGTGGTGGCGTCCATCACGCACCGCACGCCGACGGGCGAGAAGGTGATCGATCTCCCCGTTCGCGGCACGCGTTATTCCAGCCAGGGCGAGGCCGAGGACGCCGGCGTCCGCCAGGCGCGCGACTGGATCGACCGCAACATCTCGCACGCGGCGTAACCGCCCGGGCGCCGGGCGGCCCGGCCCCGGGGTTTCCCGCCGGTCCGCGTGATTCGCACCGGTGCGCGAAGCCCCGTTTGGCGGAGTCGTGCGCGAGACGCTGCATCATCGACGCCAACGGACTCGGCGGGAGACCCGGGGCCGGGCCGCCCGGCGCCCTTCCGTTAGGGGTGTGCCACCGTCGCGGTCGACGTCTGCCCCGCCGGCATCGCGCGAGGCGACTTACAGCTGGTGGTCGCGGTTGCGGCCGCCGGGATTTCGCGGGCGGGGGTTGCCTTCCCACCAGCGGCCGGCCTCCGCTGACGTTGTACGGTACGATCCCGCGATGGCCTGACGTCCCTGAGAACGTGCCTCACGCCGGCGGCGCATGGTAACGCAGGAGGCGGGCGGCGCAGGGTTGCGGCGCGTGGTTCGGCTCGTGGCGATTCTGAATCTGGCGTATTTCGGGATCGAGTTCGCGGTGGCGCTCACGATCGACTCGGTGTCCCTGTTCGCCGACAGCGTCGATTTTCTCGAGGACGCGTCGGTCAACTTCCTGATCCTCGTCGCGCTGGGCTGGAGCGCTGCCCGGCGTGCGCGCGTGGGAATGGCGCTCGCCGGCATCCTGCTCGTCCCTGGACTCGCGACCCTCTGGACCGCCTGGCAGAAATTCTCCATACCGATCCCGCCGGCGCCGGTGCCGCTGTCGCTCGCGGGCGCCGGTGCGCTCGTGGTGAACCTGGCGTGTTCGCTCATGCTGGCGAGCTATCGCCGGCGCGCGGGCAGCCTCACCCGGGCGGCGTTCCTCTCGGCGCGCAACGATGCGCTGGCCAACGTCGCCATTGTCGGCGCCGGGCTGGTCACGGTCTATGTCCCGTCGGCGTGGCCCGATCTGATCGTGGGGTTGGGGATCGCCCTCATGAACGCGGACGCGGCACGCGAGGTCTACACGGCAGCGCGGCAGGAACACCGCGCAGCCCTTCCCTAGCCCGCCCATGCCGCCGGCACTCCACTGCCACGGGATACAATCCGTCGCATGATCGTGGTCGGGCATGGCCCGCGAGACGCCTGAGCATCGGCTCTCGCTCGCGGATCTGACGCGGACCTTCCTGCGCCTCGGCGCCGTCACGTTCGGTGGCCTGGGGGCGACCCTGGTACTGATCCGGCGAGAGCTGGTTCATCGGCGGGGGTTGGTGTCGGAAGACCTGCCCCACGCACTGACGTGTACGCGGCTGCTCCCGGGCTCGACAGTGGTGCAGATCGTCGCCTACCTCGGGTGGCGACTTCGCGGGTGGGGCGGCGCCACGCTCGCCACTACGGCCTTTCTCCTGCCGTCGGCGGTCGTCATGGCCTTGCTGGCCGCCTACTTGCCGCCGTTACCGCCGCCGGAGATCTCCCGGGCGGGAGCGTGTCGGCGCCAGGCGCGGCGGAGCCGCTGGCGCCAGGCGCGGCGGTCGTCGCGGGTGGCCTGGCGGCGCCAGCGGGCGAGCGAAGGGGCGGACAGGCGGAGGGCGTGGGCGGCGTCCTCGAAGAGGGAGTAGACGACGGGCGTCAGCAGCAGGGTCAGCAGCAGGCACAGCGACTGGCCGCCGATGACCACGACGGCGATGGCCCGGCGCTCCTCGGCTCCGGGTCCGGTGCCGACCCACAGCGGCAGCATGCCGGCGACCAGGGCCAGCGTCGTCATGAGGATGGGGCGCAGCCGGTCGCGGTTGCCCTGCATGATGGCCGCCATCCGGTCCATCCCCCGCGCGCGCAGGTTGTTCATGTGGTCGATCTGGAGGATCGCGTTCTTCTTCACGACGCCGAAGAGCACGAGGATGCCGAGCGCCGAGTAGAGGTTGAGCGTGTTGCCCGTGTACCACAGCGACAGCAGCGCGAACGGCACCGACAGGGGCAGCGAGAGCAGAATGGTGAGCGGGTGGATCAGGCTCTCGAACTGCGAGGCCAGGATCATGTACATGAAGACGAACGCCAGCACGAAGACCCACAGGAACTCCGTGAAGGTCTTCTCCAGCTCCCGCGCCTTGCCGCCCACGGCGGTCGTGTAGGCCGCCGGCAGGTTCATCCCGGCCACGACCCGCTTGAGCGCCTCGATCCGGTCGGCCTGGCCGTAACCGGGCGCGATCTGGGCCCGGAGGCGCACCTCGCGCTGGCGGTCGGTGCGGTCGACGCGGGAGGCGGTCGCCGCGCGCTCGATGCGTACCACGTTGTCCAGGCGCACCAGCCCCCCGGCCGGCGCCAGCCCGACCTGGGGCGCGGCGCCAGTGGCGGCGGTGTTGGAGGACGAGTCGCGGGAGACAAAGAGCCGCGAGATCGTCTTGAGGTCGCCCCGGTAGGTGTCCATGAGCCGGATCTGGACGTCGTAGTCGTCGTTGACGGTGGGATCGCGGAAGCGCGAGACCTGGTCGTCGCCGCCCACCATCAGCCGCAGGGCGGTGGCGATCTGGTTGGTGTCCACCCGGAGGTCGGCTGCGCGCTCGCGGTCGATCACCACCCGCAGCTCCGGCCGGTCGAGCTGCAGCGTGGTGTCCACGTCCACGATGCCGCCCAGCTCCCGCGCCTTCTCCTTCAGAATGTCGCCGTACTCGGCGAGCTTCTCCAGCTCGGGACCGCGCAGGGCCAGGTCGATCTCGAACGAGCCGCCGCCGATGTTGAACCCGGGGATGTTGCGCACCTGGGTGCGGATGTCGCGGAACTTGCGGAAGCGGCGCCGCAGCTCCAGCATGACGTCGCGCTGGCTGTAGTTGTCGCGGAACGCGGCCCCCGGGTCTCCGCGGCGGAGGCCGTCCCAGAGCCGGCTCAGGCTCACCGTCCGCTCGGTGTGAGGCACCGTGCGCACGTACATGTTGCCCATGTTGACCCGGTTGAGGAAGGACCCGCCGGCGGACGCCAGGACGGTCGCGACGCCCTTTGTCGCCAGCGCCTCCCTGGTCAGCGCCTGCATCGCCTCGTCCATGGCGGCCAGGCTCATGCCCTCGGGGCCGAACACCAGCACCTGGAACTCGGACTCGTCCACGTCGCTGGGGATGTACTCCTGCTTCACCTGCCGGTAGATCGGCACCGTGACCGCGAGGACGGCGACGCTCACCAGCACGACGGCCCACCGGTGGCCCATGGCGAGCCGCAGCATCCACGTGTAGCCGCGGTCCAGCCAGGCGTAGAACCCGCCGCGAGAGGCGGCGGCGTGCTCGCCGCCGGCCGCGGCGTCCTCGGCCCGCAGCATCCGCGCGCACATCATGGGGGTGAGGGTGAAGGACACCAGCAGGCTGACCAGCACCGAGACGGCCGCGGTGAGGCCGAACTGGTAGAGGAAGCGGCCGGAGACCGAGGACATGAACGAGACAGGGACGAAGATGACCACGAGCGAGAACGTGGTGGCCATGACGGCCAGACCGATGTCGGCCGTGGCCTCCCGGGCGGCCTCGAACGGCCGAATCTTCTTTTCCTCGACGAACCGGAAGACGTTCTCCAGCACCACGATGGCGTCGTCGATGACGATGCCCACCATGAGCACCAGGGCCAGCATCGTCACGCCGTTGAGCGTGAAGTTGAGCGCCCACATCATCCCGAACGCCGAGATGACCGAGGCCGGGATGGCCACGCCCGCGATGAACGTCGAGCGCCACGACCGCATGAAGGCCAGCACCACCAGCGAGGCGAGGATGGAGCCCAGCACCAGGTGCGTGTTGATCTCGTGCAGGGCCGCGTAGATGTAGCGTGACTGGTCGCTGATGACCTGCAGCTTCACGTCGGGCGGCACCTGCTCGCGCAGGCGGACCAGGCGGGCCTTCACGCCCTCGATGACCGCCACCGTGTTCTCGCCCGACTGGCGGCGCACCTCCAGGACGACGGTCGGCACCCCGTTGAGCCGGGCCGCCGAGCGCTGCTCCTTGGTGCCGTCCTCGGCGTGGCCGATGTCCCGCACCCGGATCGGCGTGCCGTTGATGGTGGCCACGACCAGGTCGTTGAACCCCTTGGGATCGGCGACCCGGCCCATGGTGCGCAGCGAGGCCTCGTTGAGCCCCGAGGTCACGTTGCCGCCCGGCAGGTCGGCGTTCTGGCGCGTCAGGCCGTCGCGGACCGCGGTGATGGGCATCTGGTAGGCGGCCAGGCGGTCGGCGTCCACCCAGACGTTCACCGAGCGCAGGAGCCCGCCGATGATCCGCACCTCGCCGACGCCGCTGGCGCGCTCCAGCACCACCTTCACGGTCTTGTCGGCGATCTCGGTCAGCTCCCGCAGCGAGCGCTCGCCCGACAGCGCGACCGTCACGACCGGGGCCTGGTCGTTGTCGCTCTTGGCGATGATCGGCGCCCGCACGTCGCGCGGCAGGTTGCGGATGGCGATGGCCACCTTGTCGCGTACGTCCTGGGCGGCCACGTCGATCTGGCGGTTGAGCGCGAAGGTGACGATGATGATGGAGTTGCCGGGGCTGGTGACCGAGCGCAGCTCCTGGATGCCCTGGATGGTGTTGATCTGCTCCTCGAGCTTCTGCGAGACCTGCGTCTCCATCTCCTCGGTGGAGGCGCCGGGCAGCTCGGTGCGCACCGTCACGGTGGGCAGGTCGACGGAGGGGAAGCGGTCGACGCCCAGCCGGAACCACGAGGCGGCGCCGACGACGACCAGCGCCATGATGATCATGGTCGCGAAGACCGGCCGCTTGATGCAGACCTCGGCGAGCTTCTGCACGGCTACTCCCGCACGCTCACGGCCTGGCCCCCCGTGAGGTTGCCGGGCTTGTCCACGACCGCCTCGCCCCGCATCAGCCCCTCGACGATCTCGATCTCCTCGCCCAGGCGGCGCCCGGTCTGCACGCGGACCTCGGCGGTCTTGCCGCCCCGCACGACGAGGACCTTCTCGACCCCCGCGAAAACGACGAGCGCGCTCCTCGGCACGGTCAGCACGGGCTGGGCCGCATCGGTCACGATCTCGGCCCGCGCGAAGGCCCCGGGCCGGAGCAGGCCGCGCTCGTTGGGGACCTCGGCCTCCACGGCGAGCGTCCGGTTCAGCTCCTGGACGATGGGGGCGAGCCGAACGACCCTGCCGTTGTAGACGGTGGCATCGCCGTCGATGGTGAGGCGGACGGCCTGCCCGGTTTGGACGCTGCTCGACTCGCGCTCGGGCACCGAGACGCGAAGCCGCAGGGGATGGATCCGCACCAGGATCGCCATCGGCGCCCCCGCCGCCAGGAACTCGCCTGGCGAGGCCTGGCGCTGGCTGACCGCGCCGTCGACGGGCGCCACCACGACCGTGTCGGCCAGTTGCTGGCGCGCCAGCTCCAGCTCGGAGCGCCGCTGGGCGAGCACCGCCTGGCGGTTGCGGACCTCCTCGATCGCATCTTGATAGCGGCCCTCGGCCACTTGCAGATTCGCCTCGGCCGTGTCGAGCTGAGCCCGGGCGATGAGCTGCTGCTCGAGGAGCTTCACGCTCCGGTCACGCGTCAACCGGGCCTCCTCCAGGACTGCGCGGGCCTGGCGCACGATCGCCGTCTGCTGCGGATCGATCCGCTCGTCGGTCCCCGTCGGCGTCAGGCCCAGCCGGGCCCGGGCCTGCTGCAGGGCCGCCTCGGCCTGCTCGATCCGCAGCTTGAAATCGGTCTGATCCAGCTGGGCGATAGGCTGCCCCCGCCGGACGCGGCTGCCCAGGTCGATGTCGATGCGCTCGACACGACCGGCGACCTTGGCGCTCAGCGTCATCTGGTCCTCGGCGGCCAGGGTCCCCGTGGCCGTCACCGTCCGCGGCAGGGCCCGCTCGACCGCCGGCACTACGCGGACCTCGCGGGGCGGCGGCCCGGGGGGCTTGGCCTTGTCCTGGGCGGCGCTGGCAGGCAACTCGCCCCGGCACGCGGATAGGCTCAGGGCCATGGCGGCGAGCACGATCACGGATCGAGCCGACATCCGGCTCATGATATCCCGGCGGCGGGCCGCGAGCCCGGCCAGGATGAAGACGGCCGCCACCAGCTCCAGCGTCTCCTCGGCGAAGTGGGGCGGCAAGGACCGGAGCTGTTCCAGCGGGCGCTCGAAGGTCTCCACGGCGAGGAAGAGCGCGGCCCCGAAGGCCGCCGCCTGGCCCCACGGCTCCCGCAGCGCTTCGCGGCCGGTCCGCCACAGGTGGCGCCAGCGCGTGAGCAGCCAGACCCCGACGGCCAGCGGCACGCCGACGATCACGAGGACGGCCAGCCCGCGCACCGGCAGCGAGTACCTGGGGTTCACGAAGAACCGCGTGGAGATCACCTTGGTGCCGAAGATCGCCCGGTCGAGGTCGACCTCGCCGATCGAGACCATGACCATCGACATCACGACCGCGACCTCGAAGGCGACCGGCCTCCCCTCGGCGAGCGCGCGGCGGCCCTGGAGGGCCGCCAGCGCCGCCGCCGCGGTCGTCAGCAGGACTTGCAGCCACTCGACGACACAGTTCTCGGCGACGAGCCGGGTGGTCAGCTCGGGGCGCCACGCCGCGAGCGCCAGCAGCGCGACGAGGGCGGCGGCGGAGAGGACGGCGGCGGTGGTCCGGCAGTCGAGACGCCCGGGCGGCGAGGACACGAGGTTCACTCTACGACGCCGCGCCCGGGATCACGCCACGCCGATGTCGGCCAGGAAGTCGGCGACAACGGCCTGGACTTCGGCCCGGTGGGTCCGGTTCGGGAAGTGGCCGCCGCCGGCGACGACGTGCAGGCGCGCGCCGGGGACCGTCTCCGCGACCCGGCGCGACATCGCGACCGTCGGGAAGTGGTCGTCCCCGCCCGCGATCACCAGAAGGGGGCAGGCGATGCGCGCGCAGTCGGCCAGCCACTCCCGGCGCGAGTAAGTCTCGTCGAGCAGCGCCAGCAGCGACGCGCTCGAGTGGCCGCGCAGCCGCTCGATCGTCTCGGCGTAGCGCTCCGGCCGCGCCTTGAAGCGGGCCAGCGCGTCCTCGCCCATGCGCAGCCGCACGTTGGCGTCGAAGTACTCGTCGAAGCGTCCGGCCTCGACCAGGTGCCGGTGCGCCCTCCACCAGGCGACGTCGCCGGGCAACGGCGCGTAAGGCGGCCCGCTGATCGAGATCACCGCCCGCACGCGCGCCGGCGCGTGGATGGCCGCCCACAGCGCGAGGGCGCCGCCCATCGACGCCCCGCCCCAGATCGCGCGCTCGATGCCGAGCGCGTCGAGCCAGAGCAGGACGTCCTCGGCCTTCCGCGGATAGCCGTAATCCTCCACGCGCTCGAATTTCGAGGACAGGCCGTGGCCGCGGGTGTCGGGAAAGAGCGCTCGCACCCGGTGGAACACGGGCTCGAGGTCCGGAAGCATGAACGAGGAGTCCTCGACGGAGCCGCCGTGGATCCAGATCACGGGCGGCTTCGTCGCGTCGCCCGCCTCCCGCCAGTGCAGGTGTACACCGTTGGGGAGCAGGCGCTCAGGCATGCGCGCCTCGTTGGATCCAGTCCGCGGCTGTGACGCGGCTTCGTCCCCGACGGGTGCCGGCCCTGACCCGGCTCAGAGCGCGTGAATGAATCGCCGGCGACCAAGGAGCGCCGCGGCTTTGCCGGGGCGCGACGCGCGGCGGGGGGGCGCGTGATCGAGGAGCGCCGCGGCTTTGCCGGGGCGCGACGAGCGCTGGGGGGTGTGGGGGGCCATGTCGGGGCCCCCCACTCAAGCAGTCCGGCGCTCGAGGCGGCGCGCCATGACCGACATCGAGTAGGTGCAGAGCCAGTAGACGACCGCGATGAACAGGTACAGCTCGAACGGCTTGATCTCTCGGTTGTTGACGATCTGGGCGGCCTTGGTCAGGTCGACGTAACCGATGATCGACGCCAGGGAGGTGTCCTTGAAGAGCACGATCATCTGCGTCACCAGCGCCGGCGCCATGTTCCGGAGCGCCTGGGGCAGCACGACGCTGACCATCGTCCGGGTGGCCGTCATCCCGAGCGCGGTCGCCGCCTCCACCTGGCCGCGCGGAACGGACTGCACGCCGGCCCGGACGATCTCGCCGAAGTAGGCCGCCTCGAAGATCACGAACGCGGTCAGCGCCACCCCGTACTCGGGGATGGGCAGGCGCAGCAGCTGGGGGATGATGAACCAGATCCAGAAGATCACCATCACGAGCGGAACACCGCGGAAGAACTCGACGTAAACCGTGGCCGGATGCCGGATCCACCGCGCGTCGGCCAGGCGGGCCAGCCCGACGAAGATCCCCAGCCCGAAGCCCAGGACGATGGCGGGGACGGCCAGGCGCAGCGTGCCGCCGATGAACGGGCCGATGCCGATCAGGCCCTGGACGATGAGGAACTGGAAGTTGCTGGCGACGACCGAGACGTCCACCGCTCAGCCCGCCGGTGCCCGGGAGATCAGCCCCGGGATCGCGTAGCGCCGCTCGACGCGCGCCATGATCGTCGCGATGGACAGGCACAGCGCCAGGTAGATGAGCGTGCCGGCCGTGAACGCCTCGATCGCCTTCGCCGTGTAGGTCTCGATCTGCCGCGTCTGGAACGTCAGCTCGGCCACGCTGATCGTGAGCGCAACCGACGAGTTCTTGAGCAGGTTCAGCGATTCGTTGGTGCCCGGGGGCACGATGAGACGCAGGGCGACGGGAAGGATGACGAGCCGGTAGGCCTGGAACGTCGTCAGCCCCATGGCCAGCGACGCCTCGAACTGCGTTCGCGGAATCGCCCCGATGCCGGACCGGATGACCTCCGACATGCGGGCGCCGTGGTACACGCCGAGCGCGATCGTGCCGGCCCAGAACTCCGCCCCGTGGTCGAACAGCCAGTCCTGCGCGGGCCGCGGCAGCAGGGGCGGCACGCCGAAGTACCAGAAGAACATCCAGACGAGCAGGGGCACGTTGCGGAAGAACTCGACGTAGAACGTGGCGCCCCACCGCAGCGGCAGGAACGGCACCGTGCGGAGGGCGCCGGCGAGCACGCCGAGGACGACGGCGAGGACCCAGGCGAGCGCCGACAACTGCAGCGTGGTGGAGAGCCCCTGGAGCAGCCACTGTCCGGGTTCCCCGCTCCACAGCACGCTCCAGTCGAAGGTGTAGTTCACGCGCGCCCGGGCCCTCCGGCTCCGGCTACTTGCCGATCTGCTTCAGCAGATAGGCCCGCACCGGGGGCGTCAACGGGTACGGCACCTCGCCCTTGGGACCGAACCACTTCTCGTAGATCTCGAAGTACTTGCCGCCCTCCAGCCCCTTCCGGAGGCCGGCGTCCACGGCGGCCTTGAACTTGGCGTCGCCCTTGCGCATGGCCATGCCGTAGGGCTCCTCCGAGTAGAATTCGCCGACGATCTCCCAGTCGCCCGGGTTCGGCGCCTTCGCCTTGAGCCCCGCGAGCTGAATGCCGTCGTTGGTGAAGGCGTCCACCTGGCCCTGGGCCAGCGCCTGGAACGCGGCCGGCTGGTCGGGGAACTCGCGCAGCTGGGCCTGCGGGTACTTCTCGCGAATGATCTTGGCGTTGGTCGAGGCCTGCTGGGACGCGATCCGCTTGCCGGCGATGTCGTTGACGCTCTTGATGGGACTGCCCTTCTTCACGAGGAACTGGGCGCCCGTGTAGAAGAAGGTCAGGCTGAAGTCCACCGACTCGCGGCGCTGCGGCGTGTCGGTCATGGTGCCGGCGATGAGGTCGACGGCGTTGGAGCTGAGCAGCGGGATGCGGGTGGGCGGCGTCGACTCCTTCTTCTCGACCTTGACCGGCCGGCCGACGGCCTTCTCGACCTCCGGCTTGACCAGCATCTCGACCAGGTCGATCGAGAAGCCGACCCACTCGTTGTTCTTGTTGACGTAGGCGAACGGCGGCGAGCCGGTGCGGGTGCCGATCGTCAGCACGCCGGAGCCCTTGATCTTCGCCAGCGTGTCGGTCTGGGCGAGCGTCGGCGCCGCGGCGAACGCGACGACCAGGGTGAGGGCCAGTGCCAGCAAGCGTGTCATCGAAAGCCTCCTAGTGGGTGAGGATCTTGGACAGGAACTGCCGTCCACGCTCGGACGTGGGGTTCGTGAAGAACGCCTCGGGGGTGGCCTGCTCGACCACCTGCCCCTCGTCCATGAAGACGACGCGATGGGCGACCCGGCGGGCGAAGCCCATCTCGTGGGTGACGCACATCATCGTCATGCCGTCGCGAGCCAGCAGCGTCATGACGTCGAGCACCTCGTTGATCATCTCGGGGTCGAGCGCGGAGGTGGGCTCGTCGAACAGCATGATCCGGGGCTGCATGGCCAGCGCCCGGGCGATGGCCACCCGCTGCTGCTGGCCGCCCGAGAGATTGGCCGGGTAGCTGTCGGCCTTCTCGCGCAGGCCGACCCGCTCGAGCAGCGCGCGCGCGGTCTGCTCGGCCTCGTCGCGCGAGAGCTTCTTCACCTTCCGGGGCGCCAGCATGATGTTCTGGATCGCTGTCATGTGGGGAAACAGGTTGAACGACTGGAACACCATCCCCACCTGCGTCCGCAGCGCCGGCAGGTTCACGCCCCGGCGGGTGATGGAGCTGCCCAGCACGACGATGTCCCCCTTCTGGACGCGCTCGAGGCCGTTCACCGTGCGGATGAGCGTGGACTTGCCCGAGCCCGACGGCCCGCAGACGACCACCACCTCCCCGGCCTCGATGAACAGCTCGACGTCGCGCAACACGTGCAGCTTGCCGAACCACTTGTTGACGCCCCGGAACTCGATGGCCCGGTCCGTCACTCTTCGATGTCCCGCATCACAGGCTCGCCTCGCCGGCGGCTGCGGCTCGCACTACCACCATCACGTCCCCGGGGTTCACCGCCTGGCCGGGCTGGACGCGTACCTCGGCCACGGTGCCTGCCGCTGACGCCTTGAACTCGTTCTCCATCTTCATGGCCTCGATGACGACCAGGGTGTCGCCGGCCTGGACCCGGTCCCCTGGCCGGACGGCGACGTGCGTGATCTTACCCGGAAGCGGGGCCGTGAGGGTCTGCCCGTGCGCCCCCCCCGCGACGCCACCGCGGGTCCGGATGATCCAGCGCGTCCACTCCTCGACCTGGACCTCGTATGTCTCACCGTCCACGTCGACCGTGCAGACGCCGTCCCGATCGACCAGGTCGGCGACGTAGGAGACGCCACCCACCAGCAGCGAGGCGATGCCCTGCGCGGTCAGCCGGGCGTCGACCTCCCACACCTCGTCCCCGAGCGTGACCCGATAGCGCCCGTCCGCGCCGCTGACCTCGACGGGCTCGCTCTTGCCGGCGATCGTCACCACGTATTTCACGGGCGCGTCCAGCCGGACCGGGCGCCGCGGCGCCAGGCGCTCGCGCTCGCGGCCGGTGGCGTGGCGTCCGGACGCCGGGCGCGGTCGTACTCGGCGAGGACCGCGGCGATCACGGCGACCGAGGCCAGCCGACCCTCGTGGGGCCGCAGGTCGGGCAACACGCGCTCGAGGAAGTCGGTGGACAGCTGCCCCGCACGGAAGTCGGGATGGGCGACGATGCGTTCCAGGGCCGGGATGGTCGTCCGCACGCCGACCACCCTGTACTCGCCGAGGGCCCGCGCCAGGCGGTCGAGGGCCGCGGCCCGGTCCGGGCCCCAGACGATGAGCTTGGCGAGCAGAGTGTCGTACCAGCGGGGGACGGTGTAGCCCTCGTAGGCCCCGGAGTCATTGCGTACCCAGGGGCCGCCGGCCGCGCGCAGGCCGGTGATGGTCCCGGGCGACGGCAGCCAGCCGCCGAAGGGGTCCTCGGCGTTGATGCGGCACTCGATCGCCCAGCCGCGCCAGGCGACGTCCGCCTGCCGGTAGCCGAGCGGCTCGCCCGCCGCGATCCGCAGCTGCTCGCGCACGAGGTCGATGCCGGTGACCATCTCCGTGACCGGGTGCTCCACCTGCAGGCGCGTGTTCATCTCCAGGAAGTAGAAGCCGCCCCCGGCGTCGACGAGGAACTCGACGGTGCCCGCGTTGACGTAGCCGGCCGCCCGCGCGACGCGGCACGCGGCCTCACCCATCCGCGCGCGCAACCCGGCATCCACGCACGGCGAGGGGGACTCCTCGACGAGCTTCTGGTGGCGGCGCTGGATCGAGCACTCGCGCTCGCCGAGGTGCACGATCCCCCCGTGGGCGTCGGCCAGCACCTGGATCTCGACGTGCCGCGGTCCGCTCAGTGCGCGCTCGAGATAGACCGCGGTGTCACCGAAGGCGGCGCCCGCCTCCGAGCGCGCGGCCCGCAGGGCGTCGGCCAGCTCGGCCTCGCGGCGCACCAGCCGCATGCCCTTGCCGCCGCCGCCCATGGCCGCCTTGAGCATCAGCGGGTACCCGACCTCGCGCGCGTGCGCGGCGGCCTCGGGATCGGCGCCGATCGGCTCCAGCGTACCCGGCACCATCGGTACCCCCAGGTCGCGCGCGATCCGCCGGGCCGCCGTCTTGTCGCCCATGGCGCGGATGGCGGCGGCCGGCGGGCCCACGAACGTCAGCCCCGCTTCGCCGCACGCCTCGGCGAAGCGCGGGTTCTCGGCGAGGAAGCCGTAGCCGGGATGCACGGCGTCGGCGTCGGCGCGGCGGGCCACGGCGACGAGCGTGCCGATGGACAGGTAGCTCTCGGCCGCCGGGGGCGGTCCGATGGGATAGGCCTCGTCGGCCATCAGCACGTGTAGCGCCTCGCGGTCGGCCTCCGAGTACACGGCGACCGTCGCGATTCCCTGCTCCCGGCAGGCCCGGATCACCCGCACCGCGATCTCCCCGCGGTTGGCGACGAGCAATTTCTTGAGCTTCACCGGAGGTCCTTCAGCGCCTCGCGCAGGAAGCTCTCGTCCACGATGGCCTTCTCGGGGATCGGCGCCTTGATGAGCTTCTGGGCGTGCCACCAGACCGTCTGGCGGCCGACGTCGCCCGGCATGAGGCGACCGTCACGGTCCTGGTACGGGAAGCCCTTGCGGATGAGGTCGGGGCCGGCCCCCGTGTACCTCGCGGTGATCGCGACGACCTCCTCGAAGGCCGGGCCGCTCTTCCTGGCCAGCACGGCGTCGTAGTAGTGGCGCGAGGACTTGACGTAGCCCTTCATGAAGGCCACGGCGCGCGCCCGGTCCCGGGCGAAGCGGCCGGAGTACATCACGGTGGCGATCTGCCAGGGAAACGTGTCGCCGGTCTGCGCGATCGTCACCCCGGCCCCGGACGACTCCAGCCGCGACACGAACGGCTCCGCCGTCGCCACCGCGTCCACCCGCCGGGCGGCCAGCGCGTCGTTCAGAGCAGGCAGCGCTTGCAGCGGCACCAGCTCGACGTCGCCCGGGGCCATGCCCTCCTTCTCCAGGAAGCGCCCGATGTTGTAGTGGAAGGTGGAGCCGATCTGGGTGACGCCGATCTTGCGGCCCTTCAGCTCCCGCATGGTCCGCACGCCGTTGTCGTACAGGTCCTTGCGCACGAGCAGCGCCGTGAGGTTGTGGTCGGGCCACTCCCGTCCCTTGTCGGCCACGATCCAGATCTGCACGCCGCCCGCCACGATGTTGTACAGCCCGGCCGTGAGCCCGGTCGCCCCCACGTCGATGTCGCCCGAGGCCAGGGCCACCGCGATCGGCTGCGCCGCCTGGAAATACACGAGCTCGGGGTCGACGCCGAATTCCTTGAAGTACCCCTTGTCGGCGCCGAGGAACAGCACCGCCGACGAGGTCAGCTTGAGGACGCCCAGCTTGAGCTTCGCCGGCCCCTGGGCCCCCACGGGCATGGCGGCCAGCACCCCCAGCACGAGCACCACCACTCCGACGCGCTTCATAGGATCACCTCTTCCTGGAGTGCGCGGGCGTCGCGATCCGTGGACGGCGGCGCCGCGCCGACATGGTACAGCGAATCGCGATCCGCCAGGCTTGGCTTCGGCACCGAGCAGAGCAGTGTTACGACTGCTCCAAGTTCATGCCCAGGGCGGCGAGAAACTGCTCGGGATCGACGGAAAGCCGTTGCAGCGAGTGGAGGAACTTCACGGTGCCGGCGGGCTGATGGAGCCGGCCGTGACCGGCGTGGCGGCGGCCCGGAGATACGCCTTCAGATTCTCGATGACCTGATCGAAGTTCTCCTCACCCGCGATGGTCAGGAACGCGAAGCCGACCGCCATCGTGCGGAGCGACGCCGGCCAGGTGGCGAGCTGGCGGTACTCCTGGATGATCGCGGCGATCTCCCGCTTCTCCTCCGGGCTCAGATTCTGGAACGACAGCAGCGAGGCCTCCAGGTAGCCCGCGGCGGCGTCGAAGTCCCGGATGTCCTTCATCTGCTCGAAGACACGGCGCTGGCGGGCCGAAGCGCGCATCCGGTCGATCTTCCGGTCCAGCACCCGCAGCAGCGTTTCGACGACGATCGCGGGGCCGATGGGGTATTCCTTGCCGTCCTCCGTCCGAAAGATGAAGAGCTTCGATCGGAGGAGGACCATGGCGCCGAAACCGGCCGCCATCGCGCCAAGCAGGGCGTCGCCGGCGACGGACGGCAGAACTTGGGTGGGGTAGCGCACGAGAAGGCCGTAGCTGAGGCCCGCCACAAGGCCGTTGACTGCCAGATATGCGACGCCGTATCGGTTGACGGTCGCCCGGAGCGGCTCGTCACGATAGCGGGAGATGATTTCCGAAGCACCTACTATGGCGCCGAACATCGCGGCGACGAGCGCCCAGCCGAGATTCGAGGGCACCGGCGCTGGGCTCGGACGACTACCGGATGAGCGCGGCCCCCGCGGCGGTCAGCCGGAGAGCATGGTTGCCCTTGAGGTCGCGGGCGGCGACGGCGACGTATCCCTCGCGCTCCAGGTAGTCGACCACCCGGAGGACGACGTCGATGGGGAGCTGCAGCTCTTCGACGATCGCGTACAGCCGCCCGGGCTCCGGCTCCGCCTTGCGGATCGCCTCGAGGACCGCGCGCCCATGCGCCAAGAGCGCGCTGTCGAGAGGCGGCCGAGCGACGTCACTCTCGGGCTTCGGCGCGGCGCGCGACGTCTTCTTGCCCCGCAAATAGTCCACGCCGATCTGGCGCCTGATGTCACTCATGACAGCCAGGTCATTATGCGCCTCGCGAGTGAGGACATGCAAGCGAGCGGCGGCACGAGGGGTTTGGCGACCTCAAGACTCGGCGCGCCACGGAATGCACAGGCGCTCCAGGCGGGCGAGCGCCCAGTGGGAGGCGAGGCCGAGCAGCGAGAGGAGCACGATGCCGACCATGAGCTTGGTCGTCTCCATGAGGTTCTGGGCGTTGAGGACGAGGAAGCCGATGCCGGAGCTGGCCGCGATCATCTCGGCGGCGACGAGGAGCAGCAGCGACGTGCCGGCCCCCAGCTTGAGCCCGGCGAAGATCATCGGCAGGGCCGCCGGCAGCATCACCTTGCGGACGAGGCTGGCGCGTCCCGCCCCGAAGCTCACCGCCGCCCGGAGCAGCAACGGATCGGCGTGGCGGACACCGGCGTAGGTGTTGATGGCCATTGGGAAGAACACGCCGAGCGTGATGACGGCCACCTTGGAGGCCTCGCCGATGCCGAGCCACAGGATGAGCAGCGGCAGCAGCGCGATCTTGGGGATGGGGAAGGTCGCCGCGATCAACGGGGTCCCGACCGCCTCCGCCAGGCCGAACACGCCGACCGCGAGACCGACCGCGACGCCGCCGAGCGCGCCGAGCCCGAAGCCGACCAGGATGCGCCCGAGGCTGGTGGCCACGTGCGCCAGCAGCTCGCCGCTGCGCAGCATCTCGACCCCGGCGGCCAGCACGCCGAGGGGCGAGGGCAGGAACAGCGGCGGCACCCAGCCCGTGCGCGTGAGCAGCTCCCAGAGCACCAGCAGCCCGGCCAGCCCCGCCACCCGCGCCACCGGGTGCTCACGCCGCCGGAGCGCGCGCGCCCGGTCGGGGACCGGCACCCGCGCGCTCAGGCCGCCCCCTCCAGCAGCGCCTCGCGCGCCTGCGACTTGATGAGCGCCCAGATGCGCTCCACGGCGTGCAGGAACGCCGGCTCGCCGAGCATGCGCTCCGTCCGCGGGCGCTTCAGCTCGACGGCGACGATCTCCAGCACGCGCCCCGGACGGCGCGACAGCACCACGACGCGGTCGGCCATCCACACCGCCTCGTGGATGTTGTGCGTGACGTAGACGATCGTCTTGCGCGTGCGCTCCCAGATGCCGAGCAGCTCCTCCTGCATGAGCTGGCGCGTCTGGGCGTCGAGCGCCGAGAAGGGCTCGTCCATCAGCAGCACGGCGGGATCCACCGCCAGCGCCCGCGCGATCCCGACGCGCTGGCGCATGCCCCCCGAGAGCTGGTGCGGGTATTTACCCTCGAAGCCGCCGAGGCCCGTCAGCTCGATGAAGCCGCGCGCGATCCGGCGCCGCTCGGCGGCCGGGCGGCCGGCCTCCTCCAGGCCGAACTCCACGTTGGCCTGTACGGTGCGCCAGGGAAAGAGCGCGAACTCCTGGAAGACCATCGCGGTCGGCGGCCGGCCGGCGGGCAACTCGCCCTCGAAGCCGACGCCGCCGGCGTCGGGCGAGAGGAGCCCGGCCAGCATGTTGAGCAGGGTGGACTTGCCGCAGCCGGAGGGGCCGACGACGGCCACCAGCTCCTCGGGCTCGACGGTGAACGTGACACCGGCCAGCGCCTCGACGCCCGGCCCGCTGCGGTCCCGGTACGTCTTGGCGGCGCCGTCGATGACGACCCTCACCCGGGCCCTCACGCGCGGCGGAGCCGGAAGCGCTGGATCTTGCCGGTTGCCGTCTTGGGCAGCTCGGCCACGAACTCGACGGCGCCCGGCGCCTTGTAGCCGGCGGCCCGCCGCCGCACGAGCTCCGCCAGCTCGGCAGCGAGCGCGGGCGAGGCGGCCACCCCGGCCTTGAGCACCACGCAGGCGCGCGGCGTCGTCAGGCCACGCGCGTCCGTGTCGCCCACCACCCCGGCCTCGAGCACGGCCGGGTGGGAGACGAGGTGCGCCTCAACCTCGGCCGGAGACACCCACTGCCCGGCCACCCGCAGCATGTCGTCCGCACGACCCTCGAAGTAGAACCAGCCCTCGGCGTCCCGACGGAACATGTCGCCCGTGCGCAGCCACTCGCCGAGCATCGTGCGGCGCGTGTGTTCCAGGCGGTTCCAGTAGTAGGGCGCGATGGTCTCGCCCTTCACGAGCAGGTGGCCCACGGTCCCGTCCGGCACGGGGGTCCCGGCGTCACCGACGATTCTCGCCTCGAAGCCCGGGACCACCTTGCCCGACGCGCCCCGGCGGGCCTCGCCCGGCCGGTTGGCGATGAAGTCGTGCAGGGCCTCGGTGGAGCCCACTACCTCCACCAGCTCGAGGCCGAACCGGTCGGCCCAGGCGTCGAAGATCGCCGGCGGCAGCGCCTCGCCCGACGACACGCAGTAGCGGAGCGAGGACAGGTCGAAGCGACGCTCGGCGTCGCGCACCTCCAGCATGCGCGCGTAGAGCGTGGGCACCGTCAGGAAGACGGTCGGTCGCTCGGCGGCGATGACCGCGAACGCCCGCTCGGGCGTGAGGCGCTCGGGCACGAGCACGGCCGCCGCTCCCACCCGGGCCGGAAAGTAGAGCGAGTTGCCGAGGCCGAACGCGAAGTAGAGCTTCGAGGCCGAGAAGACCAGATCGTCGAGCCCCAGGCCGAACACTCCGACGCCGACCAGGTCGGCCGCGGCCACGAAGTCCTTGTGCGAGTGGACCGCCGCCTTGGGCCGGCCGGTCGAGCCCGAGGTATAGCCCCAGTAGACGATGTCCTCGGGCGACGTCGGCGCTGCGCCGGCCACCGGCTTGGCCCGCGCCAGCGCCTCGTCGAAGTCACGGGCGCCCGATGGGCACCCGCCCACCACGAGGACCGCGCGAAGCCACGGACAGCGCTCGCGCACTCCGAGCAGGCGCGCGGCCACGCCGGCTTCGACCACCGCCACCCGCGCCCGGCTGTCGTTGAGGAGGAACGCGTACTCGTCGGCCGGCATCAGCGTGTTGACGGGCACGGCGACGGCGCCGAGCTTGGCGGCGCCCCAGAAGGCGGCGGCGAAGGCCGGCGTGTCGTCCAGGGCCAGCAGGACGCGCTGCTCGATCTCGACGCCCGCCTCGGCCAGCGCGCCGGCGCCATGGGCCACCCGGTCGGCGACCTCGCCGTAGGTGATCGAGCGGCCGGCGAAGCGGAAGGCGGTGCGGCTGGCGCGGCCCTCGGCGACATGGCGATCGACGAAGAAATCCGCGGCGTTGAACGGCTCGGGGAGAGGCTCCACCGTCGAAATACTAACACCACGAAGAACTTCCGGGCGCACGCGGGGGTGTGCAATTCTGCAACGTGGATGGCCTATCGGATCCTCCCGCGGGCGCTGAGGTCCGGTAGTCTCCGGGCGTGGCAGGGCCTGATCTTCGTCGCCGCGCTCTGCCTGCTGGTCCTCGGGGCCTGGGCGTTCGTGGTGCACGGCGAGGCCCGCCGCCAGGCCGAGCGCGAGGCCGGGCGCGCCGCCGCCGTGGTCGCGCAGTCGGTCGCCCGCGAGCACGAGCGCCTGCTCGACGCCGCCCGCCAGCTCCTGCTCGCCCTCTCGCAGCGTCCCGAGGTGGTCACCGTCAACCCGGCGGCCTGCAGCCTGCTGCTGTCGGGCGTCCTCGGCGCGGTCCCGGGCTATCTCGACCTCGTGGCCGCGAGGCCCGGGGGGGAGGTGTTCTGCTCCGCGCGCGGCGCCGCCCGGCTGCCGGCCACCGCCAGCGCCGCCGACGTCCGCCGCACGGCGGAGTCGGGCGCTCCGTCGCTGGGCCGCTACGCGATCGACCGCGAGCGCGCGCGCCCGGCGGTCGCGCTCTCGACGGCGGCGGTCGACGACGCCGGGGCGGTGCGCGCGGTGGTGGTCGGCGTGCTCGATCTCGGCCAGCTCGAGCGCGCCGCCCTGGAGAGCCCGCTCCCGCCCGGGGCCGCGATGCTCCTCGTGGACGGCCACGGCGTCGTGCTCAGCCATCACCTCGAGCCGCAGCGCTGGACCGGCGAGATCCTCGACGAGCCACTCCGGCGGCTGCTCGCCGAGCAGGGCGCGGGCCTCGTGCCGGCGACCTGGCTGGACGGCGTTCCCAGCCTGCTCCTGTTCGAGCCGCTCGCGCGCGAGGCCGGACGGCTCGCCGACGTCACGGTGGTGATCGCCCTGCCGCGGCGCTCGGTGTTCCACGACGCCGACCGGCTGTTCGGGCTGGAGCTGGCCGGCCTCGGTCTGCTCGCGCTCGGCGGGCTGGTGTGCGGAGCGCTGGTGACGGACCGACTGGTCGCGCGTCCCGTGCAGGGGCTGTTACGCGTGATCCGCAGCCTCGACGCCGGTGACGTGCGGGCCCGCATGCGGCAGAGCGACGAGCGGCGCCACGTCACGGGACGCCTCGCCCGCAGCGTCAACTCGCTGGGCCGGCGTCTGGAAGCGCACCAGAAAGTCACCCGACACCTGGAGGACGAGCTCCGGCAGGAGCGCGCGGCCCGGGGCCCCCGCACGCCGCCGCTCCCCGCCGAGCCGCCCGCGCCGGTAGCGGCCGAAGCGTCGCCGGCGGCCGCACCGAGGCCGCGACCGCCCCGGGCCGCGGAGCGGGCGCCGGTGGAGACGGCGGCGCCGCCGGCGCCGCTTGCCTCCGCGCCGGCCGTCGCACCACCCGACCTGCTGGAGACCTACGGCGACGTCTCGAGCGAGGAGTACTGGCACTTGCGGGAGGCGCCGTTCGAGAACGCGCCCAACCCGCGCTTCCTCTGGCTGTCCCCTCTACACTCCGACGCGCTGGTCCGCCTGACCTATGCACTCCGCCAGCGGCGGGGCTGCGCGATGCTGACCGGCGAGCCTGGCTGCGGCAAGACGCTGCTGACGCGGGCGGTCGTCGAGCGGCTGGAGGCGAGCCGGTACGAGATCGCCCTCGTGACCAACCCCCACGGCGGGCGCACCGACCTGCTGCGCCAGGTGCTGTACGAGCTGGGAATCGACACCGGCGACACCGCCCGGACCGAGCTCGAGCACACGCTGCACGATCTGATCGTCGGCACCGCCCGCCGCGGCCGCGAGACTCTCGTCATCGTGGACGACGCCCAGAACGCCGACGACCCGGCGTGGTTCGAGGAGCTCAGCTCGCTGCTGAACATCCAGACGAACGAGCGCACGCTCGTCACCATCTTGTTGTCCGGCACCCCCGAGCTGACCGCCGCCGTCCGGCGCGTGCAGCACCTCGACCGCCGGGTCTCGATCCGCTGCGCCCTCGACCCGTTGACGGAGGAGCAGACCGCCCAGTACGTCCGCTACCGGCTCGGCGTCGCCGGCGGCGACGCCTGGCTCTTCGGCCGGGGAGCGGTGATGCTGATCCACGCCGCCAGTCGCGGTGTCCCGCGCGCGATCAACGACCTCTGCGACGGCGCCCTGCTCCTGGCCCGACTGCACGGCCACCACACGATCGACGAACACGTCGTCCGCCGCGTCCTCACCTCCGGCCCCACCGAGCCCGCCCCCCGCCCCTAGGCTTCGAAGTCGGCGTACTCGACGGGGGCGTGGACCTCGGTCCCCGCCCCGCGCGCCCGGAGGATGTCGCGGGCGCGGGCCAGCTTGGCGTCGATCACCTCGTCATCGTGGTCGGGGTCGTGGTGGAAGAGGTACAGCGCCCGGACGCGCGCGCGCCAGGCGAGGTCCGCCACCTGGCTCACGGCCGAGTGGCCCCAGCCGGCCTTGCCCGGGTACTCCGCGTCGGTGTACGTACAGTCGGTGACGAGGACGTCGGCGTCCCGCGTGAAGTCGACGAGCCGCTCCAGGTACTCCTCGGAGTACAGCTCGTGCTCGCGCGGGTACAGCTCGTGGTCGGTCACGTAGCAGATCGACCGCGTGCCGTAGTGCAGCCGGTAGCCGAGGCACGTTCCGGGGTGCCGCAGGAGCGTCGTCGTGACCCGGAGACCGCCCAGGTCCAGCGCCCCCACCCCGAGGTCGCGGTACGTCACGCTGCCCCCGAACTCGCGCATGGTGATCGGGAAGTACACGCCGTCCATCTGGATCGACATGAGATCGCGCATCGTGGCGTCGCCGTGCGAGGGCCCGCACACCTCCACCTGGTTGCCCTGAGTGTAGAATGGCGCGAAGAAGGGCAGCCCGTTGATGTGGTCCCAGTGCGGGTGCGAGATCAGGATCCGCGCGTCCAGGCGCGAGCGCCTGGCCGCCACGAGGGCGTCGCCCAGCGCCTTGATCCCGGTGCCGGCGTCGAAGACGAGCAGGCGGCCGTCGGGAAACGCCAGGCTGACGCACGACGTGTTGCCGCCGTACCGCGCGCACCCGCGCCGGGACACGGGCAGGGTGCCGCGGACGCCCCAGAACGTCATGACCAGCGTGTCGGCCACGATGCGCTCCACCTCGGGGACGAACTCCGCCGGGTGGAGCGGCTTCACGAGGTACGCGTTGGCGCCCAGGTCGAAGGCGCGCTTGCGGTCGAACGGATAGGCCTTGGTGGACATCACGATCAGCTTGGTGCCGGCCAGGTGGCCGATGGCGCGCAGCCGTCGGCACAGCTCGTAGCCGTCCAGACCCGGCATCATGATGTCCAGGAGCACGCAGTCGGGCCGCCGATCCGGGATGTCGCGCAGGGCGTCCTCGCTCGAGTGGTTGACGAGGACCGCGTGCCCTTCCTTCTCGAGCAGGGCGCGCGCGACCTCGGACTGGGTCCGGCTGTCCTCGACGATGTAGACGCTCAGCTTCCTGGCCTGGCTCATTCGCCCCTCGCCGCGGGGCCCCAATGGTCGGCGAGCCGCCGCGGCAAAGTCAAGGCCGCTGCCTCTTGTCCCGGCCGCCGCGCTCGCCCATCATGAGTGGCCCATGACCCCGCTGGTGGCGCCCGCCGTGGCCCTGATGAACCGCCTGCGCTACCCGCAGAAGTTCGTGCTCATCTCGCTGCTGTTCGCGATCCCCCTGGGGCTGATGATGGTCTTCTGGCTGGCCGAGATCGAGGACCGGCTCGCGTTCGCCCGCAAGGAGCGGGAGGGCGTCGAGTACGTGGTCGCCCTGCGGCGGCTGCTCGAGCCGCTCGCGATCGTCCAGGCCCTGGGCCGCCTGGAGGGCAGCACCGACCCCGCCGCCATGCGCCTGGGCCGGGAGCGGGCGCAGCTCGCGGCGGCGGCGGCGGCGATGGACGGCGTCGACGTGCGGGTGGGCGCGCGGCTGCGTGCCAGCGACCTCTGGCAGGCCCTGCGCGTGCGGATCGCCCACCCGGCGGTCGAGCCCGCGATCCTGATCGCCGAGACGCTGCAGCTGATGGCGCACGCCGGTGACACATCGAACCTGATCCTCGACCCCGACCTCGACAGCTACTACCTGATGGACGCGGTAGTCCTGCGCCTGCCCTCGCTGGCCCGGCATCTGGCGGCGCTGGGCGCGGGGATCCTCGCGGCCCGGGGCGGCGACGGCGCCGCCCGACAGGCCCGGATGTCCGCCAGCCGGGGCCTCGCCCTCGCCGAGCGCGATGCCGTCGACCGGGGCCACGCCGTGGCCTTCCGCGAGAATCCCGGGCTGCGTTCCGCGCTGGAGCCGCGCCTGACCGCTTCGTGGGGCGCCGTGGCGACCATGCTCGGCCTGGCGGGCGGCGAGGGCGCCGGGGCGACGACGCCGCCCGTCCCCCCGAGGCTGGACGACGTGCTCGACCGGCACACGCGCAGCCTCGGCGCCATCTTCGCCCACCACGACGCGGCGACGCGCGCCCTCGACCGCCTGCTGGCCGACCGGATGCACGACCTCACCGCCCGGCGGACCCACCTGCTGGTCTTCCTGGCCGTGCCCCTGGCCATCGTCGTCTACCTGTGGATCGGGTTCTACGTCGCCGTGCGGCGGGCCGTGAGCGCTCTGGACGACGTCTCGCGGCGCATGAGCACGGGGGAAGTCACGGGCCCGGTCGCGCTCGAGAGCCGGGACGAGATGCGCCAGGTGGTGGAGTCCTTCAACAGCGTGGCCGCCTCGCTGGTGGTGGCGCGGGACGCCGCCGAGACGGCCGCGCGGACCAAGGCCAGCTTTCTGGCCGTCATGAGCCACGAGATCCGCACGCCGATGAACGGCATCCTGGGCATGACCCACCTGCTGCTGGGCACGCCGCTGGCCGCCGACCAGCGGCGCTACGCCGAGACCATCCGCGATTCGGGCGACGCTCTGCTGACGATCCTCAACGACGTCCTCGATTTCTCCAAGATGGAGGCGGGCCGGCTGGAGCTGGCCGAGGTCGACTTCGACCTCCAGCGCGTCGTCGCCAGCGTCGCCGCGCTGATGGGACCGCGGGCGCGCGAGAAGGGGCTCGCGCTGCAGGCCGCGCCCGCCGCCGACGTGCCGCGCGCGCTCCGGGGCGACGCGGGCCGGTTGCGGCAGGTGCTGCTCAATCTCGTGGGCAACGCGATCAAGTTCACGGAGGCCGGCGGCGTGTGGCTGTCGATCGACCGGCTGGGCGGCGCCGCCGCGCGGCCCACGCTGCGCTTCGCGGTCACCGACACCGGGCCCGGAATCGCGGCGGAGGCCCAGCGCCGGCTCTTCCAGGAGTTCAGCCAGCTGGACCCGGGGGCCATGCAGCGGTTCGGGGGCACCGGGCTGGGACTGGCCATCTCCAAGAGCATCGTCGCCGCGATGGGCGGCGAGATCGGCGTGGACAGCACGCCGGACCGCGGCAGCACGTTCTGGTTCGTCGTCACCCTGCCGGTCGCGGCCGGCGACGTGGCCGCCGAACAGGGGCCGGCACCGGTGCGGGTCGCGCCGCTCCGCATCCTCGTCGCCGAGGACAACCGCGTGAACCAGCAGGTGGCGGCCGGGCTGCTCCAGCGGCACGGCCACGCCGTGGACGTCGTGGGTGACGGCCGCGCCGCCGTCGAGGCGGTCCGCGCCGGCGCGTACGACGTGGTCCTCATGGACGTCCACATGCCGGAGATGGACGGGCTGGAGGCCACCCGCCAGATCCGCCTCCTGCCAAGCAGCAAGCACACGATCCCGATCATCGCGCTGAGCGCGAGCGCGCTGCCCGAGGAGACGGAGGCGTGCACGGCGGCCGGCATGGACGGCTACCTCGCCAAGCCGATCGACCCTGCCGCGCTCGCGCAGATCCTGGCCGGGCGGTCGGGAACGGCCGCGGCCGAGCCGGTCCTCGACGAGGCGTACTTCACGGCGCTCGTGGAGGCGCTCGGTCCCGCGAAGGTCGCCCAGATCGTGGCCGGGGTGGCGGAGGAAGTGCGGCCCCACCGCGAGCGGCTGGCGCGGGCGCGCACGCGGGGCGAACCCGGCGAGGCGCGCGCCGCCGCGCACGCGCTGGGGGGCCTCGCCGGCAACCTCGGGCTCGCGGCGCTCGCCGCCCTGACCGCCACGATCGAGGAGGCGAGCCTGGCCGGCGACGACGCGCGGCTGGAGGCGCTGTGCGGTCGCCTCGATGCCTGCCTCGCCGACTCGCTCGCGCGGCTGGCCGCGGTCCGCCTGTGAAGGAGAGGCGCGTGAAGACGGTGTGGGAGGCGTTCGACGCGGCGGCGGAGGAGTCGCCGGAGCGCGCGTTCCTGGCGGTGCCGGCGGCGCCCGGGCGCGCCTACCATCCGGGCGGGGTCGAGCTGACCTACCGCCAGGTCCGGGCCGAGGCGCGGCGCCTGCGCGAGCGCTACGCCGAGGCCGGCTACGGCCACGGCCATCGGGTGGCGCTGCTGCTCGAGAACCGGCCGGAGTTCTTCGTCCACTGGCTCGCGCTCAACGCGCTCGGCTGCGGCATCGTGCCGGTCAATCCTGACTACCGGCACGACGAGATGCTCTATCAGCTGGACCACTCCGAGGCCGACCTGGTGGTGTCCATCGCGAGCCGTGTCGCCGATCTCCAGGCCGTCGCCCGCGAGCGCGCGAAGCCGCTGCCCGTCGTGAATGCCGAGACGCTGCCGCCGGCGCTGCCGGGCCCCGGGCCCGCTCCGCGGGCGGGGGCGGCGGGGCTCGACACCGAGTGCGGCCTGCTCTACACCTCGGGTACCACCGGACGCCCGAAGGGCTGCATCCTCACCAACCTCTATTACCTGAACTGCGGGCGCTGGTACCGCGACCTCGGCGGCCTCGTGCGCTTCGAGCGTGGGCGCGAGCGCATCTACAATCCGCTGCCGCTCTTCCACGTGAACTGCCAGGGGATCACGGCCATGGCCGTGATCCTCACGGGCAACTGCCTCGTCCTGCCCGAGCGCTTCTCGCCCTCGCGCTGGTGGCGCGACGTCGTCGCCGCCCGGGCCACGATCGTCCACTACCTGGGCGTGGTGCCGCCGATGCTGCTCAACCAGCCGCCGTCGCCCGACGAGCGCGCGCACGCCGTGAGGTTCGGCATCGGCGCCGGCGTCGAGCCCGAGCTGCATGCGGCGTTCGAGCAGCGCTTCGGTTTTCCGCTCGTCGAGGTCTGGGGCATGACGGAGACGGGCCGCCTGTACGCCGACTGCCACGAGCCGCGGCAGATCACGACCCGCGCGTTCGGCCGTCCCGCCGGCGCCTTCGAGGCGAGGGTCGTGGACGATCACGACATGGACGTCGCCCGGGGGACGGAGGGGGAGCTGGTCGTGCGCTGGGGCGGGCCCGAGGGGCCGCGTCACGCCTTCTTCGCCCGCTACCTCAAGAATCCGGAGGCGACGGCCGAGGCGTGGCGGGGCGGCTGGTTCCACACCGGCGACGTCGTGCGACAAGCCGCCGACGGCATGCTCTATTTCGTGGACCGCAAGAAGAACATCATCCGCCGCGCGGGCGAGAACGTCGCCGCCGCCGAGGTGGAGGCCGTGCTGCAGGCCCACGCGGCCGTCGCGCAGGTGGCGGTGCTGGCGGTGCCCGACGAGCTTCGCGAGGAAGAGGTGATGGCGTGCGTGGTGCCGATGGCCGGCGTGACCGCCGACCTCGCGTTCGCCCAGGAACTGGTGGAGTGGTGTCTGAAGCGGCTGGCCTACTTCAAGGCGCCCGGCTGGGTCCTCTTCGTCCCCTCACTGCCCACCACGGGCACCCAGAAAGTCCAGAAGACCCGGATCTTCCCCCGCGGCGAAGACCCCCGCACCCGCCCCACCGCCCACGACCTCCGCGACCGCAAGAAGCGCCGGTAACCCTCGGAGGGGGCCGCCGAGGCCCCCTCCGAGGCGCCTATCGCTGCCGCACGAGGAAGTGGGCGCGGCGGTTCTTGGCCCAGCACTCGTCGGCGCGCTGCTTACACGTCGGCCGCTCCTCGCCGTAGCTGATCACGGTGATCCGCGAGGCGGA
>DASTOJ010000099.1:0-9298 GCA_035762565.1 Candidatus Methylomirabilota bacterium | reverse complement strand
GCGGTCGGCGCAAGCCGCGGCCATGCATGTCCCTTGGTCGCCCCACCGATGGAGTGACCACGCGCGTCTTCACCACTTCACGTCGCGGAGGCCGAGCCAGGAGGCCATACGGCTGATGGCGATATGGCCCGCGAACGTCAGGACGAGCAACACGGCGAGGTCACGCGCCGTGAGCGTTTGGCGGGGCGCCACCAGGCTCAATGCCCCGAGCACGAAGTCGAACTGATCGAACGGCAGCCACGGCCGCCCCGGCGCAATGCCGAGGCGTCGCTTGAAGAAGCCGTGCTGAACCAGGGTCGTGACGAGCGCGCCGACCTGGCCGGCGGCGAATCGGTCTCGATCTTGCTGAGGGAGATGTGAGAGGGAACGGATGGACAACCTCGCGGCCGGTACCGTGGCACCACGCACCGGCGACGTGACGGCCAGGCTCCAGGCGCTGGCGCGCACAACGCCGGGCACGGCGCCCATTGTGAGCGTCTATCTCGATACGCGCTGGTCCGACGAGCACCAGCGCGAGCGCGTGCGCATCTTCCTGAAGAACGAGATCCGCAAGGCGGCGGCGATGTCCGTCGGCCAGCTCGAGGCGGATCTTGCCTGGATCGCCGCGGAAGGTGAGCGGCTCGTCGGCCACGAGGTCCACCCGGAGATCGCGGGCGTGGCCATGTTCGCCGGCGGGCCGGGCCGCCTGCGCGAGGTGCTGCCGGTCGCCGTGCCGTTCAGCGACAGCTTCACCGTGGCGAGCACGCCGCGCCTGAGACCGCTCGCCACGGCGCTCGGCGGAGCGCCGCGAGCCGCCGTCCTCTTCGTCGACAGCGAGAGCGCCCGCTTGGTCGCGGTCACCGAGCAAGGGCCAGGCGACGAGGTCACGCTGGAGGCGGCCGATGCCCTCGGTCAGCATCGTCGTGGCGGCTGGCTGCTGCTCCTGCAGTCTCGCTACCAGCGACACATCCACGTGCACCGCGCGCGGCACTTCGAAGCGGTCGCCGCCGCCCTCACCGACCTCGTGGACCACCACGGCCTCCGGGCCATCGTCCTCGCGGGCGAGCCGCGGAACCTCGCCGTGTTCCGGGCGCACGTGTCGCCGCGGCTGTCGGGACGCATCGCCGGCGAGGTGTCGGCCGCGCGGTACGAGCCCTCGAGCCTGCTCGCCGAGCGCGCGCTCGCGGTCATCCGCCACCGGGGGGCCGGGGACCTCGCCGCGGCACTCGACACCGTGCTGGTCGATGCCGAGGGTGGCGGCCACGCCGCCGCCGGGGCCGATGCGACGGTCGACGCCGTCAACCGCGGCGCCGTGGACCGTCTGTACCTCCTGCGGAGCTACGAGGAGGAAGGGCGCGCATGCCCGGCCTGCCAGGCGCTCCAGCGCGACGCCAGTGGGGAGTGCCGGCGGTGCGGCGCGGCGACGGGTCTGATGGAGCTGGGCGAGGGGATGGTCCAGCGCGTGCTCGCCGCCGGCGGCGACGCGGCGAGCGTGGAGGCGCACGCCGGCCTCGAGCGCGCGGGTGGAGTCGCCGCACTCCTGCGCTATCCGGTCCGCTGAGGGCGCCCGCGATGACGCGCAGGCCGGCGGCTCTGGTGACGGGAGCGGGCGGCGAGATGGGGCACGCCCTCGTCCATCGGCTCGCCGAGACCGGCGACGTCGACGTCGTCGCCCTCGACGTTCGACCGCTCGATGCCGACCTCGCGCGGCGCTGCGCGGCGGTGCGAGTCGGCGACATCCTCGACCGCCGGCTGCTCGACCGGCTCACGAGCGAGTTCGAGATCGCCACGATCTTCCATCTCGCCGCGCTGCTGTCGACCCGGGCCGAGTTCGTGCCCGAGACCGCGCACGAGGTGAACGTGGACGGGACGCTGAACCTGCTCCGACTCGCCGTCGACGAGGCGCGGGCGCGCGGCGGGCCGGTGACGTTCCTGTTTCCCAGCTCGATCGCCGTCTATGGGCTGCCCGACCCGTCCGCCAAGCGCGCGGCGGGCCGGGTCACCGAACACGAGTGGATGGCGCCGGTGACGATGTACGGCTGCAACAAGCTCTACGGCGAGCATCTGGGCCGGTACTTCGCCCGGCACTATCGCCAGCTCGCGCCCCAGGCTGGGCCGAGCGGCGTCGACTTCCGCGCCCTCCGCTTCCCCGGCCTCATCTCGGCGTTCACCGTCCCGAGCGGTGGTACAAGCGACTACGCGCCCGAGATGATCCACGCCGCCGCGCAAGGGCGGCCCTACGTGTGCTTCGTGCGCGCCGACACGCGGATCCCGTTCATGGCGATGCCGGACGCGATCGACGCGCTGCTCACCCTCCAGCGGACGCCCGCCGTGTCCCTGACGAACGCGGTGTACAACGTCACGGGATTCAGCGCGACCGCCGGGGCGCTGGCCAGCCTCGTGGGCCGGGCGTTTCCCGGCGCGCGGATCACGTTCGCGCCCGATCCGCGCCGTCAGGCCATCGTCGACTCCTGGCCGGAGGACGTGGACGACGCGTGCGCGCGCCGGGACTGGGGCTTCCGGCCGGCGTACGACCTCCGGCGCACGTTCGACGAATACCTGCTGCCGAACGTGCGGGGCCGCTACGCCGCAGCCTGAGGGGCCCGGCCAGGGAGCGATGACCATGTACAGCGAAGTCGTCAAGGCGAGACTCGTGGCCGAGCTCGACGAGATGCGCGCGGCGGGACTCCTCAAGAGCGAGCAGACCCTCGGGGGGCCCCAGGGGCCCGAGGTCAGCGTGGGCGGCCGGAAGGTCCTCAACTTCTGCGCCAACAACTACCTGGGACTCGCCGACGACCCGGCGCTGGTCCGCGCCGCCCAGGACGGGCTCGCGCGCTGGGGCCTCGGGCTCGCCAGCGTCCGCTTCATCTGTGGCACCCAGACCATCCACAGAGAGCTCGAAGCCGCCATCGCCGGCTTCCTCGGCGCTGACGACGCCATCCTCTACACGTCCTGCTTCGACGCCAACGGTGGCCTCTTCGAGACGCTCCTCGGCGAGGGCGACGTCGTGATCTCCGATGCGCTCAATCACGCCTCGATCATCGACGGCATCCGCCTCTGCCGCGCGGAGCGCCAGCGCTACGCCCACCGCGACATGGCCGAGCTGGAACGCGTGCTCGTGGCGGCGCGGCGCGCACGGACGCGGCTCATCGTCAGCGACGGCGTCTTCTCGATGGACGGGGACGTCGCCCCGCTCGCCGAGATCGGCGAGCTCGCCGACCGCTACGACGCGCTGGTCATGGTGGACGACAGTCACGCGACCGGCGTCCTCGGCCCGACCGGGCGCGGGACACCGGAGCATTGTGGTGTCCGGAACCGCGTGGACATCGTCACGTCGACGCTGGGCAAGGCGCTCGGCGGCGCCAGCGGTGGCTTCACGGCCGCGCGGCGGGAGATCGTCGCGCTGCTGCGCCAACGCTCGCGGCCCTACCTCTTCTCGAACACGCTCCCGCCGGCGCTGGTGTGCGCGTCGCTGGCCTGCCTCGAGATGCTCGCCCGGTCGTCGGTGCGCCGCGACCGGCTCGCCGCCAACACCCGCTGGTTCCGCGAAGCGATGACGGCCGCCGGCTTCGCGATTCGGCCCGGCGTGCACCCGATCGTCCCGATCATGCTGGGAGACGCGCGGCTCGCCCAGCAGATGGCGGCGGACCTGTTCGCGGAGGGCATCTACGTCGTCGGCTTCTCCTACCCCGTCGTACCCCAGGGGGCGGCACGCATCCGCGTGCAGCTCGGCGCCGCCCACGAGCCCGCCCATCTCGAGCGCGCGGTCGCGGCCTTCGTGAAGGTCGGCCGAGCCCACGGGATCGTCTGACGGCGGGCCCGTCGGCGCGCACCGTGCGGGCAGGCCTGAGCCCGGGGAAGGCGACGTGGCCGAGCGAGGGGCTCGCCGCCGTGGGGCGGCGGCGCCCCAGCCGAAGTGTGTACGCGTCGCCTCAGGCTCGGCCGGACGTTGCGGAACGCGCCGATTCCCGAAGGCTCCGCGTTGGCAACGGCGATGCATCTCTCGGCGGCCACCGGGACTCCGCGCAGGGGCAGCGTGCTTCGTGGTGGACGTCCGCCGAGAACACCGGGGAGGGACCAATGACACCGGGGATCAAGAAGACCGATATCCAGATCCATCGGGACGTGCTCGAGGAGCTGAAATGGGACTCGCGCGTCGACGAGACCGAGGTAGGAGTCGAGGTCGACAACGGCGTCGTCACCCTGACCGGCACGGTGACGAGTTGGGCCAAGCGCATCGCGGCCGAGGAAGCGGCGCATCGCGTGAGTGGCGTGCTCGACGTCGCGAACGACATCGAGGTCAAGATTCCCGGCGGGCTCACGCGCACCGACACGGAGATTGCCCAGGCGGTGCGGAGCGCGCTCGAGTGGGACGTCTTCGTCCGCGACGAGAGCATCACGTCGACGGTGGCCGACGGCTGGGTCACGCTCGACGGCACTGTGGAGCTCTGGAGTGAGCGCGCCGATACGGAACGGGCTGTCCGGAACCTGGGCGGCGTGAAGGGGGTGGTGAACCGGATCACCGTGAAGCCGGCGAGGCCGGCGACCGAGGATGTCCGGAAGGTCATCGAGCGGGTGCTGGAGCGCCGGGCCGAGCGCGAAGCCAAGCGGATCCGCGTCGAGGTGCGGGACGGCGTCGTGACGCTGACGGGATCGGTGGCGTCGCGCGCGGAGCGCGAAGCGGTCGTCGCCGCCGCCCGCTTCACGCCCGGGGTCCGGGACGTCGAGGACCATCTGCGGACGGAATCGACCTGAGATCCGCAGCGAAGGACGGCGCGGCGAGACGTCTGCTACAGCCATGCTGACGAGTCAGATGAACCAGAGACAACTCGAGCGGACGATCAACGCTCACACGCTCGGCCTCGGGCTCGGGACGTTGCTTGGTTGCTTGCACCTCGTCTGGTCCATGCTCGTTCTGATCGGGTGGGCACAGCCGGTGATCGACTTCATCTTCTGGCTCCACTTCATCACGCCGCCCTATCAGGTCGGCGCGTTCGTCTGGTGGCGCGCCGTCGCTCTGATCGCCGTCACCGCCGTGCTGGGCTACCTCGTCGGGCGCTTCGCTGGGGGGATCTGGAACCGGTTCCTCCAGGGAAGAGGAACCTGAAGGGCACGCCAAGTCAGGGGAGGAGTCCGTGGGGCACGAGGGGAGCCTGGTCCTCGGCCGCCGGCGCGAGACTGCTGCACCACCCGTGAGCGGGAGGCGTCTACTCGGTCTCGAGGACCTCCTGCATCACCCGGAGCACGTCGATGTAGCTGACGATGCCCACGATCCGCCGGGTATCCGGCGTGACGACCGGGATCGCGCCGACCTTGTGCTCGAGGAGCAGCGTGACGAGCTCGCTCACCTCGGTCTCGGGCTCGACGGTGACGATGTCGGAGCTCATCAGCTGGATCACCGGACGGGCGAGCCACCGGCGCAGGGTGTCGGCGCCCTCCTCGGTGAGCAGCCGGGTCACGTCGAGGGTCCCGAGATCCCGATCGCTCAGCATGCCGACGAGGCCCTCGCCGTCGACGACCGGGAGGTGGCGGATGTCGAGCTCGCGCATCAGGTCCCACGCCTCCGCGATGGTGGTGGCGGGCGTGATCGTCGCCGGATCGGACGTCATGAGCTCACGGGCAGTCATGGATCTCTCCTCCTACGTTCTCGTCGGGGACTCTTGATCGCCTCGAGAAGTGCCACCGGCCAGACGACCGCCGCCCCCACCAGGAGCCAGTCGCCGGCGGCGAGCGGCGCGCTGCCGAGCAGGCCGGCGAGCGGTGGCCACGACACCGCGCCCCATTGCACGGCGACCAGCACGCCGAGCGCGGCCCAGACGAGCGGGTTCGGCGGCAGCCGCCACCACGGCGTCCCGGCGGAGCGGCAGTGCAGCGCCTGCATCGGATGGACGAGGACGAGCGCGACGAAGGCCACGGCGTGGGCGCGTGGTCCCGGACCCTCCTGGAGCAGCACCCAGCCATAGGCGCTCAGGACGCCGGCGGCGAGGCACGCCCCCTCGGCGAGTATCCGGGCGCTGAGCGACCACGTGACGAGCGGCTGCCGCGGATCGCGCGGCGGGCGGCGCATCACGTCGGGCTCGGCGGGGTCGCGGACGAGCGCCATCGCGGGCAGGATGTCCGTCACGAGGTTGACCCACAGGATCTGCAGCGGGGCGAGCGGGCTCGGGAATCCGGCGAGGATCGCCGCGAAGACCACGAGGATCTCCGAGAGATTGCACGAGAACAGGAACTGGATGACCTTGCCCAGGTTGGTGTAGATGACGCGCCCCTCCCGGACGGCGCCGACGATCGTTCCGAAGTCGTCGTCGACGAGGACGAGGTCGGCCGCCTCGCGCGCCACGTCGGTGCCGTGCCGGCCCATGGCGATGCCGATGTCCGCGCGAACCAGCGCCGGCGCGTCGTTGACACCGTCGCCCGTCATCGCGACCACCTCGCCGCGCGCCTGCAGCGTCTTGACGAGCTCGAGCTTGTCCTCCGGCGTCACCCGGCTGCGGATCGACTCGGGTGGCAGCCCGAGCTGACGCCCGACGGCTTCCGCCGTCGAGCGCTGATCGCCGGTCAGCATCATGATCGCGATTCCCGCCTCGCGGCAGCGAGCGAGCGCCTCCTTCACTCCGGGCCGGAGCGGGTCAGCGAACGCCACGAACCCGAGGAAGGAGAGGCCGTCGAGGCGATCGTCCTCGGGCCAGACGTCCGGCCGCCACGCCAGCGCGAGGACGCGGAAGCCCTCGGCGGCCATCCCGCGGTTGCTCTCCTGGAGGCGCTGGCGAGCCTCGTCGTCGAGCCTCGATCGCTCGAGCACGGCGCCGGGCGCGCCCTTGACGAGGAGCGCGCGCGCCCCGTCCGGCCCCGCGTGAAAGGTGGCCATCAGGCGCGTGACCGGCGAGAAGGGCAGCTCACGTCGGCGCGGCCAGGTCCGCGCCAGCGCGCTCAGATCGAGTCCCGCCTTCAGCGCGGCCACGAGCAGCGCCGCCTCCGTGGGATCGCCGTGCAGGCGAACGTCCCGGGCCTCCACTTCGACGGCCGCGTCGTTCACCAGGACCCCGACCGTGAGGAGCCACGCGAGGGCAGGGTCGTCGCCGGGCATCAGGAGCCGGCCGTCCTCGGTGAAGGGGCCCTGCGCCGACGTGGTGGAACCGCCGACGTCGATGACACGGCCGTCCAGCGCGACGCGCACGACGGCCATCCGGTTCTCCGTCATCGTCCCCGTCTTGTCCGAGCAGATGATGGTGGTCGAGCCCAGGGTCTCGACGGCGGGCAGCCGGCGCACGAGCGCGCCCGCCCGCGCCAGCCGCCAGAGGCCCGCGGCAAGGGCGACGGCGATCACCGCGGGCAGGCCCTCCGGGATCGCGGCCACCGCGAGCGTGATCCCGGTCTCGAGCATCAACGGGACGGGTTGCCCGTGCAGGATGCCGGCCGCGGCGACGATCGCGCAGACGCCCAGCCCGACAGCGGCGAGACGCCGGCCGAGCCCCTCGATCTGGCGCTCGAGCGGCGTGGCGCGATCGCCGGCCAGCGCCACCAGCTGGCCCACGCGACCGAGCTGCGTCGCTACCCCCGTGGCCGTCACGATCGCCGCACCGCTGCCGGCGAGGACGGTGGTCCCGAGGTAGACCATCGTCGCGTGCTCGGCGACCGCCGCCCCGGCCTCCACGCGCGCCTCTGCGTCCTTGTCGACCGGCAGGCTCTCGCCGGTCAGCGGCGCCTCGTCGAGCTGCAGCGCCGCGCTGCGGACGAGCCGCGCGTCCGCCGGGACCTGGGCTCCGGCCTCCAGGAGGACCAGGTCGCCGGGCGCCAGCTCCGCCGCGGCGAGGGTCGTCACCCGGCCGTCACGGCGAACCCGGGCGCGGGGCACGATGAGCGCGCGCAATCGGGCCAGGGAGCGGCCGGCCCGCCACTCGGTGGCGAAACCGATCGCGGCGTTCATGAGCAGCGCCGCCAGGATGGCGAGGCCTTCCGCCCACTGGCCGATCGCCAGGGCCACCGCCGCGGCGGCGAGCAGCAGCAGCACGACGAGGCTCTCGAACTGCGAGACGGCCAGTCGCCAGAGCGGGGTTTCGGGCGCCTCCCCCACGCGATTGGGCCCCACGCGCGCCAGTCGCCGTCGCGCTTCCGCCGTAGTCAGGCCTCGGGTGGCGTCTGTGCCCAGGAGGGCGGCGACGCGCTCGGCGTCGAGGGTGTGCCACGGGCGAATCCTGGGGCTCTCGGCCGGGGGCACGGCGGAGATGCCCGGTGAACCCTTCATCGCCGCCTGTGGGTGGGCAAGCCGAATGCCACTGCGATCGTCAGCAACGGTGCGGCGTTGAAGGACCAGGTGCCGCCCGCGCCGGTGTTGGGGACTCCCCAGTGGGGCGCCGCTGCCGCAGGCGAGGTGGCCGGATGGCGTCGGGGTGCCCACGAAAGCCCCGAGAATGCGAGGGTAACGTGTGGCAATACCATTGCAGTCGCCGACCCATGCGTGGAGCAGGTCCCGCACGATGCCGGCATCCGGGCGAAGCTAGGCGTCTGACACTGGACCCATCTGAGGGGGGCGCGCCATGGCGCTTCGGAGAACTTCCGTCTTTGTCGTCCTGTTGCCCATCCTGCTCGCCGCGGCCTGTGCGAAGCGGCCAGTGACGACGCAGATGGCGGCTCCTCCGCCGACCGGAGCCCCAGTCACGGTGGCTCCTCCGGCGCCCGCGGCGCCGCCCGTGGCAGCCGCACCGGCCCCGCCCGTGGTCCCGGCGCCACCGGCCCCCGCCTCGGCGCGGCCCGCGCCCGCCGAGTTCGCGGCCATCCCTCAGCTGCGCGCCATCTTCTTCGACTTCGACAGGTACGAGATCAGGCCGGACGCTGCCCGTACGCTGGACGCCAACATCGACTGGCTGAAGTCGAATCCCACCGCGCCCGTCCTCATCGAGGGGCACTGTGACGAGCGCGGGACGAACGCTTACAACCTTGCCCTGGGCGAGCGCCGGGCGAAGGCCACGCGTGACTACCTCGTGGCGCACGGCGTGGCGGCGGCGAGGCTCACGATTCTCAGCTACGGCGAGGAACGGCCGGTCTGCACAGCGCGGAACGAGGCGTGCTGGGCGCGCAACCGCCGCGCGCACTCCCTCACGAAATTGCCGTAGCGGCCCCGGCTATCGTCCGCACTGTCACGCGGACACGAGCCGGTCGGCGTGCGCTTCCATCGCGCCTGCCTCGGTGCACCGTCGATGCCAGTGCCGGCGACGCCTTTGGCAGGGACGTTGCTCGCGGTGCTGCCTGGAGGAAGGCGGCATGAACTGCGTCTGCGGTCATCCCGAGAAGGATCACGCGCTCGGCAGCCGATGCCTCG
>DASTOJ010000098.1:0-30187 GCA_035762565.1 Candidatus Methylomirabilota bacterium | reverse complement strand
CCAGCCCCAGGCGCTCGGACATGCCGTATTTCGTCACCATCAGCCGCGCCAGCTCGGTGGCGCGCTCGAGGTCGTTGTGGGCGCCGGTCGAGATCTCCCCGTAGACCAGCTCCTCGGCCACCCGGCCGCCCAGCAGGACGGCGAGGCGGTCCTCCAGCTCGCTGCGCGTCAGCAGGAAGCGGTCCTCGGTCGGCAGCTGATAGGTCATGCCCAGCGCCGCCACGCCCCGCGGGATGATCGTCACTTTGTGGACGGGGTCGGCGTGGACGACGGACGACGCCACCAGCGCGTGGCCCATCTCGTGGTGGGCGACGATATCCCGCTCCTTCTCCGAGAGGACCCGGCTCTTCTTCTCGAGCCCGGCGACCACGCGATCGATGGCCTCCTCGAAATCCGCCATCTCGACCGCGTTCTTTTCCTTGCGGGCGGCCAGCAGCGCGGCCTCGTTGACGATGTTGGCCAGGTCGGCGCCGGCGAAGCCGGGGGTGCGGGCGGCGATGACGGCCAGGTCCACGCCCGGCGCCAGGACCACCGCGCGGGCGTGCAGGCGCAAAATGGCCTCCCGCCCGCGCACGTCGGGCTTGTCGACGACCACCTGCCGGTCGAAGCGCCCGGGGCGGAGCAGGGCCTGGTCGAGCACCTCCGGCCGGTTGGTGGCGGCCATGATGATCACGCCCTTGGAGGAGTCGAAGCCGTCCATCTCGGCCAGCAGCTGGTTGAGGGTCTGCTCGCGCTCGTCGTGGCCACCCATGAAGCCGGTGGCGCCGGCCCGCGACTTGCCGATGGCGTCCAGCTCGTCGATGAACACGATGCAGGGCGCCTTGTCCTTGGCCTGCTCGAAGAGGTCGCGCACGCGGGCGGCGCCGACGCCCACGAACATCTCCACGAACTCCGAGCCGGACAGGGTGAAGAACGGCACGTCCGCCTCGCCGGCCACCGCGCGGGCCAGCAGCGTCTTGCCGGTCCCGGGCGGGCCGACCACCAGCACGCCCTTGGGGATGCGGCCGCCCAGGCGCTGGTACTTCTTGGGGTTCTTGAGGAAGTCGACGATCTCCACCAGCTCGGCCTTGGCCTCGTCGACCCCGGCCACGTCGTTGAAGGTCGTCTTCAGCTCCTTGCGGTCGTAGATCTTGTGCTTGCTCCGCCCGAAGGACAGCGCCTGGGTGGGGCCGCCGCCCACCCGCCGCATCAGGAACATCCAGAGGGCGACCATGATGCCGAGCGGGATGACCCAGCCGAACAGCAGGTCCTTCCAGAAGGTGGTCTCGATGCGCCCGGCGAACTCGACCCGATAGGTCTCCAGCTCCTTCACCAGCCCCTGCTCGTCCACCCCGGGGATGCGGGTGACGGTGAAGACGCGCACTTCCTCCTCGGAGCCGAGCATCTGGCGCAGGCGGTCGCCGGGCTGGGCGGGCGGGGCGGGCAGCGCGCCCGGCTTGGCCATGCCCCGGATCTCCCGCTCGGTGAGGGCGACCCGCTCGACCTGGCCGCTGCGCAGCAGCTCCAGGAACTTCGACATCGGGAGCTCGATGGTGCGGGGGGCCAGCAGCCAGGACTGGAGCAAGGAGAGGAGCAGTACGACGACCAGGGCGTAGGCCAGGGAGAACTGGATGCGTTGGCTGAAGCGCGGCTTCATCGAAGGCCCCCTGTGCTGATGCTAGCTTCGGGGGTGGGGTGTGTCAAACTTGCCGGGGCGCTTTCCGCTTGACACATCGAAGCGTTGGCCCTAAAACTTGGCCCGGAACGCTCATGTGATTTCGCGAACAAGCCTGTCTTCGGTGAGGGTCTTCGCACGCTCGCGCGGGGTTCGTACTCAGAGGCCGACTCGATGAGCAACGGCAGGGCTGTGGGCGGGAGCGCGTGCGCCGCCGGGCTGGGGCTCGCCGCCGTCCTGGTCCTCCTGGGCCTGCCGGTGGAGGCGCAGGAGGCCGCCCGGGAGCCGGCGTACCGCTCGTTTCCCTGGATCGGCTCCCGGCTGGCCGTCTGGGCGATCGCCCAGCTGCACCTGAACTTCGCGGCCTTCATCCTCGGGGTGCCCATCTTCGCCGTCATCATCGAGATCATCGGCTGGCGCACCCGGGACGCGCGGTACGACTGGCTGGCGCACGAGTTCGTCAAGCTCACATTCGCCGCCTTCTCCACCACGGCCCTGCTGGGCGCCCTCCTCCTCTTCCTGTTCGTCGGCTACTACCCCAAGTTTTGGACGTACATGACGTCCATCTTCTTCCCGACCTACTGGATTTACGCCCTGCTGTTCTTCGCCGAGACCTTCACCGTCTACCTCTGGTACTACGGCTGGGACTGGCTGCAGGGCTCCCGCAAGTGGATCCACGTGGGCCTGGGCGTCCTCTCCAACCTGTTCGGAACGGCCATCCTGTTCGTCGCCAACTCGTGGGTGACGTTCATGATCTCGCCGGCCGGGATCGACGAGTCGGGGGCCCTGAAAAGCGGGGTGTGGGCGGCCATCACCAACTTCACCTGGATGCCGATCAACATTCACAGGCTGATTGCCAATATTGTCTTCGGCGGAACGATTGCGGGTGCTTACGCTGCATTCCGTTTCCTTGCAGCGAAGACCGACGAGGAGCGCGCCCGCTACGACTGGATGGGCTACGTCGGGAACTTCGTGGCCCTGTCGGCCTTCATCGTGCTGCCGTTCGCGGGCTACTGGCTCGGCCGCGAGATCTACGCGTTCAACCAGACGATGGGCATCACGATGATGGGGGGCTTCATGTCCTGGCTGTGGATCATCCAGGCCATCCTCATCGGGATCCTGTTCCTCGGCTCCAACTACTACCTGTGGCTGGGGATGGAGCGCATCCCCGGCGCCGAGCGGTACCGCAAGTACGTGCCGCCGATGCTGGTCATCCTGACCATCGGCTTCATGGTGTGGGCCACGCCGCGCTCCATGGTCGTCACGCTCGACGAGGCCCGGGCCATGGGCGGCACCCACCACCCGCTGCTCGGCTTCCTGGGCGTCATGTCGGCCAAGAACACGGTCGTGAACCTCATGATCCTCACGACCTTCCTCTCGTACATCCTGTACCGCCGCGCCAACAAGCTGCCGACCAAGCCGTGGGTGAAGACGGGCATGGCCGTGCAGTGGGCGGCCTTCGGCGCCGCCGCCCTCGTGGTCGTGTTCTACGGCGTCTACGGCTACTTCGTGGAGTCGATCGTCCGTATCGGCTTCTCGGTGTACCAGGTGGTCGCGGTGCTCGCCGCCATCGTCGTCGTGATGGCCATCGACGTCCCCATGTTCAAGGGCGCCCGCTCCACGGGCGAGATCCGCTGGGGGACGATCGCGCCGCGCTCGCAGTACGTGCTGATCCTGCTCGCGGTGACCTTCACCTGGCTCATGGGGCTCATGGGCTTCGCCCGCTCCGGCATCCGCCAGCACTGGCACGTGTACGGCGTGCTGCGCGACACCTCGCCCGAGGCGGTGACGCCGGCGCTCGGTTACGCCGCCAACGTGATCACGCTGGTCACGCTGGTCTTCTTCGCGCTGGTCATGTTCATCTTCTGGCTCGGTGGCCTGGGCGAGAAGGGCAAGGAGGCGGGGGTCCACGGCCACGCCGCGCCGGTGCTGGCCGGCGGCAGTGACCGGGACGCCTAGCATGCGGGTGCCGGTCGGCGTGAAGGTCGGCGTGTTTTCCCTGGTCGTGATGGGCGGCTATTCGTGGTTCGCCAACTCCATCCCCCAGATCGAGTCCAAGCCGCCCCAGGAGCTGTCGCTGGAGGGCGGCAACGTCACCCCCGCCCAGCTGGTGAAGGCGGGCGAGGAGATCTACAAGACCAAGGGCACGTGCGAGATCTGCCACCGGATCGGCCAGAAGGGGACGCGGGCGCCCGACCTGGCCGGCGTGGGCGGGCGTGCGGCCAAGATGAAGGCGGGCATGAGCGGCAAGGCCTACATCATCGAGTCGCTGATCCAGCCGAGCGCCCTGATCATCGAGGGGTATCCACCCATCATGCCGGCGGTCGACAAGCCGCCGATCGCCCTGAACCGCTCGGAGCTGTGGGCGCTGACCGCGTTTCTCCAGTCGCAGGGCGGCACCGTGGACGTCGCCCTCAACGACATCCCGCAGAGCGCCGGCGCCGCGGCGGGCGGCGGCGCCTCGGCGGCCCCGGTCGCGCTGCCCGGCGACGCCAAGGCCGGCAAGACGGTGTACATGACCAAGGGCGGCTGCCTGGCCTGCCACAAGGCCGGTGACATCCCCGGTACCCCGGTCGGCCCCGACCTCTCGCAGATCGCCAGGATCCAGACGCCCGACTACATCATGAGGAAGATCCTCGACCCCAAGGGCATGGGGACGGTGGCCGGCTTCCCGCCCGGCGTGATGCCGCCGACCTTCGGCCAGACGCTCACCGCCAAGGAGTACACCGACCTGGTGGCGTTCCTGCTGACGCTCAAATGAACGTCCTGCGCTCGCGCTTCTTCCAGGCGGCGGTCATCTTCGTGGGGGCCTTCGTCGTGCTGCGCTTCGGGATCAGGCCGCCGGCGCCGTGGAGCGTGCTGTCGCTCTACCTGTTCATCATCGGATTGGCGCTGCTGATCTTCGTCTCCTCCGACCGGGACTCCTGGCGCGAATTCATGCAGCCGATCCGGCTGACGCTCACCGATCCGCGCTACCGGGTCGTGAGAACGGCCATCGTCGTGCTGGTGCCCGTGCTGCTCGGGTACTACGCCTACACGCAGGCGGCCGCCAAGCCCCAGGCTCCGCCCGAGCTGCGTGCGGTGCATCCGGCGCCGCCGGCCTCCATCCAGTTCCGCGGCAAGGAGATCAACATCGCCGGCTTCGACAACCCGCTGCGCAAGGACCAGGCGGCGTTCAAGAAGCACGTGGCCGCCGGCGGCGAGATCTACGTCCGTAACTGCATGTACTGCCACGGCGACAACCTGGACGGCAAGGGCCACTTCGCCCACGGCTTCAATCCGCCGCCCGCGAACTTCGTGGACCCCGGCACCATCGCGATGCTCCAGGAGGCGTACCTGTTCTGGCGGATCGCCAAGGGCGGCCCCGGGCTGCCGAAGGAATCGACGCCGTGGAATTCGGTGATGCCGGCGTGGGAGGACCGTCTGGCCGAGGACCAGATCTGGCAGGTGATCATGTACCTCTACGATGCAACCGGCCAGCAGCCCAGGCGTTGGGAATCACACTAGGCGGCGGCCGATGATCGGCCTACCTCGAACCGTCGCGGTGCGGCTGGTCATTTGCGCGAGCCTTGGGGCCTCGCTTTCGCTCGCCGTGGCACGGCCGGTTCTTGCGCAGGGTGATGCGAATGCGGGGAAGGTCGTCTATGAGCTGAAGTGCGCGCTGTGTCATGGGGAGAAGGGGGACGGGAAGGGGGCGGGGGCGGAGAATCTGGCGCCGCGGCCGCGGGATTTTACCAAGGGGTTGTACAAGGTCAGGACCACCGCCAACAAGACGCCGACTGACCAGGACCTGTTCAGGATCATCACCGAGGGGATGCCGGGGACCTCGATGCCGGGGTGGGGGGTTTTGCCTGAGAAGGAGCGGTGGAATCTGGTGGCGTACCTCAAGACGTTTGCGGCGGACGCCTTCAAGGAGGCGCCCAAGAAGCTGGAGCTGCCCAAGGACGTGGCGTCCTCGGCGGAGTCGATCAAGCGCGGCAAGGAGATGTTCGAGGCGATCGAGTGCCACAAGTGCCACGGCAACGCCGGGCGCGCCGACGGGCCCTCGCGGGACGAGCTGAAGGACGAGTGGGGGCATCCCATCCCGCCCGCCAACCTCGCCAAGCGGTGGACGTTCCGGGGCGGCGCCTCCCGCACCGACATCGCCACGCGGATCGCCAACGGCGTGCTGGGCACGCCGATGCCGGCCTTTCTGGACAGCGTGGAGAAGCCGGAGGACGTCTGGCACCTGACGAACTACATCGTGTCGCTCGGCCCGGACCTGCCCCGCTACGCCACGCTGCTCACCGTCCGCTCCGGCGCCGAGGCGCTGCCCGACGATCCCAACGCGGAGTTCTGGAGGAAGCTCGAGCCCCAGTACGTCCCGCTGATGGGGCAGGTCATCGTCGACCCCCGCAACTTCAACCCGGCGATCGACGTGGTCGCGGTCCGGGCCGCCTACAACGACAAGGAGGTGGCCTTCCACCTCACCTGGGACGATCCCAGCGAGTCCAAGGGCGACGGCAAGAAGACGTTCCCCGACGCGATCTCGCTGCAGTTTCCGCCCCAGATCGTCCCCGGGAGCACGGAGCGCCCGTACTTCCTGATGGGGGACGGCTCCGAGGCCGTGTACCTGCTCCGGTGGGAGCGCGGCACGGGGGTCGGCGAGGCGACCGCCAACGGGCCGGCCAAGGTGGCGGCGCTGTCCGGGGGCGAGGCCGCCGGCACGGCGGTGTTCGACAACGGCCAGTACCGCCTGGTGATGAAGCGGCCACTGGCGGCCAAGGGTGAGGGGCGGCCGACGTTCCAGCCGGCCGTGTTCACGCCGGTCGCCTTCCAGGCCTGGGACGGCGGAGCGGGGGAGACCGGGACCAGGATGTCGCTGACGTCGTGGTACTATCTGCGCCTGGAGGAGCCGCAGTCGAACCGGCGATTCATCATTCCTCCCGTCGTGGCACTCCTCACGCTGGCGGCCATGTTCCTCGTCGTCCGCACGGCCAACCGCGCGCGATGACGCTCCCGACGCTCGACGAGACACGCGCGACAACACACTGAAGCAGGAGGGGTACGGGTGATGCGGAAAGCGTTGACGGCAGTCACTGCGATCGCGCTGATGACCGGCGCGGCGATGTGGTTCGTGACCTCGGCGGGGGCCCAGGGCGGCGGCACCATCGAGGCCGAGGTGAAGTACAACGGCGCCCCCGTGATCGAGAAGCTGAAGGTCAACAAGGACACCGAGAAGTGCGGCACCGAGGCCGTCCTCGAGAAGGTCGCGGTGGGCGGCAACAAGGGGCTCGCCTACGCGGTGGTGTCGGTGCCCGGCGCCAAGGGCGCGACGAAGACCAAGGCCGTGATCGACCAGAAGGGCTGCAAGTTCGTCCCGCGGGTCGTGGCGATGCAGCCGGGCGAGATCGAGATCAAGAACTCCGACGACATCCTGCACAACATCCACACCTACTCGACGGCGAATCCGTCCATCAACAAGGCGCAGCCCAAGTTCAAGAAGACGATGACCGAGAAGTTCGACAAGCCCGAGGTCATCAAGGTGACCTGCGACGTGCACAGCTGGATGCTCGGCTGGGTGGCGGTCACGCCCGGGCCGGCCGCCGTGACCGACGCCAACGGCGTGGCCAAGGTGGAGAACGTGCCGGCCGGCAAGCACAAGGTCGAGGTGTGGCACGAGACGCTCGGCAAGCAGGAGCGGGAGGTCGAGGTCAAGGCCGGGCAGACGACCAAGGTCAGCTTCGAGATGAAGGGCAAGTAGCCGACCCGGGGACCGGGAACGGGGGGACCGAATGCTTGACTGGTGGTTGCCCGAGAACGTCTCGACGTACGGTCGGGACATCGACCGGCTGTTCCACCTCATCTACTGGATCACCGGGATCACGGCCATCCTGGTGTTCGTCACCATGCTGGTCTTCCTGGTGATGTACAAGGACCGTCCCGGCCGCCGGGCGCGCTACACCCACGGCAACACGACGCTGGAGATCGTGTGGACGGTGGTGCCGTCGCTGATCCTGGTCATCCTGACCTTCCTCAGCGTGCCGGCGTGGTCGAGGATCAAGATGCAGGCCCCGCCGCCCAGCGATTTCGTGGTGCAGGTGACCGCCAAGCAGTTCAACTGGCAGGTCACCTACCCGGGCGCCGACGGCAAGTTCGGCACCGCCGACGACAAGACGCTGCTCGACGAGATGCACGTGCCCGCCAACAAGGTCGTGCACGTGCACCTCCGCTCCCAGGACGTCATCCACAGCTTCTTCGTGCCCCAGTTCCGCATGAAGCAGGACGCGGTGCCCGGGCGCGAGATCGTGCAGTGGTTCGAGGCCACCAAGCCCGGCAAGTACGAGCTGCCGTGCGCCGAGCTGTGCGGCTTCGGCCACTCCGGCATGAAGGGGTGGATCCACGTGCACACCGCCGACGACTACAGGAAGTGGGCGGCCGAGAACCTGACGGCCGCGGCCGACCCCCCCGCCGCCGGCGACAAGAAGGCCGAGGAGCCGACCAGGGACACCACAGTGGCCGCCACGACGGGAGGACAAGCCAAGCGATGAGCGCCACCACCGCGACCGCTCACGCGCGCACCGCGCATGACCACCACGAGCTCGGCTTCGTGCGCACCTACATCTTCTCGACCGATCACAAGATGATCGCCCGGCAGTTCCTGTTCCTGGGGCTGATCATGATGGTCCTGGGGGGCCTGCTGGCCCTCATCGTGCGCTGGCAGCTGGCGTGGCCGGAGACGGCGGTGCCCGGCATGAGCCTCGTCCTGAGGGAGACCGGCGGCATCCTGGAGCCGTCCACCTACAACATGGCGTTCACCATGCACGCCACCATCATGATCTTCTTCGTGATCATGCCGATCCTGGCCGGGGCCTTCGGCAACTTCTGCATCCCGCTCATGATCGGCGCCCGCGACATGGCCTTCCCCCTGCTCAACATGCTGTCGTACTGGGTGACGGCCACCGCCGGCGTGATCATGCTGTCGGGCTTCTTCGTGGAGGGCGGACACGCGGCGGCCGGCTGGACGTCCTACGCGCCCCTGTCGTCGGTGGCCGCCTACACCGGCGTCAACTGGGGCCAGAACCTCTGGTGCATCAGCCTGTTCGTCATGGGCATCGGGTCGATGATGGGCTCGATCAACTACATCACGACCATCATCAACATGCGGGCGCCCGGCATGTCGCTGTTCCGGATGCCGCTGGTGGTCTGGTCGTTGTTCATCACCGCCGTCCTGCTGCTGCTGGCCCTGCCGGTGCTCACCTCGGGCGTGGCCATGCTGCTGTTCGACCGCACGCTCGGCACCAGCTGGTTCCACCCCTCGGGTGGCGGCGAGCCCCTGCTCTGGCAGCACCTGTTCTGGTACTTCGGCCACCCGGAGGTCTACATCCTGATCCTGCCCGCCATGGGCATCGCCTCCGAGATCCTGCCGGTGTTCGCGCGCAAGCCGATCTTCGGCTACCACGCCATGGCGTTCTCGATGATCGCCATCGCGTTCCTGTCCTGGATCGTCTACGGCCACCACATGTTCGTGAGCGGCATGAACCCGTCGCTCGGCATGGCCTTCATGGTGTCCACGATGATCATCGCGGTGCCGTCGGCCATCAAGACGTTCAACTGGCTCGGCACCCTGTGGGGCGGCCGCATCCAGTTCAAGGTGCCCATGCTGTTCGCGCTCGGCTTCGTGTCGATGTTCGTCATCGGCGGCCTGTCCGGCATCTTCATGGCCAGCACGCCGGTCGACATCTACATCCAGGACACCTACTTCATCGTGGCCCACATCCACTACGTCGTCTTCGGCGGCTCCATCTTCGGCGCCTTCGCCGCCATCTACTTCTGGTTCCCCAAGATGTTCGGGCGGATGACGAACCCGGCCCTCGGCCACCTGCACTTCTGGGGCACGCTGATCTTCTTCAACATGACCTTCTTCCCCATGCACATCATCGGGGTGGGTGGCCAGATGCGCCGCATCTACAACCCGATGCAGTACGAGTTCCTGCAGCACCAGCAGCACTGGAACGTCTTCATGACCTACGGGGCGCTCCTGCTGGGGCTGATGCAGCTCCCGTTCGTCATCAACTTCTTCTGGTCGCTCTTCGCCGGCCGCAAGGCCCCGCTGAACCCCTGGAACTCCACCACGCTGGAGTGGACGGCGCCGTCGCCGCCGCCCCACCTCAACTGGGGCCCGACGCTGCCCACCGTCTACCGCGGACCGTACGAGTACAGCGATCCCGAGGCGGCCGACGACTTCCTGCCCCAGACGCAGGCGCCGGCGCGGGCGGGAGCGCGGGCGCACTAGAGGACGCCACGGTGAGGCTGGCGCACCGCCTGGCCGTGCTCACGGCGGCCACGACCTGCGTGCTGATCGTCTTCGGCGGGCTCGTGACCAACACGGGCGCCGCCCTGGCCGTGCCCGACTGGCCGACGACGTTCGGCCACAACATGTTCCTGTTCCCGTGGTCGGGGATGGTCGGTGGCGTGTTCTACGAGCACGGTCACCGGCTGCTGGGAGCGCTCGTCGGCGCCCTGACCCTGGCCCTGGCCGCGGCGCTGTGGCCCCGGGGCGGCCGCCTGCGCGTGCTGGGTGTGGTGGCCGTGGCGGCGGTCGTCCTCCAGGGCGTCATCGGAGGACTGCGGGTGGTCCTGCTCACCGACGGCCTGGCGATGATCCACGGGCCCCTCGCCCACGCCTTCTTCGCCCTCGTGGTGGCGCTGGCGCTGGTGACCTCGCCGCGCATGGCGGCGGCGCCGCCGGCCGCGGACGGCGCCACCCGCGGCCTGACGCTGGCCGCCGCCGTCCTCGTGTACGCACAGATCGTCTTCGGCGCGCTGCTCACGCACGCCGGCCGCCTCGATCTTCACCTGGCCGGCGCCGTGGCGGTGTTCGTCCTGGTTCCGAGCGTCACGGCGCGCCTGCACCGCACGGGGGACGCGGTCGCGGCGCCGGCCGCGCGCCTGCTCCTCGTCCTGCTCGGGATCCAGCTCCTGCTGGGCGTGGGCAGCTACCTGGCGCGCTTCTCGGCGATCTGGATCCCCGGCGGGCAGGCCACGATGCTGGCGCTTCCGGTGGCCCATCGGCTGGCCGGCGGCCTCATCCTCGCCGCCGCCGTCGTGCTGGCCGTCCGCGTGCTTGCCGGCGCCCGGCCGGCCCCGGCCGTGGTGGCGGCGCCCGGGGCCCTGGGAGTCGCGCGGTGAGGCCGCCCGGCGAGGTCCTCGTCGCCGCGCTGCCGCGCGAGCGCGCGCGCGTCGCCGCCGACCTGCTGGCGCTCACGAAGCCGCGCGTCGTCGTGATGGTGCTCGTCACCACCGTGGTCGGCTACTACGTGGGCCTGACCGGTGCGCCCGAGTACGGCCGCCTGGTCGCCCTGCTGGCCGGCACGCTGCTGGCGGCGGGCGGCACGCTGGCCCTCAACCAGTACTGGGAGCGCGACCTCGACGCGCTGATGGCGCGCACGCGTGCGCGGCCGCTGCCCGACGGCCGGCTGGCGCCGCTGGAGGCCCTGATGTTCGCCGCCGCGCTGACCGCCGGCGGCCTGGTCGTGCTGGCGCTGGGCGTGGGCTGGCTCACCGCCGCCGTCACCGCCGCCACGTTCGTGCTCTACATCTTCGCCTACACGCCGCTGAAGCTTCGCAGCCCGCTCTGCACGCTGGTGGGCGCCGTCCCTGGCGCGCTGCCGCCCGTCACCGGCTGGGCGGCCGCCCGCGAGGACGTCGGCGTCGGCGCCTGGGTGCTGTTCGGGATCCTGTTCCTCTGGCAGCTGCCCCACACGCTGGCGATCGCCCGCCTCTACCAGGACGACTACGCGCGGGCGGGCGTGCGGCTCCTCCCGGTGATCGACGCCCAGGGACGCGCCACCGAGCGCCAGATCCTGAGCGGCTGCCTGGCCCTGCTGGCCGTGAGCCTGCTGCCGACCCTGATCGGGCTGGCCGGCGGGGTGTACTTCGCGGGCGCGCTCGTCCTCGGGGCCGCGTTCGTGGCCCTGGGGGCGCAGCAGGCCCTGGCGCCCTCCGCCGTCCGCGCGCGCCGCGTGCTGCTCGCCTCGCTGCTCTACCTCCCGGCGTTGCTGGCGCTGCTGGCGTTCGACAAGGCATGAGCCTCGCGATGGCCGACCTCGACGACCGCAACCGCCTCGTGCGGCGCCTCCTCCTCGGTCTCGTGGCCGTGCTCGTGATCGTCTCCTTGCTCGTGGGCATCCGCTGGTGAGCCCCGTCGTGCTCGAGGCGCCGCCCCTCGTCAGGCGCGCGAACGGGCGCGGCGTGCCTCCGCGGCCGCCCACGGGCGGCGGGGACGACGATGGGCGCGAGCCGGCGCCCCGGCGGCCGCGGCTGGACAACGTGCGGCTGGCGATGATGTTCTTCCTCGGCGCCGAGACGATGTTCTTCGCCGGCCTCGTGTCGGCCTTTCTGGTGCTGCGGCTGGCCGCGCCCCTGTGGCCGCCGCCCCTGCAGCCGCGGCTGCCGGTGGCGGCGACCGGCCTGAACACGCTGGTCCTGCTGACCTCCAGCGTGGCGATGATCGCCGCCATGCGGGCGCGCCGCGGACGGAACCGGGCCGGCCTGGTGCGGCGCCTCGGCCTCACCGCGCTGCTGGGGGCGCTGTTCCTCGCCGTGCAGGGCTACGAGTGGGCGCAGCTGCTCCACTACGGCCTCACGCTCTCGTCCGGGGCCTACGGCGCGACGTTCTACACGCTGATCGGCATCCACGCCGCCCACGTGCTGGGCGCGCTGGCGTGGGTCGGCGTGACGCTCGGGCTGGCCGCGCGCGGCCGCTTCCTCGACGGCCCGGCCGGCCCGTTGCGGGCATGCGCGATCTACTGGCACTTCGTCGTCGCGCTCTGGCCCGTCCTGTACGTGGCCGTGTACCTGGCATGACGCCCGTGCCGACGGCCCTCGTTCCCGGCTCGCGTCGCCTTGCCGTCGCGGCCCTCACGGCCCTGGCGGCGCTGGCGGGGGCGCTGGTCCCGGGGCTGGCGGCCGCCTGTCAGGCGTGCCTGTCGTCGCCTTACGGCGACCGCACCTACAACGTGGCCTACATCGGGCTGTTGCTGATGCCGTTCGCCATCGGACTCGTGATCGGCGCCGTCCTCGTGTGGAGCGCCGGCTATCGGCTCGACGTGGCCCGGCTTCGCCGGGCGTTCGCTCGAAACGTCACGCTCAAGGAGACGCCATGACAGCGCAGGCTGCCGCCACCTCGCACCACGCGGTGGAACCGGCCGAGACCCCGCTCACCCCGGAGAGCTGGGGCAAGCTCGGCATGTGGATCTTCCTGGCCGGCGACGCCGTCGGCTTCGGCACGCTGCTGGCCGCCTACGGCGGCATGCGCGCGACCAGCGCCGACTGGCCCGTCCCCTACGACGTCCTCGGCATCAACCTCACCGCCCTCATGACGTTCCTGCTCATCTGCTCCAGCGTCACGATGGTCAAGGCGCTCGAGTGGCTGGGCAAGGGCGACCGCGCGCGGTGCAGGAAGTTCCTGTTCTTCACCGCGCTGGGCGGGGCGATCTTCGTGAGCCTGCAGGCCTACGAGTGGACGCACCTGATCCACCGCGGCTTGCACGTCAACGGCAACCCGTGGGGGGCGACGCTGTTCGGGACCTCGTTCTTCGTCGTCACGGGCTTTCACGGCCTGCACGTGACCGCCGGCGTGATCTATCTGCTGGCGGTCATCGGCGTCGTCTCGCGCCGCCCGGATCCGGCGGCCAGCTACAACGTGGTCGAGATCGTCGGGCTGTACTGGCACTTCGTCGATCTCGTCTGGATCATGGTCTTCACCTTCATGTACCTCCTGTAGGAGGAGATCGATGGCGGGCGCGCACAAGCATCCCAACTACATGGCGATCTTCTGGTACCTGGCCGTCCTCACGGTGATCGAGATCTGCGTCGTCTTCCTGCCGTTCGGCAAGCTGATCAACGGCACCCTGCTGTGCGCGCTGGCGGTCGGCAAGGCGGCCCTGGTGGCGATGTACTTCATGCACCTGAAGTTCGAGGCCCGCACGCTCGGCCTCATCGCCGTCACCCCGCTGGCGATCGCCACGCTGCTGGTGTTCGTCATCCTCCCCGACAGCTTCTACGTCGACCACAAGACCGCCAACGTCAAGCCCGCCGCCAGCGCGCCGGCCAAGCCCTAGGCGCCCGGCGGCTCGTGGACCTCGGCGGGCGGCAGGGCGGTGGAGGGAGTGCTGGCGCGCGTCATCCGTGCGGAGCGGCGCGCTCTGGCGCTTCGCTGCCCGCGCTGCGGCCGGGCCCCGCTCTTCCGGGGCTCGTTCACGATGAACCTGGTATGCGCGGTGTGCGACTTGAAATTCGAGCGCGCGCAGGGCTACTGGGTGGGCGCGATCTACGTGAACTACGGGGTCACCGTCCTGATCGCGGTGGGCGGGTTCTTCCTGTTGCGCGCGTGGGTGGGTCTGGAGACCGCCGGGCAGCTGGCGCTGTGGATCCCGTTCGTGATCGTCTTTCCGCTGTGGTTCTTCCGCTACAGCCGCAGCCTGTGGCTGGGGCTGGAGTACGGGCTCAACCCCGAGGAGTGACGGCGTGCGGGGCCTGACCCGGGTCGGCGCGCTCGCGCTGGCGGCGGCGCTGGCGTCGCCGGCGGCGGCCTACGAGGTCGTGACCGTCGCCGACGGCGGCAGCCTGGCCGGCGTCGTCAGGTTCGTGGGGACGCCGCCGAAGCTCGAGCCGCTGCCGGTGAACAAGAATCGCGACGTCTGCGGCGCCTCGAAGGAGTCCGAGGCGCTCGCGCTGGGGCCCGACCGGGGTGTCCGCGGCAGCGTGATCCTCGTCGAGGGTGTGGCCCGCGGCAAGAAGCCGGCCGGCGAGGCGGTCCTCGACAACGCGCGGTGCGTCTTCGTGTCCCACGTCACCGCCGTCATGACCGGCGAGCGCACGCGCGTGAAGAACTCCGACGCCATCCTGCACAACACCCACGGCTTCCTCGGCAAGCCGACCGTCTTCAACCTGGCCCTGCCGAATCGCGACCAGATGATCGACATCACCAAGCGGCTCACCAAGCCGGGGGTCATCCGCGTGGTGTGCGACGCCCACCCGCACATGACGGCGTGGATGATCGTCCACGACAGCCCCTACTACGCGGTGACCGACGAGCGCGGCGCCTTCCGCATCGACGGCATCCCGCCCGGCAATTACAAGGTCTCGATGTGGCACGAGGGCTTCCGGCCCAAGGGACTGGACAAGGACGGCCGGCCGCTCTTCGACGAGCCGCGCACGGTCACGAGAGACGTCACGATCGCGCCCCGGACGACGGCGACGGTCGACTTCGAGCTCAGATAGGAGACCTCCGGCATGTACAAGCACATCTACGTCCCGGTCGACAACTCGGACTACTCGAACCGGGCCATCGACCTCGCGGTCGAGCTGGGCCGCGCGTTCGGGGCCAGGCTCACGGGTTGCCACGTGTACGCCGCCCGGCTGCACGACTACCGGTTCAAGCAGATGGAGTACACGCTGCCCGAGGAGTACAAGGACGAGACCGAGCTCGAGCGCCAGCGCAAGATCCACGACTCGCTGATCGCCATGGGGCTGCAGCTCATCTCGGAGTCCTACCTGGACGTGCTGAAGGCCAGAGCGGAGGCGGCCGGCCTGGCCTTCGCCCCGAAGATGATGGACGGCAAGCACTACAAGGCGCTCATCGAGGACTGCGCGGCGTCCGACTACGACCTCATCGTGATGGGCGCCCTCGGCATGGGCGCCGTGAAGGACAGCCAGCTGGGCTCGGTCACCGAGCGCTTCATCCGCAAGGTGACGCGCGATACCCTCGTTGTTCGCAACCACGACGCGCTCCGCGACGCCCAGGGCGCCATCGTGGTCGGGCTCGACGGCTCGCCCCAGTCGTTCCACGGCCTCAAGCTCGGTCTGGCCCTCGGCAAGGCCCTCAACCGCCCGGTTCAGGCGGTGGCCGTCTACGATCCGTACCTGCACTACGCGATGTTCAACGGCATCGTGGGCGTGCTCAACGAGAAGGCCTCGAAGATCTTCCGGTTCAAGGAGCAGGAGCAGCTGCACGAGGAGATCATCGATACCGGCCTGGCCAAGATCTACCAGTCGCACCTGGAGATCGCCCGCAAGCTGGCCTCGGACGACGGCGTCGATCTCTCGATCACGCTCCTCGACGGCAAGTGCTTCGAGAAGATGCTGACGTTTGCCCGCAAGGAACAGCCCTGGCTCCTCATCCTCGGCCGGGTTGGCGTGCACTCCGACGAGAACGAGGTGGATCTGGGCTCGAACACCGAGAATCTCCTGCGGCTGGCGCCGTGCAACGTGCTGCTCACCGGCGGCAAGTTCTACCCGCCGCTCGACGTCAAGGCCGAGGAGATCATCTCCTGGACCGAGGAGGCGGAGGCGCGCATGGAGCGGGTGCCGCCCCAGGTCAAGGGCGTGGCCCGCACCGCCCTGCTCCGCTACGCGATCGAGCAGGGGCACACCGTCATCACCAGCAAGGTCATCGACGAGGCCATGGCCATCTTCATGCCGAGCCGCATGGCCGAGAAGATGCAGATCCTCGCCGAGGACCTGGCGGTGGCCCAGCTGCGGAAGGACACGCAGGCGGTGAGCGCGATCTGCTCGGTGTGCGGCTACACGGTCAAGGGCCCGAACCCGGTCGTCGCGTGCCCGGTGTGCAAGGCGGCGCCGGACAGGTTCCAGCACGTTTCCCGCGAGACAATCGAGGCGATCGCCACCCAGGAGGGCGGCATCGAAGAGGAAGAGTCGATGCCGGGCGTGCAGGTGAAGTGGTCGGCCGACGCCCGTGACGCGCTCCGCGAGGTGACCGACGCCTACCTGCGCCGGCGCGCCAAGGCCCGCATCGAGAAGTACGCCCGGAGCCGGCGCATCCCGGTGATCACGTGCCAGCTGGCGCTGCCGATGATCGAGGAGACGGTCGGTCGCGACAAGCTGGGGGCCGGCTGGGACACGCTGCTGGCCAAGACCCGGTTCGAGCCGGCGGCCGCTCCGGCCCCGGCGGCGGCGAGCGCGTTCACGTGGACGGAGGACGCGACCGCGCGCCTCGACCGCGTGCCGGCCGGGTTCATGCGCGACATGACCCGCGAGGAGATCGAGCGCGTGGCCGGCGACAAGGGCGTGACGACGATCGACCTCGCCGTCTGCGAGGAGGGGATCGGCCACGCGCGCCAGACGATGAACGAGGTCATCGCCGGGTACGTCTCGAGCAAGACGCGACCCTAGAGCTCCCCCCGAAGGAGGAGATGGCCCGGAACGCCCGAGCCCCGGGACATGGCACCCAGGACGGTCGGAAGATCATGAGCGACGCGAGGCCGGCGGCGGCGGGAGGAGGCGTGACCACGGCCGGGACCCCGCCCTACACCGCGTACAGCGTCTCCTGGAATCTCACGCAGCGCTGCAACCTGGAATGTGCGCACTGCTACATGTCGGCCCACGCCGGCGCCGACGCCCGCGGCGAGCTGACGACCGACGAGTGCCGGCGGGTCATCGACGAGATCGCGCGCGTGAACCCCAACGTCTTCCTGATCCTCACCGGCGGCGAGCCCCTGCTGCGGCGCGACATCTTCGACGTGGCCGGCCACGCCTCGGCCCGAGGATTCACCACCGTGCTCGGCACCAACGGCGTCCTGCTCCGCGAGCGCGAGGCCCAGCGGATGCGCGAGCACGGGGTCCTCGGCGCCTCGATCAGCCTCGACTCGACCGACCGCGCGAAGCACGATCGCTTCCGCCGCCTGCCGGGCGCCTGGGACGGGGCGGTGCGGGCCACGCGCGTGCTGACCGACGCCGGCCTGGACTTCTCCCTCCACATGTCGGTCACCGACTGGAACGTGGGCGAGGTGCCGGCGATGATCGACCTCGCCCGGGAGTTGGGCGCCACCGTCCTGAACTTCTTCTTCCTGGTGCGCACCGGACGCGGGCGGGACCTCACGGACATCGACGCGGCCGCGTACGAGCGCATCCTGACCTACCTGGCGAAGGCGCAGGGCGTCGGTCACGGCCCCCCGGGCTTCGTGCGCCAGATGCTGGGCGCGGCCCGTCCGGCTGACGCCTTCGAGGATCCGTGGAGCACACCGGTGGGCCGCGCGGGCGGGCTCTTGCTCCGGGCGAAGTGCGCCCCCCATTTCCGCCGGATCCTCTGGGAGCTGAACCCGTCCTCGCCGCTGCTGCGGAACTACGCGCACGGCTCGTGCCCGGCCGGGAAGTACTACTGCCGCATCACCCCCGAGGGCGACGTGACGCCGTGCCCGTACATGCCGGTGGCGGTCGGCAACGTGCGCTCCACCGCGTTCGACGATCTGTGGCGGACGGCCCCCGCCTTCGACGCGCTCCGCGATCCCAAACTGGGCGGGCGGTGCGGGGCCTGCGAGTTCTCCCGGGTCTGCGGCGGGTGTCGCTGCCGCGCGTACGCGACCTACGGGGACTTCCTCGCCGAGGATCCCGCCTGCGGCTACCAGCCCGGCGGCCACGGTGGCGCGGTGATCGAGCTGCCGGCCACGCTGACGTTCGGTCTGCCGGTGGACTACCAGCTCACCTGGGAGCCGACCGCCCGCGAGCGGCTGCGGGCGATCCCGTCCTTTGCGCGGGGCATGGTGGTGAAGGCGGTGGAGGCCTACGCGCGCGGGCGCGGCGAGAGCGTGATTACGCCGGCGATGCTCGCCGATGTGCGCGCGAGGTGGGGCGGCCGCTTCCGGCCGCAGGCATGAGCCCGGCCGACGACCGCTTCCGGACGGCGGCCCGGGCCTACTTCGTCTACGGCGTCGTCTACTGGCTGGGCGGCCTCTGGCTGTGGCTGCACGACGTCGGCCGCGGCTCGCCGGCCAGCGTGGTGTGGCTGCTCTTCGGCGCCGCGCTCGTCGTCCTCGTCCCGTACCTCCTTCGCCGCCGCCGCCCGTGGTTCGAGCGGTGGATCCTCGGCCGCCGCGACTTCGCCCGTCTCGTCGCCGTGCTCATGTTCTTCCGCGTCCTCGCCGTCGCCCGCGTCGTCGTCCGGTCCGAGAGCGCCACGGTGCCCGCCCCGTGGGGCGGCGTGGTCAGCTACCAGGTGGGCGGCGCGGTCTTCCTGCTCGTCACGATGACGGCGCTCGTGCTGGTCGTCCGGGCCGCGTGGGCCGAGGAGGCGTGAGGTGAAGAAGTATCGCGACATCGCGGGCGACGGCGGCTCCGACATCGTCGGCCAGGTGGAAGCGCAGCAGCAACGCCTCGGGGCGCGCCTGGCCGAGGTGAGGTCGATCGTCGCCGTCGTTTCCGGCAAGGGCGGCGTCGGCAAGTCCTCGATCACCGCGAACCTGGCCGGCGCCTTCGCGCTCGCCGGTGCCCGCGTCGGCGTCCTCGACGCCGACCTCAACGGCCCCTCGATGGCCACGCTGCTCGGCGTCCGCGGCCGCACGCTGATGGTCGGCGCCGGCGGGGTGGAGCCGCCCGCCGGCGCGCTCGGCATCCGGGTGATGTCGATGGACCTGCTCCTGGCCGACGACGCCACCCCGCTGGCGTGGGAGGCGCCGAGCCAGGCCGAGGCGCACACGTGGCGCGGCGCCATGGAGGCGAACGCGCTGCGGGAGTTCCTGGCCGACACGGCCTGGGGTCCACTCGACGTCCTGCTCGTCGACCTGCCGCCGGGCACGGACCGCCTGGCCACGGTGACGGGCCTGCTGCCGGCGCTGTCAGGCACCGTGATCGTCACGATCCCCTCGGACGTCGCGCGCCTCGTCGTGCGCCGCTCGATCACCGTCGCCCGCGCGGCGCCGGCGCCGGTGCTCGGGGTGATCGAGAACATGGCGGGGATGTTTCCGGGACCCGGCGCCGAGGCGCTCGCCCGCGACGGCGGGGTGCCGTTCCTGGGCCGCGTGCCGTTCGATCCCGCGCTCGCCGCCGCCGGTGACCGCGGCGAGCCCTACGTCGCCGCCGCCCCCAGCGCCCCGGCCGCGCGCGCGCTGACCGCCATCGCCGCCGCCCTGCGCGCCGCGCTGCCGCCGGCGCGCGCGTGAGCGCCCGCGTCTGCCTGGCCTGCGGGGAGATAGCTACGGACAGGAGACCCCTGGAGCCAGCTGGTAGTTCGAGACCTTGAACGTGGAGACGAAATCGTCGTCCCACGAGTGCAGACGGAGCGCCCCCAGCGAGGTGGCGCCGTCCCAGCCCAGCACGCGCGCCCGCGCGGCCAGCTCGCGCGAGGGCAGCCGGCCACCCACGAAGTCGGCGACGGAGGCCCGGTCGAGGAACACGGCGATCGTCTCGTGCACCGGCCGGCCGCCCGCCGTCGGCGTCTGCTTCAGCCATTCCAGGATCACGCTGAAGCCGTCGAGCGAGCCGTCGGCCAGGAGCGCCTGGGGTCGGGCCATGCGCCGGAGCATGGCCCCGACGTACCGAGAGAACATCCGCGAGGCGCGCTCCTCGATGGAGAACGCGGCGAATTCCGGCGAGGGTTGCTGGTCGATGTAGAGGTTGACCGACAGGTAGCGGGCGTCGCCGTCGAGGTGCTTGGGCTTGTAGAAGCCGATCCCGTTCTTCTTCGCCTCGACCCACGGCATGCAGTGGTAGATCTTCGCGCTCAGCTCACGCAGGGCGCCCACGTACGCCGACGCCAGCCGCCGGCCCTTCTCGGAGGTGTGCTGCTCGGGCGGCAGCACGCTCGCGTCGGCCGGCGCCGCCGCGGCCGGCCCGCCGGCCAGCGCCAGCGCGACGAAGGTGACCGCGGCCAGTCCGCGGCGAGCCATCAGGGCCATCCGGTGAGCGGTCCGTGAAGTGTTCATGCCCGCTCGGGCTGCACGGCCAGTGCCATGCCTCACTCTCCCTGAATTGACGGCGGCTTCGGCAGCCGTGCGGGAACGAGCGCCGGCCCGGGGTGACAGCCCGGCACCGACGCTGTCACCGGGCGTCAGCGTTCCAGGATCTGCTCCTGGCTGACCGTGATGGGCTTGCCCCACCAGCCCTGATCGCGGGCCAGCGCGATGTCCTCTCGCGTCACGCGGGGCGCACTGCCCTCGGCGTTGCGCGTCGAGAAGAACAGGTGATCGCCCGAGGCGAAGTGCGAGGGATGCTCGCGCCACGTCTTCCACTCGTCGCCGGTGGCGCAGCCCGCCACGGCGAGCAGCATCGTCAGGCCCAGCAGCAGTGTGCGACGGTCGGTTCGCATGTCGGTCATCCTCCAGAACGAGGGTCGTCCAGTGTCGCCGGACGGATGCGGCCCCAATGCTACCCGTCCCGGCGCGCGGATTCAACCGTGGTAGACTGCCAGCCAACCCATGAATCCGCTGATCGTCCACGACGCACCGAGGGGACTGCGCCGGCCCGTGCTGATCACCGCGTTCAGCGGCTGGAACGACGCCGCCGAAGCGGCCACCACCGCCGCCCGCTACCTGGCCAGCAACTACGGAGCCGAGAAGTTCGCCGAGGTCGATCCCGAGGAGTTCTATCACTTCGGCCTCACCCGGCCCCACATCCGCTACAAGAGCGGCTCGTCGACGGAGCGCGAGATCGTCTGGCCGGCCACCGAGTTCTCGCTGACGCGGGCCGCCGAGCTGCCGCGCGACCTGATCGTCGCGGTCGCCAGCGAGCCCCACCTGAGGTGGCGGACGTACTGCGCCGCGGTGCTCGAGCTGGCCCGCCGTTGCGAGGTCACGCTGGTCGTCACCCTGGGGGCCCTGCTCGCCGAGGTGGCGCACACGCGGCCCGTACGCCTGAGCGGCACCGCCTCGGATCCCGAGCTGGCTGTGCGGCTGGGGGTGCGTCCGACGCGTTACGAGGGCCCGACCGGCATCGTGGGCGTGCTCAACATCGCCTGCCGGGAGCAGGGCTTCGCGACCGCCAGCGTGTGGGCCAACGTCCCCCACTACATCTCCGGCATCGAGAACCCCAAAGCGGCGCTGGCGCTCGTGCAGCGCGTGCTGGCGATGCTCAACACGGAGGCCGACCTCGCCGACCTGGAAGAGGCCGCGCGCCAGTTCGACCAGAATCTCGCGGAGATCGTGGCCCAGAACGCCAAGATCAAGGCGTACGTCGCCAAGCTGGAGGCGCGGGATCCCGCCGGGGAGTCGCAAACCGAGGCGGCCACCGCCAGCGACCTGCCTCCAGCCTCCGAGCTGGTCGCGGAGTTCGAGCAGTTCTTGCGGCAGCAGCGCCCGGAGTGATCGCCCGCCGCGCCCTGGCTTTCTTCTCGCTCGCGACCCTCCTGTCGACGCTTCCGGCGGCATCCGCCGAACGGCTCCACGTCACCTGGCATCCCGCGAAGCCGCGCCTCGGCGACGTCGCCTGGGTGCACGTGCGCGGCCCCGGGGACGCGGCGACGGTCGAGGGGGCCCTCGGCCCCCGCCCGCTGGCCTTCTTCCCTTACGCCGGCGGTCAGGCGGCGGTGGTCGGCATCGACCTCGAGATGAAGCCGGGCACGGAGACGTGGCGGCTGGCAGTCCTGGAGCCCGGACGCGGGCCTCGCAGCCTGAGCGGGCGGCTCACGATCCAGCGCCGCGCCTTTCCCGTGCAACGCCTCACGCTGCCGCCCGCGATGGTGGACCTGGACCCGGAGACCGAGCGACGCGCGGTGGCCGAGGGCGAGCGCCTGCGGACGCTCTACCGGACGATCACGCCCGAGCGGCTCTGGCGTGGCGGGTTCGCCAGACCGGTGGCCGGCACCGCGCCCGGCACGGGCTTCGGCGCCCGCCGGATCATCAACGGCAAGCCGCGTGCGCCGCACAGCGGCATCGATTTCGCGGCCGAGCGCGGCACACCCGTGGTGGCCGCGAACAGCGGGCGCGTGGCGCTGGTGGCCGACTATTTCTTCCCCGGCCGCCTGGTGGTTGTCGACCACGGCCTGGGGCTCTACACGCTCTACTTCCACCTGGACTCGGCGGCCGTGACCGAGGGCGAGCTGATCGATCGGGGCCAGCCGGTCGGCACCGTCGGCGCGACGGGCCGGGCCACGGGGCCTCACCTGCACTTTGGCGCCCAGGTCGGCGCCGCCCGGATCGACCCCGCCATCCTGCTCTCCCTCGACCTCGGGGATTAGTGCCATGGGGGGCCTCGAAAGGCCCCCCCAAGCCCCCCATCCCCTTCCGGCGCTCTGCTAGCGGCGGCGAACGCGCTTGCGCTTGGCGGTGGCGCGGGGCTTGGCGCGCGCCTTCCGCTTGCCCGTGCTCTTGCGCTTCGCTCCGGTGCGCTTGGCCTTCGCCTTCGCCTTCGGCTTGGCCTTGGGCTTGGCGCGGCGAGGGGCCGGCGCGCGGGGGGCGGGCCGCGGCTCGGGGGTGTCCACCTGGACATACGTCGGTGGCGGCGTCATCGGGGTCATGCCTTCCATCGGTCGTTCCATCCGTATCCTCCGGTCGGCGGGTCGGGCCTGGTGCCCTACGGTGCACGCGGCGCCGGGTCCGCGCAAGAGGGATGTTCGAGGCGGGCTGCGATACGCGCGCGGCGCCGGGCGCTCTCCGACGCCAGCGCGCGATTGGACCAGACGACGAGCGTCGAGCGGGCGAGGATCGCGCGCACCGTCGCGCGCGGGATCTTGATCGGGGCCGGGGCGGTGAGAGGGCTCGGGTGGCCGGCCAGCGCGTCGAGCGTGGCCTGGCCGATGAGCAGCGGCCACGCGCAGGCCAGCCGCATGCGCCACTCGCGCCGCGGGATGGCCAGCGTGTAGCGCCACGCGGCGTCGTAGTGCTCCAGCGCCAGGCCCAGCAGCCGCGCGACGACGGGCCGCGCACGCGCGGCGCCGTCGGCCTCGAGCAGGTCGACCGCCCGCAGGCCGTGCCGGGCCAGCTCGCGCGCCGGCAGATAGCAGCGGCCGTGGGCGAGATCGTCCGGCACGTCGCGCAGGACGTTCGTCAGCTGCAGCGCCTTGCCGAAGCGCACGCCGGCCGCCCGCATCGCCACGGCGTTCCAGGCGCCCAGCCGCGGGCGGTGGGCGATGTGCAGGTCGGTCCAGAACTCGCCGACGCAGCCGGCGACCAGGTAGGTGTAGCGGTCGAGGTCGTCGAGCGTCTCGAGCGCGGCCAGCTCGCGCGCATCCGCGCCGGGAAAGCGCTCGAGGTCGAACAGCATCCCGCCGGTGAGCGTCGCCAGCACCTCGCGCACCCGCGCGCGATCGGCCTCGGGCAGCCGCTCCACCGCCGCCAGCACGGCCTCGACCCGCTCGAGCAGGTGCCGCTCCGCGTCGTGCGCCTGCTGCGGCGCGCACGCGCGGGCGACGGCGCCGGCGTCGGCCGCCTCGCCGCCGTACGCCCGGCGCAGCGTGTCGAGGTGGCGGATGCGGGCCGGCCGGGCCAGGAGCCGCGTGTCGGCGACGGTGTCGGCGGCGCGGGCGAGCAGGTAGGCCAGTCCGAGCGGCTCGCGCAGCGGGCGGGGAAGGATGACGAGGGAGAGGTAGAAGCTCCGGCTGACCCGCCGGAGCAGATCGCCGAGCAGCTCGTCAGTCGTAGTCAAACGGCCGCTTGGGCGGATCCGGCGAGTCCTTGGCCCGCTTGAGGCCTTCCTGGAACTTGCGGTCGAGGACCTTGCCCTTCTGCGACTCGGCCTCCATCTGCTGCCGGAATCGCTCCTCGCGCTCGGCCGACTTCGAGCGGAGCGCGCTCAGCGCACCGCCGAGGTCGTCGACCGTGCGCCGGGCGGGCGGCGCCTCGTGGGCGACGACCGCGCGCACCTCGGCGTCGATCGTGAGCTTGGCCTGGCAGCACGGACACGCGACGACGAACGTCGGGGTCGACATGGGCGTCACGCTAGCAAGGGGCCCGGCAGGGGTCAAGGGGGCGTAGAATGCGCAACGATGGGCGACCTCGCCAACGAGTTCTCCTGGTCGCGCAGCCGCGACGCCACCTTCCAGGAGTGCCGGCGCAAGTACTTCTACCACTACTACGGAAGCTGGGCCGGCTGGGAGGCTGACGCGCCCGCCGAGGTGCGACGGCTGTACGTCCTCAAGCAGCTCGCCTCCCGCCAGATGTGGGCAGGCCGCGTCGTCCACGACGCGATCGAGATGGCGCTGCACGTCTTCCGGGAGGGGCGCGACGTCCCGGTGGAGCCGTTCGTGACCGACGTCGTCGAGCGGATGCGCGGCGAGTGGCGCGGCTCGCGGGAGGGCCGGTATCGCGAGCGCCCCAAGACGCTCGCCCTCTTCGAGCACGAGTACGCGCTCGAGCTCAAGCCGGAGGTGTGGCAGGCGCTGCGGGGCAACGTCGTCACCTGCCTGCGCAACTTCTTCCGGCTGCCGCTGCTGGCGGCGGTGCGCAAGACCGCGCCCGAGCACTGGTCGATCGAGCACTGGTCCAAGGTGTTCGACTTCGAGGGCACGCCGATGTGGAGCGCGCCCGACTTCGGCTACTGGAACGAGGCGGGCCGCCTCACGCTCGTGGACTGGAAGACTGGCGCCGGCGCCGCCGATGCCACCGCCTTCCAGCTCGGCTGCTACGCCCTCTACGCGCGGGAGATGCTCGGCGTCGAGCCGAGCGAGGTCGACCTGCTGGAGGTCAACCTGCGCGAGCCCACCGTGACCCCGCTCGAGTGGGACGACGCCCGGCTCGACGACATCCGCGCGCAGCTGCGCCTGTCCATCCGCTCCATGCGGGCCTACCTGGCCGACGCCGCGGCGAACGTCGCCCGGCTCGAGGACTTCGAGCGGACCGAGGAGCTGCGGATCTGCCGCTGGTGCAACTTCCGGGCGGTGTGCCGGCCCGGGCTGTGAAGACCCTGGCGGCGAGCGTCCTTCGGATCCTGATCGTGGAGGACGAGCGCGAGCTCGGTCGCGTGATCCTCGACTACCTGTCGTCGCTGGGGCACGCGGGCGAGGTGGTCGGCAGCGCCGAGGACGCCCTCCGGCGCCTGACCGAGAGCCGGCCCCAGGTGATCATCCTCGACGTCAAGCTGCCCGGGATGAGCGGCCTCGAGTTCCTGCGCCTGCCCGCCGTGCGGGAGTCCGGCGTGCCGGTGATCGTCGTCTCGGGCTATGTCGACGAGGCGCAGGCCCGGGAGTGCCTGCGGGCGGGCGCCCTGGAGTTCCTGGCCAAGCCGGTGCCGCTTGCCGTGCTCGGCACGGTGCTCGAGCACGTCTCGGTCCTCGCCGGCCCGGATGACGAGGCGCGGCCGCCGGAACGGCGCCAGGCCGCCCGCCTGGCCGTCACCCTTCCCGTGCGGGCCGTCACCGAGCACGGCCGCGCCGTGACCGGCGCCGTCGTCGAGGTGAGCACGACCGGCTTGCGCGCCCGGTTCACGGGCCCGCTGCGCACGGGATCGCCGGTGCGGCTGACCATCACGCTGCTCGACGGCGGCGCGCCGCTGGACGTCGTGGCGCTGGTGGTGCGCGTGGATCTGGATGGCACCGTGGCCTGCTGGTTCCTCGACGCGACCCCTTCCGAGACCGAGCGCTTGATTTCTCGGGCGCGCAGCGCCCGCTGAGCGCCTCGGAGGGGGCTCCTACGCGAGGAGGCCGAGCGGCTGGGTGGGTGGGATCCAGTTGGGGAAGAGGGTGGTCGTGGTTGGGATGGCGAGGTGGGTGGTGGCGAGCTCCTGGAAGAGGGTGCGGAAGTCGGTGGTGACGGGGAGGTCGCGGCCCTCGAAGAGGTGCTCGGGGGCGAGGCCGGGCCAGCGGGTATAGACGCGGGCGCCGCGCACGGCGCCGCCGAGGACGAGCATGGCGGTGGCGCGGCCGTGGTCGGTGCCACGGTTGCCGTTCTCGGCCACCGTACGCCCGAACTCCGACATCGTCAGCACCACGACGTCGGCGATGCGGTCGCCGAGGTCGCGCGCGAAGGCGCACAGGCGCCACCCTTCAGGAGCGCACGCCGGGTGAGCAGCGTCATCGTCCCTCTCCTAGCGCCGCTGGAACTCGGGTGAGCCGAGCACGAGGGCGGTGAGCTTGGCCACGTCGGTGTCGGCGGGGCCGCGGTCGTCCGCGGTGAGCCGCGTGATGTCCGGCTGGTTCAGGTGGGCGGCCAGCACGGCGCGGGTCTCGGCGCCGGCGCGCCCGTGCAGGAGCGTGGCCAGCAGGTGCTCCAGGACCGCCTGCGGCCGCCGGCGGTCGGCACCGCGGAGGAGCCCGTCCAGGTCGGTGCTGACGCCCGGTAGGCGTCCCTCGGCGAGCGCCAGCGCGAAGTTCAGGCGGGCGAGCAGGGCGCCCGGGTTCACCCAGGCCTGGGCCCGGTCGGGATAGCCGGTGGGCGGCACCACCTCGTAGAACCCTTCGCCGATCTCGGCGGCCACCCGCGCCAGCGTCAGCGCGCCGCGGGCGTCCACCGTGGCGCCCACGGCCCGCGCCGCGCTCGCCACGAACTCGGTCGGCTTCTTGATCTTGGCGCCGGCGACACCGGGGGCCAGGAACTCGGGCGCCGCGACGATGGCCCGGAGCATGGCGCGAATGTCGCCGCCGGTGTCGCGGTACACGGCGGCCACGCGCTCGACGAGGGCCGGCGGGGGATCGTCGGCGACGAAGCGTCGGGCCAGCTTGGCGGCGATGAAGCGGGCGGTCGAGGGATGGCGGGCCAGCAGGTCGAGGACCTCCTCGCCGTCCCGCTCGCCGCCGGCGCGGATCGGCCGGCCGAGGACGGTCTTGTCGCCGGGGTCGTGCGTCACCGGGCAGAACACGAACCGCGCGTCCTGGCGCGGCCGGTCGATTGTCCGGCCCGTGAACGCGCGCGCCACCTCGGTGACGTCCTGCTGCGTGTAACCACCGTCCACGCCGAGCGTGTGCAGCCCGTACGTCAGGCGCTGGAGGACGACCGTGCAGGCGGCCAGCGCCAGCCCGCGCAGCGCGACGGCGAGCCGGATGAGGGACGTCACTTCGACGCCTCCGCCTCACCACCCTCGCGCAGCAGGCGCCGGCGTTCCTGTGACGGCAACTGGCGCCAGCGCTGGCGCTCCTCGGGGGACATCGACCGCACCCGCTCGCGGATGTGCACGCGCTCCTCGGGGCTGAGGCGCTGCCACCGCTCGTAGTTGTCCATCACCCGCTGCCGCTCGTCCGCCGGCAGCCGCTGGAACTGCTCGAACCGCTCGAGGATGCGCTGCCGGCGCTCCGGCGGCAGCCGCTGGAAGCGGTCCCAGGCCTCCTGCAGCTCCTGGCGGCGCTCGGTGGGCAGCTCGGTCCAGCGCTTGAAGTCTTCCAGGATGCGGTGCCGCTCGGCGGGCGGCAGGCTGCGAAACCGCCGGAGATTCTCGTGGGCGGCCCGGCGGGCCTCGGGCGTCAGCCTCTCGACCTCGGCGACCGGCGGCGCCTGACCCCAGGCCGCCCCAGGGCCGCCCGCGGCCAGCAGGGCGGCGGTCACGAGTGCGGCAGACAGGGTACGCACCTCAGGGCGCTCCGCGAAGACGGTCGAGGTGGCGGATGGCGTCGAGGTCCTCGAGCAGGTCGAGCCGCTCGACGACGTGGTACTGCTGCAGCAGCGGAAGTCGCGCGCCGAGCGCCGTCTCTTCCACCGTCGCGGGGTCGCGCGCCCGGTCGAGCCACGGCACGGCGAGCAGCAGGCCGGCCGCCGCCGCGCCGGCCACGACCAGCGCGGGCAGCGGGCGCACCCACCACGCGCGTCGGGGAGGGATCAGCCGGCGCGCGCGAAGCTCGACCTGGTACCGCCCCCAGTCGAGCGGCGGGGGAGCCGGCACGCCGGCCGCCAGCCGGTCGAGGACCGCGCGGCTCTCGTCGACGACTCGGCGGCACTCCGCGCACGCGTGCAGATGCGCGGCCACCCGCGCCCGCTCGGGCGCCGGCAGCTCGTCCGCGGCGTAACCTGTCAGCTCGCTCTCGGGATGCACGGCTCAGCCCCGTCCCAGTGTCTTGCGCAGCGCGCTCACCGCGCGGTGCAGGTGCACGCGGACCGTCGCCTCCGAGCACTGTAACACCGCGGCGATCTGGCTCGTCGGCAGCTCCTCCTGCACACGCAGCACGACCACCGCCCGCTGCTGGGGCGACAGCCGGTCCACCCCCGCCCACAGCCGGGCCAGCGTTTCCGCCCGGCCGACCGCGTCATCGGGATCCACCGCCGGCGCCGGCTGGTCCTCGATCAGGGTATCCTCGGGGCCGCGCTCGTCGCGAGTCTGCCACTGGCGCCACCAGCGACGGCGGCGGCGATGATCGAGACTGAGATTGACGAGGATCCGGTAGAACCACGTCGAGAACCGCGCGTCGCCCCGGAAGGCGCCGGCCGTGCGATAGAGGCGGAGGAAGGCTTCCTGGGAGACGTCGCGGGCGTCCTCGGCGTCGCGCAGGAGCGACCACGCCAGCCGGTACGCGCGGCCTTGGTAGCGCGCGACGAGCACGTCGAACGCGACCTCGTCCCGAGCGGCGACGCGCCGGCAGAGCGACTCATCCGACGTCTCCTGGGTCAACGCGGCCCCTGGCCCCAACCATCCCATTCCTCGAGCACCACCGGCAAGCCGACGGCGCCTTCCCTCGCGGATTGGACGGAACGGCAGACGGGGCCGTTTACAGCCCCGGAGGAGGCGGCGCCCTTACTGGCGGATCACGGGGTCGTGGGCCGGGAACGAGGCAACGCTCGAGGTGCGGATGCCGAGGCCGAGTGCCTGCAGCCGCTCGCAGGGGCCACGGGAGTCGTCGATGCCGAGGAACGTCGCGCGGCTCGCGACGTCGGCCACGCGATTGGCGCAGGCCACCTCGCGCCACGCCTGCGCCTGCCGGCGCTGCTCATAGCCCCACGCGAACGTCACCACGAAGGCGCTCACCACGACGAGACCGCAGACGAAGCGCAACACCAACTCCACATCGCGTCGGAAGAATCCAGCTCGCATCATGACCGGGCTTTTCAGCAAAGCCGGTGCCGAGGCCCAGAAGCGACGGAAAGACGTGAGGTTCCGGGCCAGCGTCGGATCGCGGTCACGATGCTGTCGAGTGATTTCTCACCTCGCCGACGGCGACAAAGTGAGCAGCGCTCCGCTAATCCAGAACGATCAACCCCCGGTGCGAGCGGTTGAGCACGTGCGCGCCCGTGCGGGTGACGAGCGCCGTCTCCGTCACGGTGAGCCCGGCCTCTCCGACCACGTAGTAAGGCGTCTCGGCGCACACGACCATGCCCATCTCGAGCGTCGACCCGTCCGGCGCCAGCCACGGCGCCTCGACGGCCTCGAGCCCGATCGCGTGGCCCACGTGATGGCGCTCGAACCCCGGCAGGCCGGCCTTGCGGACCGCGCCGACGGCGGCCTCGAACACCCGGCCGCCGGTGATGCCCGGCCTGATGGCGCCCAGCGCCTCCTCCATGCCCGCGTGCAGGGCGTCGAAGACGACCTGCTGGCGGCCGGAGGGCTCGCCCATGACCGCCATGCGCGCGACGTTGGAGCGGTAGCCCTTCGCGGCGCAGCCGAGGTCGAAGCGCACGAGATCCCCACGGCGGAGGGCCCGCTCGGTCGGCCACGGCGCCGGCACCGCCGAGCCGGCCGCGAACGCGACCACGGTGCGGTACGGGCCGGCGCCCCGGCGCGTCGCCTCGTGCTCGAACGCGGTGGCGGCCTCGCGCTCGGTCACGCCGGGCTGGAGCAGGCCGAGGACGGCGTCGAGGCTTTCCTCGGTGAGGCGCAGCACCTGGTGCAGGCAGTCGATCTCGTACGGGCCCTTGACGAGCCGCGCCGTGGCAAACGCCCCGGAGGCCGACACGAGCGCGTACCCGG
>DASTOJ010000097.1:0-2890 GCA_035762565.1 Candidatus Methylomirabilota bacterium | reverse complement strand
GCGGAGCGCGTAGCCGAGATTCTCGGTGCGCGAGCCGAACTCGGCCTTGTCCTCGGGGCGGCCCTTCTCGGGGATGACCGGCACCGAGCTGGAGAACTCGCGCTCCTCGCCGCTCTCGTGCAGCAGCAGGTAGCGCGCGAGCACCCGCCGTGGAACGTCGATGTACTGATCGGGCTTGCCATCCTTGTCCACGCCCTCTCCCCATTTGTGGTCCACCTGGGTCGGGTCGCGGTCGATGGACAGCGGGAACACCGCCAGCCCCTCGGCGCTCAGCGCCTCGCGCGCCTCCGCGATGATCGCTTCCGCCGAGGCGTACTTGTACTTGTGGAACGTGTTTTGCGCGTCTTTCTCGACGGCCTGCGCGCGTCGCTGCGCCGCCGCGAGGGCTTTGTTGAGCGCCGGGGTGCTCGGACGGCGCTCGGGCAGCCCACCGCGCGGTCGCGTTTCCTCGGCCCACCTGTCGAACAGCATTCGCAGGCCGGCGGGGATCTCGTTGTCGTCGCTCGTCTCCATGCTCATCCCTCCTGTGGGTCGTCCTCGGTCCTCGGGCACCGGCAGTCCGCCAGCGCCCGCCAGCAGCGCTGGCACATCGGCGCCGTCACCTCGTCATCGGGGATCGGGGTGTCACGCCCGTCGGGGTCCCCCGACACCATCTCGGCCATGGTCAGGCGTGGGATGGGCCGGGTGGGCTCGTCGGTCCAGTCTGGGGAGAACATCAGGCGTCCTCCAGCAAGCCGCGGACCTCGACCAGGAGCGCTTCCGCGAGCAGCCTCGCCTTCTTGGGGGAGCGACGCCTGAGCGCCATGATGGACACGACGGCGAGGCGAGCCGCAGAAGCGACGATCAGCTCTGGCGGCTCATCCTGTGCTGACAGAAACATTGCCCGTCCCACGCGCGCGATCTCTGCCCGGCCGCGCTGTTCGTCTTCGGCGCTGAGTAGGTACTCACGCATGGCCGCTCCTCTCCACCGCGCACACCCGCCACCCGCCCTCCTCGTCCAGCACCACCTCGAGCCCCCGCGGCGCCAGGTAGCAGTTGACCTCGCGTGCCTCGAACGGCAGGAGCTGGGTCAGCGACACCACGCCGGCTTCCAGCATGCTCGCCGCCCTCTCGTACGCCCCGGCGCCCACGGCGAGGACGAACCGGCCGTGGAGGTCGGGCCTGTTGGCGATCGCGGCGTCCATCTACGCCGCCTCCGTCTCGTCGTCCGTCGGCTCGGCCTCGACCTGCCCCGTCCCGTCACACGTCGAGCACGGCCACTCGTCGGTGAAGTGCCGCCCGAGCTGCCGGTCGTACGCGTCGGCCCAGCGGACGCCGCTGCCGCCGCAGGAGTCGCAGTCGGCGGTGTCTTTCGTGTCGTCCATCAGCGCCTCCGCATCACATGCGCGGCCATCGAATCGAACGCCGCCTCTATCTCGGCGTTGCTCGTGTTCGCCGGCCCCGGGACCAGCAGGGTCGGGCCCAGCCGCTCGACGGCCAAGTCCGCATACGCGCCTGGACCGGCGTCCTCGTCGTATGCGGGCAGGTCGCGGAGTCCAGGCACGTGCTCGCCCAGGTGGCGGGCGGCGTGCTCCGCCATCGCCGCGAGACCCATGGTCATGATGCCCGGGTACAGGTGATTCATCACATCGTGGATGTCGCCGAACCCGCCCGGGACCAGCAGGCGTCCGGTGTACGTGCCGACAACGGCCAGCGTGGGGAACGATCGTGTGTTCGTCGTGTCGTCCATGGTCACCTCAGTACGGATAGTACGCTTCGTACGGAGATTGGCAAGCCCTCTTTTCGCCACGAATCGGGTCGCTACTCGGCGATGCGACGCCAGGACGTGCGAGGGATGCGCACGGTAGCGCCAGCCACGACGACGCCGGCCGCGAGCCTGTCAGCGACGTGGACGGGAACGGGCCGGTTCGCTTCGCCCTCGGCCATCCAGGCAGATACGCGCGCCCTCGTCTCTCCGAGGGCAGCCGCCAGGGCGGTGATCGTGATGCCGGCGCGGTAGAGCGCCTCCTGCGCCGGGTGCTTCCGCCGCGACCGAGCGACCGCGGCCTTGACCGCTGGCGGCCTCCCCTTCGTATCGACGTTCATGGTCGGGATAGTACGATCGATACGCTCGCCCGTCAACGCCGCCTCGATCGCGTCCGCCAGTCTCTCGACGTCCGCGGCCTTGGCTTCGAGGGCTTCGGCGGCCTCCTCGGCCCCCGGTCCACCCCGCTCCCGCGCCTCACGTGCGAGGTCTCGTGCAGCGGCAGCGGCCTCGCGGAGGTGCTGGGTGTACCGCACGAGGCGGAGGGTAGACGGGGGCGACGGTGCGTGGCAAGGGCCCGCCGCCGGAGTCGCACCGGCCGAGCACGAGCGAAGCTCGCGTCTACCTACAGCGGGCGAGTGCCTCAGATTCCTGCGCTGAAGGCGCCGCGATCAGTCGCTTGCGAGCACCGCCCAGAGTTTCTCGCGCAGCTCGTGGCGTGCGCGTTCGCGGCAGGCCCAGGTGCTGGCGTCGGCGATAGCGAGCTGCACGCCGATCACGCCCCGGAGCTGCTTGATGGCAGCAATCAGGGGCTGTATGTCGTCGTCGCGGATGTCGCGATCGAGCGCGACGTTGAGCATGTGTGCGCGGTCGGTCATGGTGCCTTTCTGTCGTTCGGTGAGCCGCGATGGAGACTATCCCCTGAGCGGGGCACCACGGCTAGCTGATGTGACCCCGGAGGCCCGCCAGGACCCACCGTGATGGACCCTGGTAGGCCCCCGAGTTGCTGTGACGAGCAGCTCGGGAGGCGGGAATCAGCGGACGACGACGGTACCAGCGTCGGGCCCGGACGCGCCCGTCAGCTCCACCACGTCACCGCGGCTGCACTCGACCGAATCCAGCTCGGGCCAGTAGGCCTCGGTGCCG
>DASTOJ010000096.1:0-2426 GCA_035762565.1 Candidatus Methylomirabilota bacterium | reverse complement strand
CCAAGACGTTGCGCCGCCGCCTTGGCCGGGATCAGCCCGTCGGCCCGCGGGGCGGCAGCGCGCTCCCTCGCTCTCCGCGGAATCGTGTCAAACGACATCAGGAACCCAGCCGCGGGCGACATCGAAAACCCGGCCACCCCCGTCACGCTGATGCCCCGGCCGGAGCCGGGGCGGTGGTGGATTTGAGCAACCCCGAGCGGCGCTTCTCGCGCAGCCGATAGCTGTCGCCACGGATGGTCAGCACGTGGCTGTGGTGGAGCAGCCTGTCCGGAATCGCGGTCGCGACCACGGCGTCGTTCAGAACCGTTCCCCATTCGCTCACGCTGCGATTGCTGGTCACCAGCATGCTGCCCCGCTCGTAGCGGCGGCTGACCAGGGCGAAGAACAGGTGCGCGGCGTGCGGCTCGAGGGGCAGGTAGCCGAACTCATCGACGATCAGCAGCTTCGGCTTGGCGTAGCGCGCGAGCCGCTCCTCCAGCCTCCCTTCTGCCTGCCCCTTCATCAGGCCGGTGATCAGCGCCATGGCCGGGGTGAACAGCACCGAATAGCCCTGCCGCACCGCCTCGCGCCCGAGGGCGACGGCGAGGTGGCTCTTGCCGACGCCGGGCGGGCCCTGGATCAGCAGCGTGTCGCCGTTCGCCACCCAGCGGCAGGCCGCGAGCTCGCGGACCTGCTTGGGGTCGAGCGAGGGCTGGGCGGCGAAGTCGAAGCCCTCCAGCGTGCGCACCCAGGGGAACTTGGCGATCCCCAGGCCCATCTGGATGCGCCGCTCCCCGCGGTGCGCCACCTCGGCCTCGCACAGCAGGGCCAACGTCTCGGCCAGGGTCAGCTCGCGCCGCGCCGCCTCGTCGAGCAGGCCGTCGAGCCGGTCGCGCATGGCCGTCAGCTTCAGCCGACCCAGCATCTCCGGCAGGGACGCCGCTACGCCGCTCACCACCCGCCTCCCGCCACCTGCTCGTACTCGGCCAGGGGTCGCAGCAGATCGGCGCCGGGCCGCATCACCGACGCGGTGTTCCCCGTCCGGCGCGTGCCCGCATCGCCCACGACGATGCCGCGCAGGTGGGCCGTCTCCACGGCGCACCCACGCCGACCCCGCCGCTGCCCATGGCGCGCCACCTCCGCGCCCGCGTGCAGGACCTGCACCTCGCCGTCGCTGACGACGACGCTGACCCAGGTGCCGATCAGCGTCCACGGCACGCTGTAGCGGTTGGTGTCCACGTCCACGCAGCCGTCGTTCTGCACCCGCCGCGTCAGCTCGCGCACCTGCCGGAACGGCGGCCGGCCCGCGAGCGGCCGCAGCGCCGCGGCCTCGTCGCGCTCGAAGCGCGCGGCGGGCGCCTCGCCCGTCGTGCCGTGCACGCGCGTGTCGGCGACCTCGCGCATCCACCATGCGAGATGCGCCTCCAGCGCCGCCCAGCTCGCGAAGCTCCGGCCGGCGAGGGCGTTGCCCTTGACGTAGCCCACGCCGCGCTCGTCCTTCCCCTTGGTGCGGGCGCGGTAAGGCGCGCAGGCCACCGGCCGCACGCCCCAGTAGCGGGCGAAGGTGTGCAGGCGCTCGTTGAACACCACTTCCCGCGTCACCGGGTCATGGCGCTCGACGAGCGCCTTGGCGTTGTCGAGCAGCAACTCGCCCGGCACGCCGCCGAAGTGGCGGAACGCTCCCTCGATCCCATCCAGCCACGCCGACTGCCGCTGGTGCCGGCAGGCGCGGACGTACACCCGGCGCGAGTAGCCGAGCGTGGCGACGAACAGGTGGACCCGCACCGTCTCCTCGCCGATCCGCACCCCTCGCTCGCCGAAGTCGATCTGCAGCTGGCGCCCCGGCGGCGTCTCGAAGCGCACCGTCGCCAACGCTCCCGCCGCGAGTTCGCGCCGCAGGTGGGCCACCGCCCGCTCGACCGTGCGCAGGCTGACGGCGATGCCCTTCTCGGCCGCCAGCTCCTGGCGGACCACGTCGGCGTTGCCGCGATGGCGGCGGAACCGCTCGGCGAGCCACGCTCCATGCCCCGCCAGCGCCCTCCGCCGCTCGGGCGAGCGGTACGGCGCCCAACCGCCGGCGGCGAGGTAGCGCCGCACAGTCTCGCGGTCGCAGCCCAGCTCGGCCGCGATCCGCCGCGTGCCCCAGCCCAGATCCCGCAGCCGCGCCATCGCCGCCACCTCGTCCGGTACCCTCATCCCCTGCCTCCGCCCGTTCACCACGGGCGGAGCAAAGCTCACCTGGTCCGACATCTCGTCTCTCCCCTGCTACGCAGGGGCGGCTGGATTCCTGGTGTCGCCTCCGGATGGGTTTTGCATGTCGCCTGACAGTCGGCCGGGGGTCGCGGCCGGCGCGGACCAGGTCGACCATCTGCCGCCGGAACTCGGCCGGATAAGGCGGGCGTGTCTTCGGCCTGGAGGAACACCCCTCGCCAAAGCATCACGGTGTC
>DASTOJ010000095.1:0-9988 GCA_035762565.1 Candidatus Methylomirabilota bacterium | reverse complement strand
CGGGGTGGGGGGGAGCGGCGCCGCTCCCCCCGACACCCCCCAGCGTTTCGGACGCGCGCTGCGTGCGTCCGTTTCCCTCGTGCCGACGACGCTTGCCCGTGAGCGTTTGAATCGGCTTTGACAACAGCTTCGAGGCGTCGTGTCCGTCGCCTGGCGATCGAATGGTCTGGTGAGGGTGCCGGGAAATCGGGCAGCGAGCGCGAGGTGCCGGGCGCGCGGGCAGTCGATGGGCGAGGGTGTCGCGGAAGTCGTTGATTTCGGGTGGGCTGGCGTGGCATTGGGCTTGCCACGCGTGGGGGGCATGGCGAATCCAATGCCGAAGCCGACACCACGGTGGCGCGTGGCCATCGTCGACGATCACGAGCCGTCGCGGGCGGACATCCGGGCCGCCGTCGCCGCCGCGGGGGGAGAAGTGACCGGGGAGGCGGCGCGCGGCGGTGACGCGCCGGCGATCGTGAGCCGGGCCCGGCCCGACGTCGTGGTCTTCGCCGTCGGACTGCCGGACGGCGACGGCGTCACGGCGGCGGCGGCCGTGACGGGCGGGGTCCCGGTCGTGCTCTTCACCAGCCACACCCGTGACGAGCTGGTCGCCCGCGCCCAGAGCGCCGGCGTCATGGCCTACCTGCTCAAGCCGCTGCGGCCGGCCGAGCTGGCGCCCACGCTCGACCTGGTCGTCGCTCGGTTCGCCGAGACCCGACAGCTGCGCCAGACGCTCGAGGAGCGCAAGGTGGTCGAGCGCGCCAAGGGCCGCCTCATGGACCGCCTCAATCTCAGCGAGGACGAGGCGTTCCGCCGCCTGCGCCGGGCCGCCATGAACAGCCGCCGCCCCATGGTCGAGGTCGCGCGCGCGGTGCTCGTCTCCGAGTCAGTCCACGAGGACTTGCCGAGGATTTAAGCAGCCCCCGGCGGCAGGAAGCCGCCGGGCTCCGTGAAATCCAGTACTTCGCCGTCGGTACACCCCTTGCTACCCGCAGGCGCCCGAGCGGACAACGACGTCCAGCCGCGGCATGGCGGCCGCGTGCAGTGCACTGGTGGGCAGGCTCAAAGGAGACGTCGATGGCCGCGTATTCTCGCAGGGACTTCCTCAAGGGCAGCCTCGCTGCCGGCGCCGGGGTGGCCATGCTCGGCTTCCCCGCCGTCATCACGGCCCAGAGCAAGGAAGCGATCAAGATCGGCGTGCTCCACTCGCTGTCCGGCACGATGGCGATCAGCGAGGTCTCGCTGCGCGACGTCGTCCTGATGGCGGTGGAGGAGATCAACGCCAAGGGCGGCGTGCTCGGCCGCAAGCTGCAGCCCGTCGTCGTCGACCCCGCCTCGAACTGGGACCTGTTCGCCGAGAAGGCCAAGCAGCTGCTGCTCCAGGACAAGGTGGCCGTCGTCTTCGGCTGCTGGACGTCGGTGAGCCGCAAATCGGTGCTGCCGGTGTTCGAGAACAACAACGGGCTGCTGTTCTACCCCGTGCAGTACGAAGGTGAGGAGTGCAGCAAGAACGTCTTCTACACCGGAGCAACGCCCAACCAGCAGTTGATCCCGGCGGCGGAGTACATGATGTCGAAGGAGGGCGGGGGCTACAAGAAGTTCTACCTGCTCGGCACCGATTACGTGTTCCCGCGCACGGCCAACAAGATCCTGCGCGCGTTCCTGCTGGCCAAGGGCGTGCCGAAGGACAGCATCGAGGAAGAGTACACGCCGTTCAACCATCAGGATTACCAGACGATCGTCGGCAAGATCAAGCGCTTCGCCTCCGGCGGCAGCGCCACGGTGCTCTCGACGATCAACGGCGACTCCAACGTGCCCTTCTACAAGGAGTTCGGCAACCAGGGCCTGCGCAGCGAGAACGCGCCGATCATGGCCTTCAGCGTGGCCGAGGACGAGCTGCGCGGCATGGACACCTCCGCCCTGGTCGGCCACCTGGCGGCCTGGAACTACTACCAGTCGGTCGACACGCCGCAGAACAAGAAGTTCGTCAGCGCGTTCAAGGAGTACGCCCAGAAGAGCAAGCTGCCAGGCGGCGCCAAGCGCGTGACCGACGATCCGATGGAGGCCGCCTACTTCGGCGTCTACGTCTGGAAGCAGGCCGTCGAGAAGGCGAAGTCCACCGACGTCGACGCCGTGCGCAAGGCCGTCTACGGCCAGGAGTTCCTGGCGCCGGGCGGCAAGATCAAGATGGACGAGGCCAACCACCACACCTACAAGCCAGTGCTCATCGGCGAGATCCTCAAGGACGGCCAGTTCAAGGTCGTCTCCAAGTCGAAGGGGCTGGTGAAGGCGGAGCCGTGGAGCGAGTACACCAGCCCCGACAAGGGCTGCGACTGGGTGAAGCAGAAGGGGACGTACCAGAAGAAGGCCTGATGCGCCTCCTGTCCGCTGTCCTGCTCGTGGCGTGGCTCATCGCTCCGGCGATGGGCCACGCCGCCGCGCCCGCCGCCGCCGTCGAGCGCGCCCTGGCCGACCTGGCCGGCGCCGACGCCGAGCGGCGGGAGGCGGCGGTGGCCGTCCTCGGCGCCACCCGCGACCCGAAGTGGCTCGCCTTCCTGGGCGCCCTGCGGGACGGAAACGTGTATGCGACCAGGAAGGGGCCGCCGCGCGTCGTCGTCGGAGGCGGCAAGTCCACCCAGGGCGACACGGACGTGATCGAGATCAGGGCGGCCCACGACGGGGCGCCGCTCGGCACGGTGCCGCTGGCCGATCTGGTCGAGGTGGCGGCCGACCGCCGGCTGCGCGTCGCCATCAAGGCGTTCCTCGATGCCGACGAGACGCGCGGGCAGCTCGCCAATCCCGATCCCGACGTGCGCAAGGGCGCGGCCGTGAAGCTGGGCAACCAGGCCGCCGCCGCCGCGGCGCCCACGGTCGAGGCGGCGCTGGCCAGGGAAGCCGACCCCTGGGTGCGCCACACGCTGGCCGAGGCGCTGGCGCTCATCCGGCTCGCCCACGGCGACGCCGCCGTCCGCACGACCGCCGCCGCTGCGCTGGGCGGGCTGCACTCGCTGAGCGCGGTGCCCGCGCTCGAGCGGCTGGCCGCGGACCCCGCCGCGTCGGCGGCCGAGCGGGCCGCCGCCGCCGCCGCCGTCAAGCGGATCGAGCGCTGGACGTTCCTGTCGACCGCGCTGGAGACGGTGTTCCAGGGCGCCTCCCTCGCGTCCATCCTGCTGCTGATGGCGCTGGGGCTGGCCATCGTGTTCGGGCTCATGGGCGTCATCAACATGGCCCACGGCGAGCTGATGGCGCTGGGCGCCTACACGACGTTCGTCGTGCAGAACTGGTTCCGGACGGCATGGCCGCAGGCCTTCGACGCCTACTTCCTGGTGGCGCTGCCGCTGTCGTTTCTGGTATCGGCCGCGGCCGGCCTCCTGCTCGAGCGCGGCGTGATCCGCTTCCTGTACGGCCGGCCGTTGGAGACGCTGCTGCTCACCTGGGGCGCCTCCCTCATCATCCAGCAGGGCCTGCGCCTGTGGTTCGGCGCCGCCAACGTGGACGTGAGCGCGCCCCGCTGGCTGTCCGGCGGCGTGCCGGTGATGGTTGGCCTCACGCTGCCGTACAACCGCGTCTTCATCATCGGGCTGGCCGCGGTCTGCGTGGCCGGCATGTACGCGCTGCTGTTCCGCAGCGCGGCCGGCCTCCGCATCCGCGCCGTCACCCAGAACCGGGCGATGAGCGCCTGCCTGGGCGTGCGGGCGCCGCTGGTGGACGCCACGACCTTCGCGCTGGGAGCCGGACTGGCCGGGCTGGCCGGTTGCGCGCTCACCCAGATCGGCAACGTGGGGCCGTCGCTCGGCCAGAACTACATCGTCGACTCGTTCATGGTGGTCGTCACCGGCGGCGTCGGCAAGCTGGCCGGCACCATCCTGGCCGCGGCCGGCATCGGCGGTCTCAACAAGGGGATCGAGCCGGCGCTGGGCGCCGTCTTCGCCAAGGTCGCCATCCTGGTCGCGGTGATCCTGTTCCTGCAGCGCCGGCCGGCGGGGCTGTTCGCCACTCGGGGGCGGAATGCGGAAGCCTGAGCGCCTCGGCCTGCTCGCCGCCGCGCTCGTCCTGGTGGTCGGCCTACCGCTGGGCAACCTGCTGCCGCCGGGCTCGCCGCTGCACGTGTCGAACTTCACGCTGAACCTGTTCGGCAAGTTCCTGGCCTACGCGATCCTGGCCCTCGGTCTCGATCTGCTGTGGGGATACGCCGGGGTGCTGAGCCTGGGCCACGGGGTGTTCTTCGGCCTGGGAGCGTATGCGATGGGCATGCACCTCATGCTCGAGATCGGCGCCAAGGGCGTATACCAGAGCGCGCTGCCGGACTTCATGGTCTGGAACCAGGTGACGGAACTGCCGCTGTTCTGGCGGCCGTTCCACAGCGCCACGTTCACGCTGGCGGCCGTCGTCGTGGTGCCGGCGACGTGCGCGCTGGTCTTCGGCTTCCTGGCGTTTCGCAGCCGTGTGCGCGGCGTGTACCTGTCGATCATCACCCAGGCCCTGGCGCTGTCGGCGTGGCTGGTCTTCAACCGCAACGAGATGAACCTGGGCGGCACCAACGGCCTCGCCGACTTCAAGACGGGGTTCGGCGTGCCGCTTCACCTGGCCTCCACCCAGCGCGCGCTCTACGTGGTCACCGCGGTCACGCTGGTGGCCGCGTGGGCGCTCTGCCACTGGATCACCCGGTCGCGGGCGGGCCGGGTGCTCGTCGCCATCCGTGACAGCGAGACGCGCGTGCTCTTCTCCGGCTATTCGCCGGCGCGCTTCAAGCTCTTCGTGTTCGTGGTCTCCGCGGCGCTGGCCGGCGTGGCCGGCGCCCTCTACGTACCCCAAGTGGGCATCATCACGCCGGCCAAGATCGGGGTCCTGCCCTCGATCGAGATGGTGGTGTGGGTCGCCGCCGGCGGCCGCGGCACGCTGGTCGGCGCCGTCGTGGGCGCCGTCGGCGTGAACTGGATCCAGTCGTGGCTGACCACCAGTTATCCCGACGTCTGGCTCCTGTTCCTGGGCGCGCTCTTCATGGGCGTGGTCCTCTTCTTCCCCGACGGCGTCTTCGGCGCGGCCGCGCGCCTGGCGGCCCGGGCGCGCGGCGCGCGCCGGAGCGACGAGGGCCGATCGCTGGGGACGAGCGCGCTCGAGGCGCCGGCGCTGGATCCGGCCACCCTCGGCCCGGGCCGGGCGGGCCGACCCGATACCACGGCATGAGCGACGCGATCATCTACCTCGAGGACGTGACCGTCGACTACGACGGGTTCCGGGCGCTCGACCGCCTGAACTTCCTGATGGACCGTCGTGAGCTGCGGGTGGTGATCGGACCCAACGGCGCCGGCAAGACCACGCTGCTCGACGTCATCTCCGGGCGGGTGAAGCCCGAGCACGGCCGGGTCATCTTCGGCCGCGCGACCGACCTCACCGGTCTCGGCGAGAACGAGATCGCCACGCTCGGCGTCGGGCGCAAGTTCCAGACGCCGTCGGTGTTCGTGAACCTCTCGGTGTGGGAGAACGTCGAGCTCTCGTTGCGCCGGCCCAGCAAGGGCGTGCTCGCCACGCTCTTCGATCGCGAGGGCGGGCAGGCGCGGGAGCGCATCGCCGCCGCGCTCGACGCGGTCGGGCTCGGCGCCAAGTCGGGCGTCCAGGCCGGGGCGCTGTCCCACGGCGAGAAGCAGTGGCTGGAGATCGGGATGGTCATGGCCCAGGACCCCGAGCTGCTCCTGGTGGACGAGCCGGTGGCGGGCCTCACGGACGAGGAAACGGCGCGCACGGGCGAGCTGCTGCTGTCGATCGCCGCCGAGCGCTCGGTGCTGGTGATCGAGCACGACATGGAGTTCGTGCGGCAGATCGCCCGCACGGTGACGGTGCTGCACCAGGGCACGGTGCTCTGCGAGGGCCCGGTGGATCGGGTGCAGACCGACCCGCGCGTCCTGGAGGTCTATCTCGGGCGGGCCAGCGCGAGCCAGGAGGAGGCCGATGCTGTCCGTTGAGTCGCTCGACGCCGGCTACGGCGGCTCGCAGATCCTCTGGAGCGTCGATCTCGTCGTGCCGGCCGGGCAGGTGGTCTGTCTGATGGGCCGCAACGGCGTGGGCAAGACGACCCTGCTCAAGACGATCATGGGGCTGCTGCCCGCCCGCGGCGGTCGCGTGCGCCTCGACGGTGCCGACGTGACGCGCTGGTCGCCCGACCGCCGGGCGCGAGGGGGGGTAGGCTACGTCCCCCAGGGCCGTGAGATCTTCCCGCACCTCACGGTGGAGGAGAACCTCCGGATGTCGCTGCTCGGCTGCGGGCGGGCCCGCGACCTCGAGGACGCGCTGGCGCTGTTCCCGGCGCTGCGCCGCCTGCGCGGCCGCAAGGGCGGCGTGCTCTCGGGCGGCGAGCAGCAGATGCTGGCCATCGGACGGGCGCTGCTCACGCGGCCCAAGCTCCTGATGCTCGACGAGCCGACCGAGGGCATCCAGCCCTCGATCGTGCAGGAGATCGAGGAGGCGATCCGCCGGATCCGGACGGAGCTGGGGCTGGCGGTGCTGCTGGTCGAGCAGTACCTGGACTTCGCCGAGCGCCTGGCCGATGCGTACGTGATCATGGCCAAGGGCGCGGTCGTGGCCGGCGGCCCCACCGCCCGGCTGCGCCTGGAGACCGTCCGCCGTCATCTGGCGGTGTGACCTGGCCTGGCGTGCGGTATAACCTCCGCCTATGCACCTCACACCCCGCGAGCAGGAGAAGTTGCTGGTCTTCACCGCGGCCGAGGTTGCGCGGCGCCGTCGCGCCCGCGGCCTCCGGCTGAACCATCCCGAGGCGCTGGCGCTCATCACCGCGGAGATCCTGGAGGGCATCCGAGACGGCCGCACCGTGTCCGAGCTGATGGAGGCCGGGCTCGGCATCCTGCGCCGCGACGACGTGATGGAGGGGGTGCCGGAGATGATCGACGAGGTCCAGGTCGAGGGCACGTTCCCCGACGGCACCAAGCTCGTCACCATCCACCGGCCCATCCGCTAGCTGGGGCTCCGACATGGTCCCCACACCAGCCCAGCTTCCGCAGTTGATCCGGCGGCGACGCGCCGTGCCGAGCAGGCCGGCGGGGTGGCCCCCCGCCGCGCCACGCTGGCTCGCCTGTCGCCGTAACTCGCTCCGGGGGCGGCTCGCGCGGGCCCCCCATCCCCCTGAAGGGGGCTGGGGTGACGACCAGTCGATGCCATTGCGGCGCGCTCGCCGCCCCCTCCGCTCGAACGGCGACAACGGCTCGCCAGCAAGTGGCGCGACGGGGAGCCACCCCGCCGGCCTGCTCGGCACTACCGTCGCCGGCGACATCAAGATCCGGAACACCGGGCGCCATGGCGGGCGACGCAGCGCGCCCGGCATCGGGCCCGAACTGCGGAGGTCGGGTCAGTGGGCGTGCGCATCGAGGCGCTGACGGTGGTCGAGGCGCGGGAGGCCCTGCCGGCGCTGAGCGCGCTGCTCCGGGACGTGGTCGATGGCGGGGCGTCGGTCGGGTTCCTGCCGCCGCTGACGGCCTCGACGGCGGCCGAGTACTGGGGCACGGTGGTGGCGGCGATCGCGGACGGCTCGCGCGTGCTGCTCGTCGCGCGCCGCGCCGAGGACGGGGCGATCGTGGGCACGGCCCAGCTCGACCTGTCGACGCGCGAGAACGGTCGCCACCGGGCCGAGGTGGCCAAGGTCATGGTGCCGGGCGCGGCCCAGCGGCAGGGGATCGGCCGCGCCCTGATGCTGGCCGCCGAGGAGCACTCGCGGCGGCTCGGCCGCACGACCCTGGTGCTCGACACCCGCAGTGGCGATCCGTCCGAGCGGCTGTACGCCTCGCTCGGCTGGCAGCGAGCGGGCGAGATCCCACGCTATGCGCAGAGCGCCGGCGGCAGGCTCGACGCGAGCGCGTTCTACTACAAGCTGCTCCTCACGCCGGGAGGCTAAACCTCTTGATTCCAGGCGAATTTCTGCTCGGCGACGGTGACGTGGTGGCCAACGCCGGCCGCCGGACCGTCGAGCTGACGGTGGCCAACACCGGCGACCGGCCGATCCAGGTCGGATCGCACTTCCACTTCTTCGAGGCCAACCGGGCGCTGCGCTTCGATCGGGCGCGGGCGTTCGGCATGCGCCTGAACATCCCGGCCGGCACCGCGGTCCGCTTCGAGCCCGGCGACGACAAGCGCGTGACGCTCGTCGAGCTGGCCGGCGCCCGGCGGATGTTCGGGCTCAACGCGCTCACCCGGGGCGGGACCCTCGAGCAGGCGCTCGCCCGGCTCGACGACTGGCAGCGGTCGTGACGCTCCGCATTCCGCGGCGGCAGTACGCCGACCTCTACGGCCCCACCACCGGCGACCGCGTCCGCCTGGCCGACACCGATCTCCTCATCCGGATCGAGCGCGACCTCACGGTGCCGGGCGAGGAGGCGAAGTTCGGGGGCGGCAAGGTCATCCGCGACGGGATGGGCCAGTCGGCCCGGGCGACCCGCGCCGACCAGACGCTCGACACGGTCATCACCAACGCCGTCATCGTGGACCACTGGGGGATCGTCAAGGCCGACATCGGCATCCGCGACGGCCGCATCGCGGCCCTCGGAAAATCCGGCAACCCCGACCTGATGGCAGGCGTCACAGCCGGCATGACGGTCGGCGCCGGGACCGAGGTGATCGCCGGCGAGGGCCGGATCGTGACCGCCGGGGGGCTCGACAGCCACATCCACTTCATCTGCCCGCAGATCGTGACCGAGGCCATCAGCGCCGGGCTCACCACGCTGGTCGGCGGCGGCACGGGGCCGGCCACGGGCACCGCGGCCACCACGTGCACCCCCGGCGAGTGGAACATCCACCGCATGCTGGAGGCCGCCGAGGAGTTCCCGGTCAACCTCGGCTTCCTGGCGAAGGGCAATGCCTCGGCGCCCGACCCGCTGCGCGAGCAGATCGCCGCGGGAGCCATCGGCCTCAAGCTGCACGAGGACTGGGGCACGACGCCGGCCGCCATCGACTGCGCCCTGTCGGTGGCCGAGGAGCACGACGTCCAGGTGGCGATCCACACCGACACGCTCAACGAGGCCGGCTTCGTCGAGGATTCCATCCGGGCCTTCAAGGGGCGGACGATCCACACCTACCACACGGAGGGCGCCGGCGGCGGCCACGCCCCCGACATCATCCGCGTCTGCGGCGAGCCGAACTGCCTGCCGTCGTCCACCAACCCCACGATGCCGTTCACCGTCAACACGATGGACGAGCACCTCGACATGCTGATGGTCTGCCACCACCTCAACGCGGCCATCCCCGAGGACCTGGCGTTCGCCGAGTCGCGCATCCGGGCCGAGACGATCGCGGCCGAGGACGTCCTGCACGACCTGGGCGCCATCAGCATGATGTCCTCCGACTCGCAGGCGATGGGGCGGATCGGGGAGGTGATCATCCGCACCTGGCAGACGGCCGACAAGATGAAGCAGCAGCGCGGCGCGCTGCCCGGGGAGACGGCCGGCGACGACAACCGCCGGGTCAAGCGCTACGTGGCGAAATACACGATCAATCCGGCCATCGCCCACGGGCTGGCCGAGCACGTCGGCTCCGTGGAGGTCGGCAAGCTCGCCGACCTCGTCCTCTGGAAGCCGGCCTTCTTCGGCGTGAAGCCCGAGCTGGTGATCAAGGGCGGCCTGATCGGCTGGGCGGCGATGGGCGACCCGAACGCCTCGATCCCGACACCCCAGCCGGTGCTCTACCGGCCCATGTTCGGCGCGCTGGGCCGCGCGCGCGCGGCCACGACGCTCACGTTCGTGTCCGCCGCCGCCCTGGCGGCCGACGTGCCGCGCCGGCTGGGCCTGTCCCGCCAGGCGGTGGCGGTGCGGCGCTGCCGCGGGATCGGCAAGCGCGACATGATCCACAACGACGCGCTGCCGCGGATCGAGGTCGATCCCGAGACCTACGAGGTGCGCGCGGACGGTGAGCGCCTTGTCTGCGACCCCGCCCGGGTCCTCCCCATGGCCCAACGCTACTTCTTGTTTTGAACGGGCGATGAAAACGGGGCATCTGCGTCGTTGGGGGG
>DASTOJ010000094.1:0-21168 GCA_035762565.1 Candidatus Methylomirabilota bacterium | reverse complement strand
AGGTCGAACACGACCGGCAGCCGCACGCGCAGGAGCCGGGGGCGGACCTCGGGCGGGAACGGAAGCCGCTGGATCGCCCGCACCGCGTCGAGGGCGGCCTCGTCGAGCACGCGGTGCGACGACGACGCGGCCAGCGTCACCCGGGCGATGGCGCCGGACGGCTGGACCTCCACCTCGATCTCGACGGTGCCGGTGACGCCGCGCCGGCGCGCGACCGCGGGATACTCGAGCGACTCCTGGATGCGGCGGCGAAGCAGCGCCAGGTACCCGACGTACTCCGCGCCCGCGCCCCCGCCTTCGCCGGGGACCGCGAGCGCCAGCGCGCTGCCCTCCCGGGCGCCGAGCCCGAGGCCGCCGCGCGGGCCGTCACTCGCGACGGCGCGGTTCCCCGTCGCGGGTCCTCCGACTGCCGGGGTGGTGCTCGTCCCACCACCCGTCTGGTCGGGCGCCGAGGCGCGGTCGCCGGTGCCGCGCCCGGCCGCATCGAGCCGCGAGCCGACGAGCGTGGGCGGGCCGATGTCCTCGGTGCCGCCTGCGTAAGGCATCGTTGACTCGCCGGTGGACTGGATCGCCTCAGGCGGCGCTCGAACGAGCGGGGCCGGCACGGGCACCGGTTCCGGCAGTCGCGCCGGCTCGTTCGCAGGGTCCGTCGCCACCCGGCGTGGCTCGGGGGGCAGCACCGGCTCTGCCGGCCGCGCACCAGCATCGGCCGGGGCGTCGCCGGGGGGGATCGGATGAGCCGGCGAGGAGCGAGGGGGCGGTGCCGCCACCAGCGTGCCGCCTGCCGTGCGGTCCCCGCCTCCGCCGCCCGCGGCCCGACGCGGCCCTTCCGGCGTGAGAAGGTCGTGCACGAGGTCGATGAAGAGCATCGGCGCACCGCCCCCGGCGAGGACGCTCAGCGCGACCAACGCCAGCGCCGCGTGCAGGCCGAGGGACAGTCCGAGCCAGACCGGCAGCCGTCGCTTCACCGCGGCTGCTCCAGCCATCGGCGAACGCCCTCGGCCAGCGCCGTGCGCGCGGCCCGCGCCACGACCCAGCCGGCCTCGCTGATCGGGCCGCCGAAGCGCACCGCCGGACCGCGGCCGGTGGCGGCGACGACCACGGCGTCCGTCGACGTCCCGCTGGCCGATCCGCCCGCCCGACACGTCACGCCGGCGGCGCTCAGCACGAGGGCCTTCACCTCGGTCACCGTGAGGGCCAGGTTCACGAGGGCGGCCGGCTCCACCCGTGCGTCGACCACCACGATCGTGTTGACGGTGCCCGGCACCGCCGGCGCGGCCGGGCTCCAGCCGGCCGCGACCGGGTTGCTCAGCCCCACGGTGGCGACGACGAGGGCGCGCACGCCGCAAGCCTCCTCCACCGCGACCTGCGCCCGCTCGGTCCAGGCCGCGGTGAGCAGGCCGACCCACGGCGGCGGCAGCCCGCGCCGCGCCGCGAAGGGACCGAGGCGCGCCGCGGCGTCCTCCCAGGGACAATTGCGGTCGACGTGCAGGTTGACGATCGAGCGCGCGGGGCCGAGACCGCCGCCCGTGACCGCCGAGGACAGCACCGCCAGCGGCGCCTCCGCGGTGACGACCACCGCCTCGCGGTCCACGTCGACGCCGACGCGCTCGATCCCGCCCATCGCCTAGAACGACGCCCGGAAGCCGACGAGGGCCTGGAGGCCGAGGGCGGGGAAGCCGCGCACCTCGGCGTAGCCTTCGTCGAGCAGGTTCTGGATGCGGGCCGTCAGATCGAGCGCCTTGAGGAAGGCGTACCGGTTGACGAGGCGATAGGTGCCGCCCACGTCGACCCGGGTGTGGCCGGTGTTGTAGACGTTGCCGAGCGTGTCGAACTGCCGCGTGACGACGTGGACCGCGGTGAAGAGCGACAGACGGCGCACCGGCTCCCAGGTGAGCCGCACGTTCCAGCGGTGACGGGGCTCGCGCGGCAGGGGCCGGTCGGTCAAGAGGTTCTCGGTGTCGGTGTACGTGTAGTTCACCGCCGCGACGAGGTTGTCGAGGACGTCGACCTCGGAGACGAACTCGATCCCCGTGGTGCGCGCACGGCCGACGTTCGCGGTCGTCGCGAACGGAAACACCGGCAGCGGCGTGCAGCAGATGATCAGGTCGCTGAACCTGTTGTCGAAGTACGTGAAGCCCAGGCGGACGCGGTTCCTCCAGAGCTTCTGGTCGACACCCACGTCCCACGAGAACGACTTCTCGGGCGTCAAGCTCGCGTTGGAGAAGCCGGGGAAGAACAGGTCGTTGAACGTCGGGGCCCGGAAGCCGCTGCCGGCACTGCCCCGCAGGCGGGTGCCCCACTCCTTCACGTGATAGGCGAGCGAGCCGCGCTCGGTGGTCGAGCGCCCGAACGCGCTGTTGTCCTCGACCCGGACGCCGGCCGACATGAAGAGCCGGTCGAAGAACCGGAACTTCTGCTCGAAGAGCCCGGAGACCGTCTCGGTGTGGGGAGAGAACGCGCTGCTCCCCTGCACGTTGGCGTCCTCGTCCCGCCACTCGACGCCGAACGTCGAGGTGCTCCAGGTGCCGAGGTGGAAGTGGCTCAGTCCCTCCACCTCGGTGCGGCTCACCCGAAACCGGCCCGGGAAGTCGCAGGGCGGGCCGAACGTCGCCGGCGGGCACGCGAAGGGGTCCGGCGGGTCGATGAACGCCTGGTTGTTCTCGTAGCGGGAGGCGCGCAGCTGGCCCTCCCACCAGGTCACCGGCCTGGTTCGCACGTCGAGCGTGGCCGTGTAGGTCTCGCTCTCCTGGCGGGTGTTGGGGTCGATCGTGGGGACGATCGGGCTCGGGATGCCCACGAACTCGATGGGCAGGCCGCTGTCGGTCTTGTTGTAGCGGACGGCCGCGCCGACCCGCGTGTTCCCCCACGGCAGGGTGACGCCGAAGCGGGCGCTGGCCGCGTCCTGGTTGGTCCCGTCGTTGATGGACTGGCCGTTGGACTCGAGATGATAGAAACCCAGCGCGTAGTCCAACCACTGCCAGGAGCCGCTCACGCCCGCCCGCGAGCGCAGCGTGTCGTGGTTGCCCACCTCCTGCGAGGCATAGGCGGCCGGCGGTCCGCTCCCCCGCCTGGTGATGACGTGCACGACACCCCCGATGGCGTCGGCCCCGTAGATCGTCGACTGGGGGCCGCGGATGATCTCGATGCGCTCGATCATGTCGGGGGCGATGTCGGCCAGCTCGGCCTGGCCGAGCGTCGGGCTCTTCACCCGCACGCCGTCCACCAGGACCTGCACCTGGTTGGCGTTGGCGCCGCGGATGCTGACGCTGGTCGTCTTGCCGAATGAGCCCGAGCGGCGGATCTCCACGCCCGGCACGCTGCGCAGGGCCTCGTCCACGGTCGGATAGTGGAACGCCTCGAACTCGTCGCCGTCGATCACGGTGACGGTGGCTCCCAGCTCGCCGGCCGGAGTCTCGAGCTTGGTCGCCGTCACCACGATGGGCTCCACCTTCTTCGGTTCCTGCGCGGCCGCCGGGGCGGCCGCCGACCACATCAGCAACACGACCACGAGTGTCCGGACCATGTGCTCCACTCCTTCTCTCGCGAAAGGGTTGGATGCCGTTGGCCTCGGGGCAGGTCTCCTGACTCGTGGATCGTCGCCGCCGTCCATGCCTTCCCATCCGGCGCCTGCCGGACAGTGACCCCCGCGCGCGCGGCGCGGGACCTGGAACGGCGCTCCCCACTCACAGTGGCGCGACCGTGCCGGCTTCGGCGCTCGCGCTCGAGCGCCACACCGGCTTCCCTCATCCCCGGGACTCGTCACACGCGCTCGGTCGGTCTCACCTCCCCGGCTGCAGGCTCGCCCCGCTCGGCCAGGCCACCCGGACCACCGGCCGGCCGCTGACCGGACTCACGTCGACGACGACGGCGCAGCCGAACACGTCTTCCAGCGTCTCGGGCCGCAGCACGTCGGCCGGCGGCCCGACGCGGGCGACCCGGCCGCCGCCGAGCAGGAGCAGCCGGTCGCAGACCTCGGCGGCCAGGTCGAGGTCGTGGGACACGAGCAGCACGGTCATGCCGCGCTCGACGTTGACGCGCCGGAGCAGCGCGGCCGTCTCCGCCTGGTAGCGGAGATCGAGGTGCGAGGTCGGCTCGTCGAGCACGAGCAGCCGGGGCTGCTGGGCCAGCGCCCGGGCCAGCATGGCCCGCTGCCGCTCGCCGCCGGCGAGCTGCTCGAGCGGCAGCGCCGCCAGGTCGAGGACGCCGGTGGCGGCCATGGCGGCGCGCGCCAGCACCACGTCCTCTCGGCTCTCGAAGAACCGGCCGGGCCCGTGCGGGTAGCGGCCCATGAGCACGAGCTGCTCGACCGAGAACGGGAACGGCCGCGGCGCGTCCTGCGGCACCACGGCGACCTGCCGTGCCAGCTCGGCGTGAGCCAGCTGCCGGATCGGGCGCCCGTCGAGCCGCACCTCCCCGCGCGCCGGCGTGAGCACGCGCGTGAGCAGACGGAGCAGCGTGGTCTTGCCCGCGCTGTTGGGCCCGATCACGCCGAACACCTCGCCGGCCTCGACGGCGAACGACACGCTCTCCAGCTGGAAGCCGCGCTCGCCCGGCCGCTCGGAGCGCGGGTAGCCGAAGGCGACGTCGGCGAACTCGACCAGCGCGCTCACAGGCTGATCCGGGAGCGCGTGCGCAGGAGGTAGACGAAAAACGGCGCGCCGCAGAAGGACGTGATGACCCCGACCGACAGCTCGGCGGGGGCCACGACGTTGCGGGCCAGCGTGTCGGCGGCGAGCAGGAAGATCCCGCCGGCCACGAGCGCGGTGGGGACCAGCAGGCGATTGTCCTGGCCGAGGAGTCCGCGCAGCGCATGGGGGACGACGAGCCCCACGAAGCCGATCGGGCCCGTGAACGCCACGACCGTCCCGGTCAGGAGCGCGGCTGCCAGGAAGATCCGCCGCTTCAGCCGCTCGGCGTCGACGCCGAGCTGGACCGCCGCCTCCTCGCCGAGGGCCAGGAGATTCAGCTCGCGGGCGTGGCGCAGCACGAGCCAGGACCCGGTCAGGGCGAGCAGCGCGAAGAGCGCCAGCGAGCCTGCCGGAATCGGGGCCAGGTTGCCGAGCAGCCAGTGGACGACGCCGCCCAGCCGGTTGAAGTCCACGATCGAGATCAGCACGGTGATGGCCGACGTGAAGAAGACGCCCACGATCACGCCCCCCAGCAGCAGCGTCTGGATCGACAGCCCGCCCGGCACAGCCGCGATCACGTAGACCGCAGCCGCGGCCAGCAGCGCGCCGGCGAAGGCGAAGGTCGCCACGCCGAGGGCCTCCAGCGCCGAGAGCCCCAGCCCGAAGATCTGCGCCAGCACGACGCCGAAGGCGGCGCCGCTCGACACCCCGAGGATGGACGGCTCGGCCAGCGGGTTGCGCGTGAGCCCCTGGAAGGCGACGCCGGCCACCGCCAGCGCGCCCCCGGCCAGCATCGCCGCCAGCACGCGCGGCAGCCGCAGCTGCAGCGTCACGATGGCCTCCACCGACTCCGGCCCGGCGCGGCCCGCGAGGGCACGCGCCACCGCGCCCGGCGACAGCCCGGCGCTGCCGACGAAGAGCGCGGCCGCGGCCACGGCGAGCAGAACGAATCCCAGCACGCCGAGGGCGAGGGCCAGCCGCCGGCCGCCGCTCACCGGAACGCCGCCGGGTGGATGATGCGCGCCAGCGTCTCGAGGCCGTCCGGCACGCGCGGCCCGTAGCGATGCAGGACCGAGAGGTCGGCCGAGTGCAGCCGGCCGGCCCGGATGGCCGGCACGCTGGCCAGGCGCTGCCACTGCTCGGGCATCGGCCGGCCGGCGGTCGAGCTGCCCGTCGAGTGATCGGCGAGAATGATCACCTCGGGCGCGCGCGCCACGGCCGCCTCGAGGCTGAAGCGGGGATAGGCGTCGCCGTCGCCGGCGGTGATCGACGTGCCGCCGGCCACCTCGATCAGCTCGGTCAGGATCGAGCTTCGGCCGGGCACGATCAACGGCTCGGGCCAGAGGACGTAGAGCACCCGGGGCCGCGGAAACGGCGCCACCGCGCGGCGTACCGCCGCCACGCGCCGCAGCATCTCGCCCGTGAGCTTCGCCACCGCGGCCTGGCGGCCCGTCAGCTCGCCGACCCGTGCGATCAGGTCGACCGTCTCCGCGATCCGGTTGGCGTGGACCAGGTACGTGGGGATGCGCAACCGCCGCAGCTGGCGCACGGTCTCCTCGAGGTTGCCCTCGTCGGTGGCGATCACGAGATCGGGCTTCAACGCGACCAGCGTCTCGAGGTTGGGATTCACCATGCCGCCCACGCTCGGCTTGGCGCGCACCGCCGGCGGGTGATCGCAGAAGTCCGTGCGGCCGACGAGGCGCTCCTCGGCCCCGAGCGCGAACACGATCTCCGTCACGCTGGGGACCAGCGACACGATGCGGGCCGCCGGCCGCGGCAGCGTCACGTCGCGGCCGAGCATGTCGCGCACGCTGAGCGTCTCGGCCGGTCCCGCGGTCAGCGGCACGATCAGGACCGCCAGCAGCGCGAGCCGCCGCGTCATGCGGGTCCGTCGACGCCGGCGGACTTGAACGTCGCCATCTCCGCGTAGATCGCGGCGGCGGCGCGGGCCAGATGGATGAACAGCGCGGCGCCCGTCCCCTCGCCCAGCCGCATGTCGAGCGCCAGGTAAGGCTCGAGCCCGAGGTGGCGCAGCACGACCGCGTGGCCGGGCTCGGCCGAGCGGTGGGCGGCGAACAGCGCGTGCCGAGTGTCGGGCGCGAGCGCGACCGCGACGAGCGCGGCGGCGCCGGCGATGAAGCCATCGAGCGCGACCGGGACGCGATGCGCGGCGCCGGCCAGGATCACGCCGACGAGGCCGGCGATCTCCAGGCCCCCCACCTTGGCCAGCACGTCGAGGCCATCGCCGGGATCGGGCGCGTTCGTCTCCAGCGCGCGCCGGACGGCGGCCGTCTTCCGGCGCCACCCGGCCTCGTCGACGCCGGTGCCGCGACCGGTGACCGTCTCGGGCGATGCGCCGGTGAGGGCGGTGGTGATCGCGCTGGCGGCCGTCGTGTTGCCGATGCCCATCTCGCCCGTGCCGAGCAAGTCGGCGCCGCCGCCGATCGCCTCCTCCGCCAGCGCCGCGCCCGCCTCGATCGCCTCCCGCGCCTGCGAGCGCGTCATGGCCGGGCCGCGCGTCAGGTTCTGCGTCCCCGGCGCCAGGCGGCGCACGACGAGGCCGCCGGTGGTGCCGAGCGGGGTGGCCACGCCGAAGTCCGCCACCACGACCCGCGCGCCCGCCTGGCGCGCGAGCACGTTCACCGCCGCGCCGCCCGCCAGGAAGTTCTCGACCATCTGCGCGGTGACCGACTGCGGATAGGCGCTCACGCCCTCGGCCGCGACCCCGTGGTCGGCGGCCAGCGTGAAGATGACCGGCGCGGTCACGCGGGGCGGGGCGCCGGTCAGCGCGCTCCAGCGCACGGCGAGCTCCTCGAGCCGGCCGAGGCTGCCCGGCGGCTTGGTCAGCGCGTCGAGATGGCGCCGGGCGGCGGCGGCGGCGTCCCCGAAGGGGCCGCCGATCGCGTCACGGAGCCTCGTGAGCGGGTCCACCGAAGGGGCTCGCGGGCGGTGTGTCCTTGAGGAGGTGCGGCAACCCGGCGACCATCAGCACCACGCGGTGCGCCGACGCCGCCACGCGCTGGTTCACGAGACCGAGGACGTCGCGGAAGCGCAGACCGTCGGCGGTGGGCGGATGCACGCCGAGCCCGACCTCGTTGGCGATCGCCCGTAGATCTGCGGCCGGGGCGGCCACCAGGGCGGCGAGCGCCTGGGCCTGCTTGAGGATGGCCTCGTCGCTCTCGCCGGCCAGCATGAGGTTGGACACCCAGAGCGTGAGGCAGTCGACGACGACGGTATCGGCGGCGTCCAGGGCCGCCGCCAGCCGTGGCACCAGGTCGCGCGGCGCCTCCACGGTCGTCCAGTGGGGCGAGCGCTCGGCCTGGTGCCGGGCGATCCGCGCCGCCATGTCGCCGTCGCGCGGCTCGGCGGTGGCCAGGACCGTGACGCGCCCTCGCGCCGGCAGGCCGGCCAGCGCGAAGCGGCTCTTGCCGCTACGCGCGCCGCCGAGAATGAGCAGTGACGAAGCCACCGTCCCCGGGTCCTCCCGCGAAGACCGGTCGTGATGAGTGCGCGCCCGGGCAGGTCTCCTGGCTCTCGGATCGTCCTACTCCCCGCGCCTTCCCGGCCTTCGGCCAGTGGCATCCGCGGGTTTCGTCCCCGATTACAGTGACGGGGTCGCGGCGGCTTCACACCGCCTTCCCTGGGGCCCTTCGCGGGCACCCGGGCACGAACAGCGGGCCGAGGGTAGCAGAAGCCGTGGGTCAGCGCAAATCGCGCTGGCTCTTCGTCTCCTTCTCGGCGTACGAGACGGCGAGGCCGGCGCCGGCGTCGGACTGGATGCCGTACGGCGGCACGGGGTAGCGCAGGCCGTTCTTGGACAGCGCGGCGAGGCCGTCGATGACCTTGGGCAGGAAGCGCGGAGGGATCGCCATCAGCAGCTCGTCGTCGGCGACGCCGCCGTAGCGGCGCTCGGCGTAGCACGGGATGGTCAGCGCGGGCTCGCCCGTGCGCAGCGCCTTGCCCCAGGAGTCCGCGCAGGCCGACTCGCCGACCGAGGTGAACGACAGCTTCTTGTAACCGGTCCACTGCAGCCCGTTGATGAAGAAGATCATCTGGCCCGGGGTCCCGTAGATCAGGCAGATGTCGGGCGGGTTCAGCCGTCCGGCCGTGAGCGGCGCCACCGCCATCGCGCGATAGCGGCCGTGCGGCACCACGTCCATCGCGCGCTGGTGCGCCGCGGCGTCCTCGAGCGTCTGGAACCACACCCCGGCCATCCGCTCGCCGGACAGCCAGTCGTCGTCTTGTGGGTGCAGGCCGATCACGGCCCCGCACTGCGCGCCGACGAGGTCGGCCATCGTGATGCCGACCGTCCAGCCGAGCTGGCGGGCCTGGGCCACGATCTGATCGGTGGTGTGCTTCGCGCGCGGCCGGCGGATCTTCGGGATCGCCTCCATCTCCTCGACGGTCTCGAAGAGCTTCATGCCGATGGGAATCGAGCGCAGGCGCAGGTAGCGGTTGAGGCCGTCGACGAGCACGTTCCAGTCGTACGTCTCCATGGCGATCCTCGTCCTCTCTTGGGTGCGCTACCAGCGCCGGAGCCGGTCGATCTCGCGACGCTCGCGCTTGGTCGGGCGCCCGGCGCCGGCCTCCCGCCGCGGCGGCGGGGCCAGGCGTGTCCTGGGCGGCTCGGGCGGCGTCAGGTCCTCGAACAGCGCCCGGGCGGCGGTGGCGGGCCCCCGGCGGTCGCCGAGCGCGGCGACCTTCAGGACGCGCAGCCGCCCCTGCGGCAGCGTCACGCGAAGCACGTCGCCCGGACGGAGCGCCCGGGCAGGCTTGGCGGCCTGCGCGTTGACGTCGACCTTGCCTCCGTCGCACGCGCCGGCGGCGAGGACCCGCGTCTTGAACACGCGCGCCGCCCACAACCACTTGTCGAGGCGCACCGATTCGGGCGGGACCGCCACGGCCAGACGGTATCATACAGACAGCATGCTCGTGAGGAGCCGCCCGATGCGCCTGCGCCTGGCCGCCGTGCTCGTGCTGTCCGCCGCCGCGGTCGCGGGCGCCGCCGATCACGTCCTCGTCGAGGACTGGTCGAAGCCCCCCGTCGGGACCAAGGGGATCCCCGCCGGCTGGAAGGGGCAGAACTGGGGCAGTCCCAGGTACGACCTCACGGTCGTCGCCGACGACGGCCGCAAGGTGCTGCACCTGCGCAGCGTCAACGAGGGCTCGACGATCTCCCGGGAGATCAGGGGCCAGGTCGACCTCAAGGAGACGCCCATCCTGGAGTGGACGTGGAAGGCCGTGGCCCTGCCCCGGGGCGGCCACTCCTGCCGGAAAGCCACGGACGACCAGGCCGCCCAGATCTACGTCGCCTGGCCGCGCTTTCCGGAATCGGTGCGCTCGCGGATCATCGGCTACGTCTGGGATACCACCGCGCCGGCCGGCACGATCTGCAAGAGCGAGAAGACGGGCACCGTCACGTACGTCGTCGTCCGCTCGGGCCCGGCCGACCTCGGCAAGTGGTTCACCGAGCGCCGCGACGTGGCCGCGGACTTCAAGCGCATCTACGACGACGACGCCGAGCCGCCGGCCGCGATCTCGGTCTCCATCGACTCCAACGACACGAACTCCACGGCCGAGTCGTTCCTGGGCCCCCTCCTGTTCAGGCGACCCTGAGCGCACCGGCTCTGGGAAATTCTTTGCCCAGACCCGCCGCGGCCGCCGCTTGCGAGCCGCGGCCGGCGTGACTATGCTGTGATCGTCGTGGCCATCGCTCGACGCCTCATTCGCAGCCTCCACGGTTCTGCGACGTGACCGGCACCCGGCTTGCTTCGTGCTGATGGGCATGCCTCGCGGCGGCTTCTTCTCCGTCGATTCGCTCCGCGGCGTGTGGATGCTGGTCGTCGACCGCGATCCCGACGGGCGGCGGACGCTGGTCGAGATCCTGTCGTACTGCGGCGCCCTCGTCACCCCGCTGGCGTCGGCGGCGGACGCGCTGCGCCTGATGCGACAGGTGAAGCCCGATCTGCTGCTCGTCGCGCTCCTGGCGGGCGACGATTTCGACTTCATCCGCCGAGTGCGCGCGCTCAAGCCCGAGGATGGCGGCGTGGTGCCGGCCATCGCCATCGGCGCCGGCGACGCGGTCGCCGACCTGGCGCGCGCGCGGGGCTTCCAGGCGTACGTGCGCACGCCGCTCGATCCGTGGGGGCTGTGCCGGCTCGCGTCGAGCCTGATGACGGTGCGATGAGCGTCATGGTGGAGGAGGGCGAGTGAGCGCGACCCGCTCGGTCCGCTTTGAGGTGGCAGTATTCCCCGCAGTACCGCAGGCGCGATAGCCCGGATGGGGCGCCAGGATCCGCCGCCGGGTGACGCGCTGGCCGGCGTCCACGTGCTCATCGTCGACGACGACCCGGAAGCGCGGGATCTCGTGGGCACCGTACTCCGCTACTGCGGCGCCCTCGTGAGCGTGGCGGCCAGTGCGGGCGAGGGCCTGGAGACGCTGCGGCGGGTGCTCCCCGACGTGATCGTCTGCGACATCGCCATGCCCCAGCAGGACGGCTACTGGTTCGTGCGCTCGCTGCGTGCGCTGCCGGCCGAGCAGGGCGGAACCCTGCCGGTGATCGCCATCACCGCTCACGGCGCCACCCACGGCCCCGACCGCACGCTCGCCGCCGGCTTCCAGGCCCACCTGCGCAAGCCGATCGATCCGTGGGAGCTCTGCCGCCTCATCGTCGCGATGACGCGAAAAGCCTGACCGCCACGACAGGCGGGGCGCGACGAGCGCCGGGGGGGTCTGGGGGCCATCTCGGGGCCCCCCATGTGAATCAAACCGCGAGGGCGTAGCCGTCGCGGCGAGGGTCGGCGCCGGCCATCAGGGCGCCGGACTCGGGGTCACGGGCGATGCCCTGGCCGCCGCCGACGACCCAGGACCAGTCGTCGAGGACGTTGATCGCGTGGCCGCGCTCGCTCAGCGCGGCGCGCGTGGCCTCGGGGATGCGGGACTCGGCGTCGACGAGGCGGTCACGGTAGACGCGCACGCGCGGCGCCTCGATCGCCTCCTGGACGTTCATGTCGAACTCCAGGACGTTGAGCAGCATCTGCGGCTGCGTCTGGAGGATGCCGTAGGAGCCCGGCGTCCCGATGGACAGCCGGAAGGCGCCGTCGCGGAAGACCTGGGTGGGCGACATCATCGTGCCGGCCTTGCGCCCGGGCCGCAGCACGTTCGGCGAGGCCGGGTCGCGGTCCATCCACTTGAGGATGTTGTTGAGCACGATGCCGGTTCCCGGCACCGCGAAGCCCGAGCCGAACGGCGCGCCCAGCGTCTGGGTCACCGACACCACCGTCCCCTCGCCGTCGGCGCAGGCGAAGTGCGTGGTCTGCTCGTCGTCGAACGTCGCCGGATGCCCCTCGCCGATCTGGCCGGGCAGCCTCGTCGCGGCGTGGCGCTCGCCCTCGCTCACGGCGGGGCGCCCGGCGTCGATGCGCGCCCGCTGGGAAGCGGCGTAGGCCTTGGAGAGCAAGCCCTTGATCGGCGCGTGATCGCCGTAGGCGTAGGCGAGCCGGTCGGCCGAGCCCAGCTTGATCGCCTCGATGAGGTGGTGCAGGTAGTCGACGGAGTTGTGGCCCCAGCCGCGCAGGTCGAAGCCCTCCAGGACGTTCAGCGTCTCCAGCATCTGGAAGGCCGAGAAGGGTGGCGGCATCGAGTACACGTCGTGACCGCGGTACGTGATCCGCGCCGGCTCCCGCCACTCCACCGCGAAGCCGGCGAGATCCTCCTCGCCGAGCCACCCCCCGGCCTCCTGCACGGCGCGGGCGATCGTCCGGGCGATCGGTCCCCGATAGAACGCCTCCTCCCCACCCTCGGCCACCTGCCGCAGCGTCGCCGCCAGGTCCTTGTATGTCACGACGGCGCCCGCGCGCGGGCCGCCGCTGGGCCAGTACAGTCGCATGGCTTCGCGTGAGCGCTCGAGCGTCGCGTGCGCCTGCGTGAAGAAGTCCACGTTCTTGAACGTGAGCGGCACGCCGCGCTCGGCGTGGCCGATCGCCGGCTCCAGCACCCGGGCCCGGGGCAGCCGGCCGAAGCGCCGGTGAGCCGCCAGCCAGCCGCCCAGGTTGCCCGGCGTCGCGCACGCCTTCGGCCCGCCGGCCAGCTCGTCCTCGCTCGCCCTCGTCGCATCGGCCGCACGAGGCGAGCGGCCGACGAAGTCCAGCACGTGCCGTTCGCCGCCGGGCCGCGACACGAGCATGAGCCCGATCCCGCCGATGCCCGACATGAAGGGCTCCACCACGTTGAGCGTGGAGCCGACGGCCACGGCGGCATCGACCGCGTTGCCGCCGGCCAGCAGCATCTCGATGCCCGCCATCGAGGCCAGCGGATGCGCGGACGCGACGGCGCCGCGGGCGCCCATGACGGTCGGACGAAACGCGCGACGATGTGGCGGCATGGCAGTCTCCTCTAACCGACCCGCTGGCGTTCGGTGGCGAGCCCGCGGATCTTGGGGTCGAGCAGGTCGCGCAGGCCGTCGCCGAACAGGTTGAGGCCGAAGATGGTGAGCATGATCGCGGCGCCGGGATAGAGCACGAGCCACGGCGCCTGCTGGATGTAGAGGCGGCCCTCGGCCAGGATCACGCCCCAGGAGGGCACGTAGGGCGGCACGCCCACGCCCAGGAACGACAGCGCCGCCTCCGTCAGCACGGCCGCGGCGAACACGAACGAGGCCTGTACGATGACGGGCGAGAGACAGTTCGGCAGGATGTGCCGGCCGATCAGCACCACGTCGGAGACCCCCAGTGCCCGCGCGGCCTCCACGTACGACGTCTCCCGGATGACGAGCACCGAGCCCCGCACGACGCGGGCCACCCGCGGCGAGTACACCACCGCGATGGCGGCGATGACGTTGATCACGCTGGGGCCCAGCGCCGCCATGAGCGCGATGGCCAGCACGATGGCCGGAAACGCCATGAGCCCGTCCATCACCCGCATGACGACGTTGTCGAGGCTCCGGTAGTAGCCGGCCACCAACCCGCACACCATCCCGACCAGGAACGACAACCCGACGACCGCGACGCCGACCAGCAGCGACAGCCGGGCGCCGTACACCACCCGGCTCCAGACGTCGCGGCCGACGTCGTCGGTGCCGAACCAGTGGGCGCGGCTCGGTGCGGCCAGCCGGCCCGCCACGTCCATGTGGGCGGGGTCGCCGCCGATGACGGAAGCCAGCACGCCGACCGCCAGCATGACGGCCATGATGACGGCGCCCACCAGGGTCGTCTTGCGGCGGGTGAGCAGCACCAGCCAGCGCGGCGTCCCCGGCCGTCCCGTGGTCTCCGGGTGCGGCAGCGCGATGACGCTCATCACCGCCTCACTGATACCGCACGCGCGGGTCGAAGAGCACGTACGAGAGGTCGACCGCCAGGTTGATGAGCATGTAGAGGAAGGCGATGCACAGCACCACGCCCTGGATGACCGGGTAGTCACGCCGCAGCACCGCCGAGATGATGAGCCGGCCCAGCCCCGGAATGTTGAATACCGTCTCCACCACGACCGCGCCCGAGATCAGGATCGCGAACGAGATGCCGATGATCGTCACGGTCGGGATCATCGCGTTCTTCAGCGCGTGCTTGTAGACCACCGCCCGCTCCCCCAGCCCCTTGGCCCGCCCCGCCGTGATGAACTGCTCGCGCAGCACGTCGAGCATCGACGAGCGCGCGATGCGGGCGATCAGCGCCGACTGCACCAGCCCCAGCGCGAAGGCCGGCAGCACCAGCGAGCGCAGGGTCTTGGCCCAGCCGTACTCGAGCGGCGAGTAGCCGGCCACCGGGAACCAGCCGAGCCAGACCGAGAAGAACAGGATGAACAGCAGCCCGAGCAGGAAGTTGGGGATCGACACCCCGAGCAGCGCCACCACCATCAACGCCTGGTCGGTGGCCGTGTTGTGATAGCGGGCGGACAGCACGCCGGCCGGCACGCCGATGACGATGGCGATCACGATGGCGAACAGGGTCAGCAGCAGGGTGGGCTCCACGCGGTCGTGGATCGCCTCGGTCACCGGCTTGCGCAGGAAGATCGACTGGCCGAGGTCGCCCTGGACCAACCGGCCGTACCAGCGCACGAGCTGGACGGGCATCGGAGCGTCCAGCCCCAGCTGGCGCTGGATGCGCTGCACGTCGTCGGCCGAGGCGTCGGGCCCGGCGATGACCGAGGCGGGATCGCCGGGGGCGAGGTGGATGAGGACGAAGGAGACCGTCGCCACCACCAGCGCCACCGGGATCAGCGCGAGCAGGCGGCGGGCGATGTAGGTCTTCACCGGCGCGCCGCCCGCCGCCCGCTCACTTGAGCCAGACGTTCCAGAAGTTCAACTCGTTCGTCGCCCGGTACCCGCCAACCTCCTTGCGGGTGACGTCCAGCGAGAAGTAGTCCCCGAACTTGATGCGGCCGACGTCCTCGTACATGAGCGTCTGGATCTTCTCCAGCATCGCCTTGCGCTTGCGGGGGTCGCTCTCCCGGCCCAGGGCATCGACCCACTGCTCCTTGTCCTCGTGGCACCACCAGCCCGGCCAGTTGCACGACGTGGCCGTGTTGAAGGCCGGCTCGGGGTTGAACGTGAATCCGGTCGAAAAGACGTCGTAGACCTCGGGCTTGTTGCGGCGCTGCACGAGGGTCGCCCAGTCGACGACCTGCAGGTCGATCTTGAAGCCGGCCTCCTCGAGCTGCTGCTTGGCGACGAGCGCGTTCTTGTACATCCACTGGTATTCCTTGGTCGTGATCCACCGCACGGGCTGGCCGCTGTACCCGGCCTCCTTGAGCAGCTTCTGGGCCTTCGCCTTGTTCTTCTGGTTGTAGAGCTCCGCGGCGGCCCGGCTGTGCCACTGCGGCTGCTCGAGGAAATGCAGGCCGGGGTCGAGCCGGTAGAAGGCCTTGTTCCCGAATCCGGCCGCCATGATCGGCTCCATGTCGAGCGCGGCCTGGAAGGCCTGCCGAATCCGCTTGTCGGTCATCAGCCCCTGCTTGTGGTTGATGACGGCCGTCGACCACGCCGAAGGTTTGATGATGCCGGGCACGACGTTGCGCATCGCCCGCACCCGGTCGTACTGGTCCTGCTGGATCTGCTGACCGTAGTGGTACTCCCCCGTCTCCACGCCCGCGAGCCGCACGGCGACGTCGGGCACGGGGACGAACAGGATCTCGTCGAGGTACGCCGTCCGCTTACCGCCGAAGCCTCCCTCGGGCGGCTCGCTGCGCGCGACGTAGTCCTTGAAGCGCGCCAGCTTGATGTGGCGGTCGGGCCGGTGCTCGACGAAGCGATAGGGCCCGGTCCCGACGTACTCCTTCACCTGGTTGTCGCCGGCGGCGTCGACGATCTCCTTGGGATAGATCACGGCACCGCTGTTCGGGCGGGCCAGGCCCATGAACAGCGCGCCGGAGGGCTCCTTGAGATAGAGGATGAGCGTGTAGGGGTCCTTGGCCTCCACGCCTTCAACGTTCCGCCAGAATTGCTTGCCGGGTGTGGCCAGCTTGCCCCAGCGCCTGAGCGAGGCCACCGCGTCGGCCGACGTCATCTCCTTGCCGTTGTGGAACTTCACCCCCCGCCGCAGCTTGAAGATGTACGTCCGTCCCTTGTCGGCGACGGAGTGGCTCTCGACCAGGAGCGGGACGGCGTTGTAGGCCTTGTCGTAGGTGTACAGGCCCTCGTAGACGTGCCAGGTGATCTGCTGCACGATGACGGCGGTCGTCGTGTGCAGGTCGAGCGTCGGGGGCTCGCCGATCATGGCGGCCTTGAAGACTCCCCCCATCTTGGGCTGGTCCTGGGCGACGGCGGGCGCGGCGGCCGTCCCGAGCGCCGCGAGGGCGGCGAGGACGGCGGCCAGCGGGCCGCGGGCTGATTGACGCATGACGGGCTCCTTTCGGGACATCGCTACTTGAGCACCTGACGGACGGCGCCGACCACGTCGTCGGCTTTCGGCGTGGCGAACGCCTCCAGCGGTGGGCTGAACGGGATCGGGATGTTGGGGCCGGCCACGCGCGCGATCGGCGCGTCGAGGTCGTCGAAGCAGTCCTCCATCACGACCCACGCCAGCCAGGCGCCGGTGGAGCCGCGCATCGGCCCCTCCTCGGCGATGACGACGTGGTTCGTGCGCCGCACCGACCCGGCCAGCGTGGCGCGGTCGAGCGGCACCAGGCTGCGGGGGTCCACCACCTCGACCTCGATCCCCTCCTCGGCCAGGCGGCGCGCCGCCTCCAGGCTCTCGTGCACCATGCGGGCGGTGGCGATCACGGTCACGTCGCGGCCGGGCCGCTTGACGTCGGCCACGCCGAGCGGGACGAGCGTCTCCGCCTCGGGCACCTCGCCCCCCAGCCGGTACAGGCCGCGGTGCTCGAACAGCAGCACCGGGTCGGGATCGCGGATCGCGGTCTTCAGCAGTCCCCGCGCGTCGGCCGGCGTGGATGGGATGCAGAGCTTGAGTCCCGGGACGTTGAGGAACCACGCCTCCACCGAGTTCGAGTGGTGGCCGCCGCCCGAGCGCCCGATGCCATAGGGCATGCGCAGCACCAGCGGGCAGTCGATCTGGCCGCCGAACATGTAGCGTGATTTGGCGATCTGGTTGGCGACCTCGTCCATCGCGCACGTCACGAAGTCGGCGAAGTGCATGTCGACGACCGGCACCAGACCGGTCATCGCGGCGCCCAGCGCCGAGCCCACGATGGCCGCCTCCGAGATGGGCGCGTTCAGCACGCGCTCGGGGCCGAACTCGTCGCTCAGCCCCTTCGTCACCCCGAACGGCACGCCCAGCACGATGTCCTCCCCGATGCAGTACACGCGGGGGTCCCGTCGCATCTCCTCGCGCAGCGCCAGGTTCAGCGCGTCTCCGAAGTCTAGGCGCATGTCGACGAGGGGGGCACGTCGAGCTTCCCGGCGCTCACTCGCGCCACGGGTAGTAGGCGAAGAGGTCGGTGAGCGCCTCCCGGGGATCGGGCAGCGGACTCGCCTCGGCATGGGTGACCGCGTCGTCGATCTCCGCCGCGACCGCGGTGCGGATGCGCTCGGCGCCGGCCGCGTCGAGCAGCCCACGCGCTTCGAGCAGGCGGCCCAGACGCGCGATCGGGTCCGTCCGCCGCCCCTCGGCGACCTCCTCCTTCGACCGGTACGCCTGGGCGTCGCCCTCGAAGTGGCCGACCCAGCGGATGGTACGGGCCTCGATCAGCGAGGGGCCGTCGCCCCGGCGCGCGCGCTCGGCGGCGCGGCTCACGGCGGCGTGGACCGCCAGCACGTCGTTGCCGTCGATCGTCTCGCCCGGGATGGCGTAGCCCGCCGCGCGGGCAGCGATCGAGCCGCCCGCCGCCGACAGCGCACTGGCCGTGGTGGAGGCCCACCGGTTGTTCTCGCAGAAGAACACGACCGGCAGCGCCCAGATCGCCGCCATGTTCACGCCCTCGTGGAACGGGCCGCGATTGGCGGCGCCATCGCCGAAGAAGGTGAGCACCACCTGCCCTGAGCGGCGCTGCTTGATCGAGAGTCCGATGCCGGGCGCCACCACGCAGCCGGAGGCCAGCACCCCGTTGGCGCCGAGGTAGCCGACGGAAGCGTCGGCGATGTGCATGGTGCCACCCTTGCCGTGGCAGATCCCGTTGGCCTTGCCGTACAGCTCGGCCATCAGCCCGCGCAGCGAGCCGCCCTTGGCCACGAGGTGCCCGTGACCGCGATGGGTGGAGAGCACGTAGTCGTCGGGGCGCAGCGCGGCGGCGGTGCCGGCGGCGATCGCCTCCTGGCCGACGGAGGTGTGCAGGAACCCGGGGATGCGACCGGCGGCGAACAGCTCGCGCACCCGTTCCTCGAAGGTGCGGACGCGCACCATCCCGGCGTACATCGAGAGCAGCGCGTCGGGACCGGGCGTCGTCACGGCGGCGGAATTATAGCATCGGGCGCTCGTTGAGCCGGCGCAGCGCGCACCCGCCCGCGACCGCTTCGAGCACGCTGAGCGCGCCGTAGTCCTGCCCGAGCGCGAGCAACCGGCCGAGCGGCAGCCTCAGCGCCCGGCACAGCAGCGCGCGGTTCGTGCCTCCGTGCGCCACGATCGCGACCGGCCGTCCCGCGAGTGCGGCGGCGATGGCGTCGAAGGCGGGCGCCGCCCGCGCGAGCAGGTCGGGAACGCTCTCGCCCTCGGGGAACGGGAACTCTCCGACCCGCGCCATCCATTCGGCGAAGGCCTGCGGCTCGCGCGCCTGGATCTCGGCGGCGGTCAGCCCCTCCCACCGCCCCATGGCCATCTCGCGCAGGGCCGGCACGACGGTCGGCGCCAGGCCGTGCGGCGCGCCAACGATCTCCGCGCTCCGGCGCGCGCGGGTCAGATCGCTCGAGAACACGGCGGCGAGTCCGGCGCTTCGCAGCCGGACCGCCTGAGCGGCGCATTGCCGCTCGCCCAGCGCCGACAGCGGCACGTCGAGGTGGCCGATGAATCGCCGCGTCGCGGCGCCCTCGACCTCGCCGTGCCGCAGCAGGTAGATCAGGCCCGGGCGCCCGCCCACGCGATCACCGCGAGCAAGACCGTCAGCTCCGCGACCTCGACCGCGGCGCCGAACACGTCGCCCGTGAGGCCGCCGACCCGTCCGCCGACGAACCGGGCGGCCGCGGCCGCCGCCGCCAGCCCCGCCGCCGCCGCCACCACGCCCATCACGCCGAGCGCCCCGAGCGCGATGAGCGCGGCGAGAGCCAGCGCGAGCAGCCCGCTCCCCGGTCCCACGCCGGCCGCGAAGGCCGCACCCTGGCCATGGCCGCCGGCCGGACGCAGCAGCCGCGCCAGCAACGGCGGGGCGGCCCGCGCGATCGCCGGCGCCGCCAGGAGCACGCGCCAGCGTTGGCCGGGGGGCAACTCGGCCACGGCCACGATCTCGAGCATGAGAAAGAGGATGAGGCCGACCGCGCCGAAGGTGCCGATACGGCTGTCACGCATGATCACGCGGCGGTGGTCCGGGTTCCGGCCGCCCAGGCCGTCCAGGCAGTCGGCGAGACCGTCCAGGTGCAGGCCGCCCGTGAGCAGCTTCCACACGGTCACGACCAGCAAGGCGGCGAGGAGCGACGAGAACAGCCGCGCCGCCAGCAGATCGGCGGCGACGAGTGCCAGCCCGAGCCCGCCGCCCACCACGGGAAACCACGGCGCCGCCCGCCCGAGCTCGTCCGGCGGCGCGTGGCGGCGCCCGGGCAGCGGCAGGATCGTCAGGTAGCGCGCGGCGTGGACGAGGCCCGACACGCGGCGATGCTATCACCGAATTTGACACGGGCCGGGCCGCCGGCGAAAATGTTTTCACCGAGCGCGATTCCTTTCACGGCGAGGTCTCCCATGAGCGTCAGCCGCATCGCCGAGCAGTGGGTCGATGACGCCGCCGGGCTCACCCGGCCCTCCCGCGTCGTCTGGTGCGACGGCTCCAAGGCCGAGTACGACGCCATGATCGAGGCGATGCTGGGGGACGGCACGCTCTCGCCGCTCAACGCGCGGACCTACCCGAACTGCTACCTGCACCGCAGCCACCCCCAGGACGTCGCCCGCACCGAGAATCTCACGTTCATCTGCACGCGCGAGCGCGACGACGCGGGGCCCACCAACAACTGGATGTCGCCGGCCGACGCCAGGAGCAAGGCGGGGACCTATCTTCGCGGCGCCATGCAGGGGCGCCCGATGTACGTCATCCCGTACCTGATGGGCCCGGCCGGTTCGGCGATGAGCCGGGTCGGGATCATGGTCACTGACAGCGCCTACGTCGTGGCCAGCATGCACATCATGACGCGCGTGGGCCAGGTGGCGCTCCAGGCCATGCGGGCCGACGACGATTTCATCGCGGGCCTGCACGCCCTGGGCGATCTCTCCCCCGACCGGCGGCTCATCCTGCATTTCCCCGAGGACAAGCTCATCTGGAGCGTGGGTTCGGGCTACGGCGGCAATGCGCTGCTCGGCAAGAAGTGCCACGCGCTGCGCCTGGGTTCGTGGCAGGCGCGCCAGGAGGGCTGGCTGGCCGAGCACATGCTGATCATCGGCGTGGAGGATCCGCAGGGCCGCGTGACCTACCTGGCCGCCGCGATGCCCAGCGCCTCCGGCAAGACCAACCTCGCCATGGTCGAGTCCCGCCTGCCCGGCTGGCGCGTGTGGACGGTCGGCGACGACATCGCGTGGATGCACGTCGACGCCGAGGGCCAGCTGCGGGCGATCAACCCCGAGGCCGGCTTCTTCGGCGTGGCGCCCAACACCAGTCCCAGGACCAACCCCAACGCGACGCAGATGGTCCGCTCGAACACCATCTTCACGAACGTCGCCGTGACGCCCTCGGGTGACCCGTGGTGGGAGGGGCTCACGCCGGAACCGCCGGCCGGGCTCGTGGACTGGCAGGGGAACCCGTGGAAGCCCGGCACGCCGGCCGCGCACCCCAACTCGCGCTTCACCGTTGCCGTGCACCAGTGCCCGTCGGTCTCGCCGAACTGGGAAGACCCGCAGGGCGTGCCGATCTCGGGGCTGATCTTCGGCTCACGGCGCACCCAGGTGATCCCGCTGGTCTTCGAGGCCCTCGACTGGAACCACGGCGTGTTCCTCGGCTCGGCCATGAGCACGG
>DASTOJ010000093.1:0-9590 GCA_035762565.1 Candidatus Methylomirabilota bacterium | reverse complement strand
GTATCACAAGACCTGCCCCGCCCGTCCCGCCACGCGCGCCGCCGCCTCCTGAGTCGCGCCGCGCGCGCCCTCGATCGACGCTCAGCGGCGTAGACATCACGAGGGCCGGGTGACCCCGGCCCTCGCCGTGCGTCCGAGTTGGATGGTGGAGGGTAAGGGATTCGAACCCTCGACCTCGGCGTTGCGAACGCCGCGCTCTCCCAACTGAGCTAACCCCCCGTGTGGAGCCTTCGTATTCTACATGCCGGTGCTGGCCGCGCCAACCTTCACAGCCCGTCCGCTCACGGCCGCCGGCCGCTCTCACTCCCACCGTCGGCGCCGCCGCCGATCCGGTTCAGGAGCGGGCCGATGAGGTCCATCGGCAGCGGGAAGAACGTGGTGGTGTTCCGCTCCGAGGCGATCTCGCGCATCGTCTGCAGATAGCGCAGCTGCACGGCGACCGGGAAGCGCATCAGCACCTCGGCGGCCTCCCCGAGCTTGGCGGCGGCCTGGAACTCTCCCTCGGCGTTGATGACCTTGGCCCGCCGCTCGCGCTCGGCCTCGGCCTGCTTGGACATCGCGCGCTGCATGTCCTGGGGCAGGTCGATCTGCTTGACCTCCACGTTGGAGACCTTGATCCCCCACGGCTCGGTGTGCTCGTCGATGATCCGCTGCAGCTGCTGGTTCACCTTGTCGCGGGCGGAGAGCAGGTCGTCCAGCTCCATCTGGCCGAGCACGCTGCGCAGGGTGGTCTGGGCCAGCTGGGAGGTCGCGTAGATGTAGTCCTCGACCGACAGGAACGCCTGCTCGGGGTTGATCACGCGGAAGAAGATGACCGCGTTGACCTTGATGGAGACGTTGTCGCGGGTGATGACGTCCTGGGGCGGCACGTCCATGGCGACGGTGCGGAGGCTGATCCGCTGGCGGATCTTGTCGATGAACGGCACCAGCAGCACCAGGCCCGGCCCGTTGCCTTCGCCGCCCGGGTTGAGCACGGCCTTCGTCTTGCGGCCCAGCCGGAAGATGATGACCCGCTCGTACTCGGGGACGACGCGGATGAAGGAGCCCAGGAAGAAGAGCACCGCCGCCGCCACGACGAGGATGATCAGCCAGTCGACGGGGATCATGAGCCGCCTCCCTCTTCCACCTTTTCGACGGTGAGCGTCAAGCCGTTCACGTCGACGACCCGGACGCGCGCGCCCTCCTCGACCGGCCCGTTCCGGGCCACCGCGCGCCACAGCTCGCCCTGCACGAGCACCTGCCCCTCGGGCTCGAGCGGGCTGCGGGCGGTCCCCGCCAGGCCGACCAGGGCCGGCGCCCCCAGCGGCGAGCGCGCCGTCAGCGCGCGCACGCCGGCCGTGATGACGAACAGGAACATGCCCGCGGTGACGCCGACCGTGGGGAGGACCACCCACCAGGACACGCGGACGTCGATCTCGGGGGCGTCGAAGAGCATGAGGGAGCCCAGCGCCATCGCGACGGTGCCGCCGATCGCCAGCACGCCGTGGCTGACGACCTTGATCTCGGCGATCAGCAGCACGATCCCGAACAGGATCAGCAGCAGCCCCGCGTAATTGATCGGCAGGCTCTGGAACGCGAAGAAGGCCAGGATCAGCGCGATGCCGCCGATGACGCCGGGCAGGATGACGCCGGGGTTGGACAGCTCGAAGAACAGCCCCAGCATCCCCAGCATCATGAGGATGTAGGCGACGTTGGGGTCGGTGATGACGTTGAGGACGCGGTCGCGAAAGCCGATCTCGATGGCCTGCACCACCGCCCCGCGGGTCTGGAGCGTCACCGGGCCCCGCGCCGTCTTCACCGTGCGGCCGTCGATCTTGTCGAGCAGGTCCGGCACCGACTCCGCGACCAGGTCGACCACGCGCAGCTTGACCGCCTCCCGCTCGGTGATCGACACCGACTCCCGGACCGCCTTCTCCGCCCACTCGGCGTTGCGGCCACGCTCGGTGGCGATCGTGCGGGCGAAGGCGGCCGCGTCGTTGGCGATCTTCTTGAGGCTCTCCTTGTCCACGCCACCCCCGACTGCCACCGGATGGGCGGCGCCGATGTTGGTGGCCGGGGCCATGGCCGCCACGTGGGCCGCCATGGTGATGAACACCCCGGCCGAGGCCGCGCGCGCCCCGGTGGGGGCGACGTAGACGATCACGGGGATCTCGGCGTTGAGCAGGCGCTGGCAGATGGCGCGCATCGAGCGCTCGAGCCCGCCCGGCGTGTCGAGCAGGATCACGACGGCGCCCGCCCGCTCGCTCTGTGCGCGGCTGAGCGCGGCCTCCACCAGGCGCAGCGTCACCGGGCTGATGACGCCGTCGATCGGGATGGTGGCGACCACCGGCGCGGCCGTGGCCGGCCGGGTCGCTCCCAGCAGCAGCAGCGCGAAGAGCGCGGCGGAGAGCCGCCCCGTCATCGCTCCAGCGCCAGGACGCTCAGCAGCTCGAAGGCCAGGTTGGCGGCCAGCAGCGAGGTGATCTGCCCGGGGCCGTCGTAGGGCGGCGAGACCTCGACCACGTCGGCGCCCACCAGCGAGGTGCCGGCCAGCGCGCGCACCAGGCTCAGCGCCTCCCACGACGTGAGCCCGCCGACCTCCGGCGTGCCGGTGGCCGGCGCGTACGCCGGATCGACGGCGTCGATGTCGAACGAGCAGTAGAGCGGCGCCCCTCGCAGCCGGGCCAGGCGCCCGGCGGCCCAGCCGAGCCCCTGCTCCTTGATCGGCTCGATGCGCAGCACCTCGAGGCCGTGCTCGTCGTGGAAGGCGAAGTCCTCGGGGCCGTACAGGGGACCGCGAATCCCCACCTGGATCATCCGCCGGGTGTCGATGAGTCCTTCCTCGACGGCGCGCCGGAACGGCGTGCCGTGGAAGAGCTTGCTGCCGAAGTACTCGTCCCACGTGTCCGGGTGCGCGTCGAAGTGCACCACCCCCAGCGGGCCGTGACGGCGGGCGAGCGCTCGCAGGATCGGCAGCGTCACCGAGTGGTCGCCGCCCACGCTGAGCGGCTTGGCGCCGGCCGCGGTCACCGCGTCGATCCGCCGCTCGATCGCCGCGTGCGTGCGCTCGATCGAGATGGGCACGACGTCGACGTCGCCGCAGTCGGCCACCCGCAGGCGGTCGAACGGGTGCACCTTGAGCACCGGGTTCCACGGGCGGATGAGCGAGGACTGCTCGCGGACCGCGCGCGGGCCGAAGCGCGCGCCCGCGCGGTACGACACGCCGCCGTCGTACGGGATACCGAGCAGGGCCACGTCGAGGCCCTCCGCGGTCTCGGCCGCGGGCAGGAGCATGAAGGTGGCGACCTGGCCGAACCGGGGAGAGACGAACGGATCGCGCGGCCCCGGCGGCGTCATGGCGCTAGAGCCGGCGGCGCAGCGCCGCCACGGCGTGGCCCAGCAGTGCGATGTCCTCGGACGAGGTGTAGACGGAGAAGCTCGCGCGCGCGGTGCCGACCACGCCGCACCAGCGCATGAGCGGCTGGGCGCAGTGGTGACCGGCGCGGACCGCGATACCATCCTCGTCGAGCAGCGCGGCGACGTCGTGGGGATGGAGACCCTCGACGCTGAAGGCGACGACGGCGCCCCGGTCCACGGAGGCCGGCGGCCCGTACACCTTCACGCCCGGGACCGCGCCCAGCAGCTCGACCGCCTGGCGGGCCAGGGTGCGCGCGTGCTCGGCCACGCGCGGCATGCCCAGCTTCTCGAGGTATTCCACGGCGGCGGTGAGCCCGACCGCTTCGGCGATGGGCGGCGTGCCCGGCTCGAACCGCCAGGGCAGGTCGTTCCAGCGCGCCCGGTCGATCCAGACCTCCTTGATCATCTCGCTGCCGCCGCGGGCGGGCTCCAGCCCCTCCAGCGCCTCCCGCCGACCCCAGAGGACGCCAACGCCTGTCGGCCCGAGCATCTTGTGCGCCGAGAACACGTAGTAGTCGCATTCCAGCGTTGACATATCCAGCGGCAGATGAGGCGCCGCCTGAGCGCCATCCACCACCGTCACGGCGCCGGCCCGGCGGGCGGCGGCGGCGATCCGGGCGACCGGGTTGATCGTACCCAGGACGTTGGACACGTGGGCGAATGCGACGATCCGGGTGCGCGGGCCGAGCAGGCGCTCGTAGGCGTCGAGGTCCAGCGTGCCGTCGGAGCGCAGCGGGATCGAGCGGAGGGTGACCCCGCGGTCGCGGGCCGCCATCTGCCAGGGAACGATGTTGGAGTGGTGCTCCATGTCCGTGACGAGGATCTCGTCCCCCGCGCGGAGCGTGCGCCCGAGCGCGCCGGCCAGCAGGTCGATCCCGTCGGTGGTGCCGTGGGTGAAGACGATCTCCTCGCGCCCGGCGGCGCCGATGAAGCGCTGGACGCGGTCGCGCGCGAGCTCGTAGAGCGCCGTGGCCTCCTCGCCCAGGGTGTGGATCGAGCGATGGACGTTGGCGTTGCTGGTCGCGTAGAACTGCGAGATCGCCTCGATGACGTTTCGCGGCTTCTGGCTGGTGGCCGCCGAGTCGAGGTACACCAGCCGCTGGCCGTTGACGGTCCGGTCCAGGATCGGGAAATCGCCGCGCGTCTGCGCGTCGAGTCTCACGTCCGGAGCGCCTGCTGCAGGACCGTCAGGGGCAGCGTCACGCACCGCATCCGGGTCGGGCGGATGTCGGCCTGCAGGACCGCCAGCACGTCGTCGGCGTCGAGGCGCGTCGCGTCGGCGGCCGGCCGACCCTCGATCAGCTCGGCGAGCACGTCGGCCGAGGCGGTGCAGATCGCGCACGAGTCGCCGGTGAAGCGCGCCGCCGCGACGGTCCCGTTGTGCCGGCGCAGCGTGAGGCGCACGCGGTCGCCGCACAGCGGGTTGACGTCCTCGGCCGACGCGACGTCCGGTCCCGACAGCTCGCCGCGGAAGCGCGGGTTGCGCCAGCGCTCGCGGATGACCTCGCCGTAGAGCGGCCGGGCCGCCGGCGTCACTCCAGCTCTCCACGGGCCGCGTTGGCGCGGTAGGGCGGGAAGCGATAGGCCATCTCGCGCGAGAGCAGTCCCCCGTGGCCGAGGCCGGCCAGCTCGCGATTGGCGATCGCCTCCCCGGCCAGCAGCCGCGGCAGCACCAGGTCGAACGTCGTCGCCTGCGAGAACATCCCGCACGTCGGCATGCCGAGCACGGGCAGGCCGTTCCAGCGGGCGAGCCAGAGCAGGCTGCCGGGATGCGCGGGCGCTCCGTGGCGTTCCATCGTCGCACCGAGCAGCGTGAGCCCGCCGAACACGGGGTCGAGCGGGTCGAGGGCCGAGGCGCCGGCCACGATCAGCACGCCGGCGCCCTCCGCCCGGAGCGCGCGCACCTCGTCGGCCACCGCGCGGTCCGACGGCCCGGCGAAGCGGACGGGCAGCAGGCGGCTGCCCAGCCAGTCGATCTTCTGCTTGAGGGCGGACTCGAACCGGGCGCGCTGGCGGGCGTCGAGGCTCTCCCGGGCGACCGCGCCGACGGCCGAGGGCCGGAAGCCGGCCACCAGGATCACGCCGCCGGCCGCCGCCGCGACGCTTTCCACCGCCCGCACCGTCGTCTCGGGGATGGCGAGGGGGGTCACCTTGGCCTTCGCGACCGCCTCGCCGGGCTCCACCGGCTGGCCGTCGAACAGCGTGAAGACCGAGACGCCTTCCTGCGTGTTGACGTCGGCCAGCGCCGCGATCCGGACGCGCAGCAGGCCGCGGCGCGTCGCTGCCAGCGTCCACTGCCCACCGGTGTAGCCGCGCACTTCCGCGCCGTCACCGGCGACGGCCGCCGCCAGCCGCCGGCCCGCCTCCTCCTCGTGGACGTCGCCCGGTTCGAGCGCGAGCAGGTGGATCTCCTCCCACGGCACGCTCAGCAGGGTCTTCGCCACCGCGGCGTCGATGCGCGCGCCCTTGGGGGCCACGACCTTGCCCGCCGCGTCGCGGACGTCGTGGCAGAGGATCCGATCGAGCAGAACGTCCGGGCCCCCCGTCTCCCGCCGCTGCGCGATCGCCTTCATTGGAGCGGGTGACGCCAGCCCGGCTCACGCCGTGGGTGGCCTGTTCGAGGACGTTGGCGGCTGCGCCCGGCGATCATGGCCGCGGGCGGCCGCTGAGGGGGTGCCCGGTGGCGCCGGTGCGGGCGGCCTGGATCTCGGCGAGGATCGCCAGCGCGATCTCGGGGGCGCTGCGGGCGCCCAGGTCGAGGCCGATCGGCACGCGGATCCGGGCCAGGCTCGCCTCGTCCACGCCCTCCTCGCGCAGGAGCTTGAGGATCGCCGCGCCCCGGCGGGAGGAGCCGAGCATGCCGATGTAGCCGGCGCGGCTCGCCAGCGCCCGGCGCAGCACGGGCAGGTCGTACTTGTAGTCGTGCGCCACCAGGACCAGCGCCGTCGACGGGATGAGCGGGTAGCCGGAGACCAGCTCGGAGGGGATGCCGATCTCGAGGTCGTCCACGTCGGGGAAGCGCTCGCGAGTGGCGAAGCGGGGCCGGCCGTCGAGGACGGCGGTGCGATAGCCGAGCGTCCGGGCCAGGGTCATGAGCGGCATGGCGACGTGGCTGGCCCCGACCACGAGCAGCAACGAGGGCGGCGTCGCGACCTCCACGAACGCGCGGACGCCCTCCAGGAAGAGCGTGCGGGAGGTGCCCGCGGCCAGGGCCGCGCGCGCCTCGGCGGCGAACCGCTCGTCGAGGAACGCCTCGCCCAGCGAACCCTCGACGCTGCCGTCGTCGAGCACGAGCAGCTTGCCGCCCCCCGTGCCGTCCAGGCGGGTGACGATCGCGCCCCGCCCTCCCGCCCGCGCGTGGGCGTGCAGGCGGTCGTAGAACCGCGCGGCGATGTCATCGCTCCGGTCGAGCGCCAGCGGCTCGACGAAGACCTCGATCGTGCCGCCGCAGGTGAGGCCGATCTCCCACGCCTCCTCGTCGCCCAGGTTCAGCTCGAGCAGGCGGGGGCGCATCGTGCTCAGGACGTCTTCGGCCTCCTCGATGACCTGCGCGTCCACGCAGCCGCCGATCGTGACCGAGCCGACGATGTCGCCCCGCTCGCCCACCACCATCCGCGCGCCCTCCTTGCGGGGCGTGGTGCCGCGGGTGTTGACCAGCGTGGCGACCGCTACGCGGCGGCCGGAGCGGCGCAGATCCTCGATGTCGGCGAACGATTCGGACATGGCACGACAATCATACGCTCGCGGGTGGCAAAACGAAACGCGCCGGCCGCCGCCGGGTGGTGACGGCGGCGCCGGCTCAGCGAGAGCGCGGGCGGCCGAGGTGCGCCAGGCTCAGCAGCGTGATCCCGGTCAGCAGCAGCATGCCGGGCTCGTTGGCCCCGAACGAGAGGAAGTCCTGGAAGACCGAGAAGACCAGGGCCTGGGCCTGCGTGGGCGTGTGCACGACGGCGAGCAGCAGCACCAGCAGCGACGCCAGGACTCGACTCGTTCCCCTCACTGCTCCTCCTCGTGCGGGCCGACTGCCGTCGTCGTCAAATTGCAATCGAAGCAAATTGCAATCGAAGCGCCACGCGGGCGGGTCGCGGCGGGCCCGCCGGAGGCCGATTCTCGGCAACGCGCCGGGTGATTCGTGCAGGAACTTGCAGAACCGCTGCAGCGGCGCGCAGAGGGCCGGTCGGACCCTACAAGCGCGTTCTACAAATGCAAGCGGCCGGCGAGGTCGCGAAGGGCGGCGAGGTTGTGGGCGGCGGCGAAGTGGTCGACCAGCGGCAGGGCGGCCGCCATGCCGCGGGTCAGCGGCTCGTAGGACGGGTTGCCGAGCAGCGGGTTGAGCCAGATCACCCGTCCCGCCCGTCGCTTGATCCGCAGCAGCTCGGTGGCCAGGGCCTCGGGGTCGCCGGTGTCCCACCCGTCGGACAGCAGGATGACGATCGTCCGCCGGTCCACCAGGTGCGACCAGTGCCGGTTGAACTCGGCCAGCGATTCGCCGATGCGCGTGCCGCCCGACCAGTCGCGCACGTCCTGCAGCCGGCGCAGCACCTCGCGGTAGGAGCGCGCGCGCAGGTAGTCCGTGACCCGCGTGAGGTGCACGGAGAACGTGAACGTCTCCACGCGGGCGAAGACGTGCTGGAGGGCGAACAGGAACTGCAGGAGGAAGCGGCTGTAGAGGTCCATCGAGCCGGAGACGTCGCAGAGCAGGACGAGCCGGACCTTGCGCCGCTTGCGCTGCCGGTAGCGCAGCTCGATGATCTCGCCCCGCGTGAGGTTGGCGCGCAGCGTGCGCCGCAGGTCGACCCGCCCGCGGCGCCGCACCGGCCGGCGCCGGCGGCTCACCCGCCGGGCCAGCCGCCGGGCGATCTGCACGGTCAGCCGGAGCACCTCGTCGAGCTGCTCGGCGCTGAACGTGGAGAAATCGCGGGCGGCCAGCGCCTCGGCCTCGGAGGCGGCCGGCACGCCCAACGGCTCGCCGCTCTCCTCCTCTTCCATCTCCCCCCAGCCCTCGAGGGCCAGCCGCTCCCGCTTGGCGCCCTGACTCTCGACTTCCGGCGCGCCGGGCGCATCGTCCGGCCCGGCGGGGCCGGCCAGGGCCTCGGCGAGGTCGTCGGCCTCGGTCCGCAGCCGCCAGAAGGCCGCGAAGGCCCGGTCGAAGATCGTGGCCTCCTCCGGGCGCGTGACGAACACCGCGCGCAGGCCCAGGCGGACTTCCTCGCGGTCGCCGAGGTCGAGCTGGTCGAGCGCGCGCACGGCGTCCATGACTTGCAGCGGCGTGACGGGGAGCGACCGGTGGCGCAGGAGCGTGGCGAAGCGGACGACGGCGCGGCTCAGCGCGCGGTCGGGCACTACTTCGGGACCTGGAGCAGCGGCGCGAGGCCGCCCTTCGCCACCTCCGCGCGGAAGCGCTTGATGTCGTCGGCGTCCTTGAGGACGCAGCCCAGCGTCTCGCTCACCAGCGCCTCGTCGAGGTGGTCGGCGTGCAGGCCGGCCAGCGCCTGGGCCCAGTCGAGCGTCTCCGCCACGCCGGGCACCTTGGCCAGCCGCACGCGGCGCAGCGACTCCATGAAGCGCGCGATCTCCCGGGCCAGCCGGGCGTCGACCCCGGGCACCTTGCGCTCGACGATGGCCACTTCCTTGTCGTAGGGCGGGTAGTCGATCCAGAGATAGAGGCACCGCCGCCGGAGCGCGTCGCTCAGCTCGCGCGTGCGGTTGGAGGTCAGGATCACGTGGGGCGGATGGGTCGCCTTGATCGTGCCGATCTCGGGGATCGTCACCTGCCAGTCGGAGAAGACCTCGAGCATGAAGGCCTCGAATTCCTCGTCGCAGTTGTGCGTCACGACCTGGTTGGCGACGAAGTACGGGCAGCCATCGAGCACGAAGTCGTACACTGTCTGCTCGCCATCGAGGGGTTCGATCGACGTGACGGCTGCCAGGACGATCTCCCGGTCCAGCAGCTCACGCAGCTCCGGCGTCTTGAAGGCTGCGGCAATCCGTTGCAGCGACGACACGTTCGGCCGCACTCGACCGGCCAGGATATCGTGAACCGTCTGGTGCGATGGCACTCCGTTGAGCGCCGTTCGGCGTCGGAGCGCGTCCAGAGCTTCCACCACCATCGCGTGCGGCAGCGTCTCGGTTCTCGTGAATCGGGGAGGCTGCGCCCCCGCGAGTAGCGTTCGTTTGGCCGGGGCACAAAACCC
>DASTOJ010000092.1:0-15527 GCA_035762565.1 Candidatus Methylomirabilota bacterium | reverse complement strand
CGGCCGCCAGGCCGGCGGGCGCAAGCTCGAGCTGATCGTGGAGGACACCGAGGGCAACCCGGCCACCGCGCTGAACAAGTCCCGCAAGCTCGTCGAGCAGGACAAGGTCCACGTGCTGACCGGCGGCCTGCTCGCCAACGTGGGCTACGCGCTGCAGCCGTTCATCGACGGCGCCCAGATCCCGGCCACCTACCCGGTCATCGCCGCCGACGACATCACCCAGCGCAAGCCGGCCAAGTGGATCGTGCGCACCGGCTGGGCTACCAGCCAGCCGATGCACCCGTTCGCCGAGTGGGTGATCAAGAACACGAAGCACCGGAAGATCGTCGCGATCGGGATGGACTACGCGTTCGGATACGAGACCGTGGGTGGGTTCCAGCGAGTGTTCGAGGAAAACGGCGGGCAGATCGTTCAGAAGATCTGGACGCCGCTCAACACCAACGACTTCGCGCCGTTCTTGGCCCAGATCAAGCGCGACGCTGATGGAGTGCTGGCGCTGTTCGTCGGGCGGCTGGCGCTGCAGTTCATGAAGCAGTACCAGGAGGCGGGGCTGCGGGGCAAGCTGCCGCTCTACGGCGGGGGCACCACGACGGACGAGTCCGTGCTGCCGCAGATGGGGGACGAGGCGCTCGGCACCATCACCGCCCTGCACTACTCGCAGGCCATCGACACGCCCCAGAACGCGAAGTTCGCCAAGGCGTTCGAGGCCAAGGCGGGCAAGATCTCGTCCTACTACTCCGAGGCCACCTACACCAACATGCGGTGGATCGCCGAGGCCATCAAGGCGGTGGGCGGCAAGGTCGAGGACCGGCCCGGGCTGCTGGCCGCGCTCCGCAAGGTGGAGCTCAGGGACACCGCGCGGGGGCCGCTGTCGGTCGACGCCCACGGCAACCCCGTGCAGAACATCTATGTCCGCAAGGTGGAGCGCGTGGGGGGCCGCCTGCAGAACACGGTCGTCGCGACCATTCCCGCCGTCAGCCAGTTCTGGAAGTACAACCCCGACGAGTACATGAAGCAGCCGCTCTACACCCGGGACTACCCGCCCTGCAAGGCGTGCTGACGGGGAGCCCGCGACGCTGAACGAGTACGCCCTCCGTCTGGAGGGGGTGTCGAAGTCGTTCGGCGGGCTTCGCGCCGTGGACGGCGTGGAGCTCGCCGTGCGGCCGGGCGAGCGCCGCGCGCTCATCGGCCCCAACGGTGCGGGCAAGACGACGCTGTTCAACCTCGTCGCGGGCGCGCTGCCCGTGACCTCCGGCCGCATCACGCTGTTCGGCGAGGACGTCACCGGCATGGCCCAGCACCGGCGGGCGGCGCGGGGCCTGGCCCGCACCTACCAGATCACCAACCTCTTTCCCACGCTCACCGTGCTGCAGAACGTGCTGCTGGCCGCCCAGGCCCTGACCCCGGCGAGGTTCGCGATGCTGCGGCCGCTGAGCCGCTTCCCGGGGCTCGAGGCGCGGGCGCGGGAGGCGCTGGCCGCGGTCGGGCTCGACGACCGCGCGGCCGCCACGGTGCGCCACCTCTCGCACGGCGAGCAACGGCAGCTCGAGATCGCGCTGGCGCTGGCCGGCCGCCCGCGCGTGCTGCTGCTCGACGAGCCGGCGGCGGGGCTGTCGCAGGCCGAGGCCCAGCTGATGACCGGACTGCTGCACCGGCTCGACCCCGCCATCACGCTGCTCATCATCGAGCACGACATGGACATCGCGCTCGAGGTGGCCCGCCACGTCACCGTGCTGCACTACGGCCGGGTGATCGCCGACGGCCCGCGCGAGGCGGTGCGATCCGACCCCACCGTGCGCGAGATCTACCTCGGTGCCTGAGCCGATGCTGGCCGTGGCCGACCTGCACACCTACTACGGCGACAGCCACGTCCTGCACGGGGTGTCGCTCGGCGTCGCGCCCGGCGAGGTCGTCGCCATCCTCGGCCGCAACGGCATGGGCAAGACCACGCTGATCCGCTCGGTCATCGGCTTCACCCCGCCCCGCCGGGGCCAGGTGCGCTTCAGGGGCACGGACGTCACCGCCTGGGCGCCGTTCCGCCGCATCGAGGGCGGGATGGCGCTGGTACCCCAGGGGCGCCGCGTCTTCCCCTCGCTCAGCGTGCGCGAGAACCTCGACGTCGCGCGCGGCGGCGCCGGCCGCTGGGACCTCCAGCGCGTGTACACCCTCTTCCCGCGGCTGCGCGAGCGCGCGCCCAGCCGCGCCAACAAGCTCTCGGGCGGCGAGCAGCAGATGCTGGCCATCGGCCGGGCGCTGATGAGCAACCCCGCCCTCCTCCTGATGGACGAGCCCACCGAGGGCCTGGCCCCGCTGCTCGTGCGCGAGGTGGGCCGGGTGATCGGCGAGCTCAAGCGCGAGGGGCTGTCGATCCTGCTGGTCGAGCAGAACCTGCCGATGGCCGCCTCGGTGGCCGACCGTGTCCACGTGCTCAACCGCGGCGAGATCGTCTACACGGGCGCCCCGGGCGCGCTGCTGGCCAACGAGGAGGTGAAGTCGCGCTACCTGGGCGTGGCCTGACGCGGTCCCGTCCACAGGCGATCGTCGAAGCGGCGATCGCGTCGAGGCTGTTCGTGTCGGGTCGATTCGACTTCGCCGGCGCTCACTCGCGCGCCAGCTCGGTGATGACGGCGGCCAAGTCCTCGCCGCCGTGACCGGCGGCCTGGGCCGCGGCGTAGAGGCGTTCGGCCACGTCAGTGAGCGGCAGCCGCGCACCGACCACGCCGGCCGCTTCCTGGATCAGATGCAGGTCCTTCATGAACAGGTCGAGCTTCATCTGGGCAGGGAACTCGCCGCTGACCATCATGGGCCCGCGCACGTCGAGCATCCGCGAGGTCGCTGCGCCCGTCTTCAGCACCTCGAGCACCATCCGGGGGTCGAGACCGCCCCGGCGCGCCATGGTCAGCGCCTCGGCGACCGAGGCGCTGTTGAGCGCGACGAGCAGGTTGGCGACCAGCTTGAGCAGCATGGCCTGGCCGGCGGCGCCGATGTGGACGGCGCTCGGCAGGATCGACTCCAGCAGCGGCCGCCAGCGCTGGTAGGCCCCATGATCTCCGCCGACGAAGATCACGCCGTGGCCCCTGGCCACCATGCCGCTGGTGCCGCTGATCGGGCAGTCGAGGAACACGAGCCCGCGCGCGGCCGTCTCGCGGGCGAGGCGCTCGGTCAGCGCCGGCGAGATCGTGCTCATCTGGAAGACGGTCTGGCCCGGCCGGGCCCCGGCCGCGATCCCGTCGGCGCCGAGGATCGCCTGCTCGACCGCGGCCAGCGAGGGCAGCAACGTGCACACCGCCTCCGAGCCGCGGGCGACCTCGGCGCCCGACTTCGCCGGCGTGCCGCCGAGCGCGGCCAGCCGCTCGAGGCAGTCGGGGACGATGTCATGCCCGACCACGGCGTGGCCGGCCTGGCGCAGGCGCGAGGCGACGGCGTGGCCGAGCAGCCCGAGGCCGACGATACCGACGGTGGCCACGCTCGGCTCAGCGACGCCGGCTCACGACGTCGCCGGCGCCGCGCGTCACGAGCGCCCGAACCCGGCCCACAGCCCATTCAGCAGATCCAGCGCGGCCGGGGGCAGCGGCCCGCGCTCGACCACCGTGATGGCGCGCTCCAGGTGCTCGAGGGTCGAGTAGCCGACGAGGACCGTGGAGATGGCGTCGCTGGCGAGCGCGAATCGGATCGAGGCTTCCATCAGGTCCTCGGCGTAGCCCTTGTCCACGACCGGCCGCAGCCGCTGGGCCAGCTCGACGTCCGCGGCATAGTCCGGCCCCGAGGCGATCGGCGCCACGCTCGGCATCGCCAGCGCGTGGCGCTCCACGGTGCCGCTCAGCGCGCCACCGGCCAGCACGCGGATGTTGATGGCGCCCACGCCGCGCTGGCGCGCGCGGTCGAGCAGGCGGCCGAAGTCCTGGGCCGGGAAGCCGGTCGGGACCGCGACGGCAGCGCTCGGGTTCAGGAGGTTGAGGCAGACCTGGGCGGTGTCGATCACGCCGGCGTCGAGAACCTTGTGGAGCGCCGCCGTGTCGCCCAGCGCCGTGATCCCGGCAAACCGGATCTTGCCCTGCTGGCGCAGGGCCGCCAGCGCCGGCACGACCTCGTCCAGCACGCGGCTGGCCGGCAGGCCGCGGCCGGGGGCCGGCGCGCCGTCCTCGCGCACGATCAGGTTGTGGAGCTGGAGCAGGTCGACGCGCTCCATGCCGAGGCGCTGCAGGCTGGCCTCGAGCGAGCGCGCGATGGCCCCGGCGGTGTCGCGCTCGGCGGGATCGACGCGGAACTTCGTGCCGACGTACGGGCGCAGGCCGAGCGCCTTCAGCGTGAGACCCAGGTTGCGCTCCGACTCGCCGCTGCCATACGACGACGCGGTGTCGAAGTAGTTGATCCCCGCCTCGTGCGCGCGCGCCACGGCCCGCTCGCGCTCGGGCGGCGTCCCCCGCACGATCAAGCCGCCGACGTCGCCGCACCCGAACCCGAGCGCGGAGACGCCCAGTCCCGTACGGCCGAGCACGCGCAGTTTCATCGGTTTCCTCCGGTTGCCCGAAATACTACACGGATTCCTTGACGCCTGCGCACGGCACGGCTAGCCTTGGCCCGCCATGACTACCACTTTCGACTTCGACCATGTCGTCGACCGCCGCGACACCGACAGCAACAAGTGGCGGAAGTTCCCGCCCGACGTCCTGCCGCTCTGGGTCGCCGACATGGACTTCCCCTCGCCGCCCGCGGTCGTGCAGGCGCTGCACGCCCGCGTCGAGCACGGCTTCTTCGGTTACCTGGCCGAGCACAACGAGCTGCCGGAGGTCGTCACCGAGCGCGTCGCCAAGCGTTACGGCTGGCGCGTCAGCCCGGAGGCCGTCATCGCCCTGCCCGGGGTGATCGCCGGCTTCAACCAGGCGCTCCGGGCGCTGACCGTGCCCGGCGATGGCCTCCTCATCCAGACGCCCGTGTACCCGCCCATCCTCCGCTCGTACGGCAATCACGGGCTGCGCCGGGACGAGCACGCCCTCACCCGCGGGGGCGACGGCCGCTACACGATCGACCTCGACGCGTTCGCGGCGGCCATCCGCGACGACACCCGGGCCTTCCTGCTCTGCAACCCCCACAACCCGGTGGGTCGCCTGTTCGGCCGCGCCGAGCTGGAGGGCCTCGCGCAGGCCGGCCTGCGCCGCGGGCTCTGGATCGTCGCCGACGAGATCCACTGCGACCTGCTGCTCGACGGCCGCCAGCACGTGCCGATCGCCGCGCTCGCCCCGGAGGTCGAGGCCCGCACCGTCACGCTGATGGCGCCCAGCAAGACGTTCAACCTGCCCGGGCTCAAGTGCGCGGTCGCCATCATCCCGAATCCGGCGCTGCGCGCGCGCTTCGTGGCAGCCGCCGGCGACCTGGTGGCCAAGCTCGGCGTCCTCGGCTACACCGGCGCGGTGGCCGCCTACCGCGAGGGCGACGCCTGGCTGGAGGCGCTGCTGCGTTATCTCGGGGCCAACCGCGATTTCCTCGTGCGCCAGACGCGGGCGACGCTGCCGGGCGTGGCCGTCTGGCCGCCCGAGGCCACGTACCTGGCGTGGCTGGACTGCCGGGGCGCCCGGATTCCCGGCGGCGATCCCCACACCTTCTTCCTCGAGCGGGCGAAGGTGGCGCTGAACGACGGCAAGACGTTCGGTCCCGGCGGTGAAGGATTCGTGCGGCTGAACTTCGCGTGCCCGCGCGCGCTGCTGGCCGAGGGCCTGGCGCGGATGCGCGCGGCGCTGGAGGGCCCATGAAGCGGTACATCGATCTCTCCGTCACCGTGGACGACACGACGCTGAGCCCGCCGTCCACCAACATGCGGCTGGAGGTCACGCCGCACCGGCGCGGCCCCGGCTTCTGGCAGGTGTCGAGCGTCCACCAGAGCCTGCACACCGGCGCCCACATCGACTCGCCCCTGCACGTGTTCAAGGACGGCATCACCACCGCCGAGATCGCGCTCGACCAGGTGATGGGCGAGGCGCTCGTGGTCGACCTCTCGTTCGCCGGCGCCAACCACGCGGTGACGATCGACGATCTCAAGCGCGGCGGCGCCGACCAGGTGAGGCCGGACGACATCGTCCTGCTCCGCACCGGCTGGACCGACAAGATGTACGGCACCTGGCCCGACTACTTCACGCAGTCGCCGTACCTCCCGCCGGAGGCGGCCGAGTGGCTGGTGGCCAAGGGCCCCAAGAACATCGGCTTCGACTTCTTCGAGGAGTACTGCGCGAGGCTGCCCGATTTCTCGTCGGAGGACTTCCCTATGCATCGGGTGATCCTGGGCGCCGGTGTCGTGATCATGGAGGGCCTCACCAACCTCGGCGCCCTGCCGCGGCGTCGGGTCGACTTCGCCGCGCCGTTCTACAAGATCGCCAGGACCGAAGGAGCGCCCGCGCGCTTCTTCGCCATGGTGGACTGACGCCATGCGGCCCGGCGCGCTCGTCCTGGCGCTGCTCGCTGTGCTGGCCTTCCCGCCCTCCGTCCGCGCGGCGCCGCCGTCCGATGCGTGGCTCGAGGGCTACGCCACCGCCGTCCTCGCGCGCGAGCTGGGCCTGAGCATCCCTTCGCTGCGGGCCACCCAGGGCGTGATCACGCTGAGCGCCGTGCACGTCGTCGCCGCCGACCAGGCGCGGGTGCTGGCCGCGTTGCAGACGATCCCCGGGGTCACGCGCGTCGAGATGGTCGGCGGTCCGGCACCGGCGCCGCGCGCGGAGACGCCCATCGAGCCGCCCCGCGTGCTGGCCGAGTGGCAGACGGGCCTCCTCCCGGGGGGGACGCTCTTCCGGTCGCTGATCGCCGATCCGCGCTGGCCGCACTTCGCGGCGTCCTACCAGCGCTACCTGCACGACAGCCAGCTCCGGGACGTGGGGGCCGCCTCGTTCGGCGAAACGTTCACGCTGCTGCGCGACAGGCTCGGCCCCGCCTGGTGGGAGATCGGCGTCCAGGCCGGTGTCTTTGCCGTGTTCGACCTCGACGCCGAGTCGAAGGACCTCGTCAACGCGGACTACCTGGTGGCCGTCCCGCTCAGCGCCCGTTACGGGGACTGGTCGGCGATGTTCCGCCTCTTCCATCAGAGCAGCCACCTCGGCGACGAATTCCTCCTGCGCACCAGGACCGAGCGCATCAATCTCAGCTACGAGAGCGTCGACCTGCGTGTGTCGTACGAGTTCGGCGACGTCCTCCGGCTCTACGGTGGCGGCGGCTTCCTGTTCGACCAGGAGCCCGCCAGCCTCGATCCGTGGTCGGTGCAATACGGCATCGAGTTCATCAGCCCGTGGCCGCCGCGTGACGCCGGCTGGCGGCCAATCGCCGCCCTCGACCTGCAGAACCGCGAGGAGAACAAGTGGTCGCTGGACTTCTCCTTGCGCACCGGCATCCAGCTCGACGGGGTGCTGGTCTCGCGCAACCTTCAGATCCTGCTCGAGTACTTCAAGGGCCGGTCCCCGAACGGCCAGTTCTACAAGGAGAAGATCGAGTACCTCGGCCTGGGCGTCCACTTCCACTTCTGAGAGAGGGCCCGATGCGGATCGTGTTTCCCGACGGCGCCGGCTGCGTGCAGCACCCGTCGGAGCTGGCGCCCCTGCGCCAGCTCGGCGAGGTCGATTTCTACGACGGGGTGCCCCGCGACAAGGCCGAGCTGATCGCCCGGCTGCGGCCGGCCGAGGCCGTCGTCCTCGATTACTCGGAGATGGACGCCGGCATCCTGCAAGCCTGCGAGCGCCTGCGCTTCATCAGCTTCCTCGGCATCGGCTACAACAGCTGCATCGACGTGGCCGAGGCCACGCGCCGCGGCGTGGCCGTCGCCTACACGCCGGACTACGGCGCCACCTCGGTGGCCGAGCACGCCCTGGCGATGATCCTGGCCCTCACCCGGCACATCGGCCCCGCCTTCGTGAGCGCCCGCGCGGGCGCCTGGGAGCCCGGGCGGTTCGCCGGGATGGAGCTGCGGGGCAAGACTCTCGGCATCGTGGGGCTGGGGCCGATCGGGCTCGAGGTGGCCCGGCTGGGCGCCGGTGTCGGCATGCGGCTGCTGGGCTGGACCCGGCGGGCCTCGCCCGACCGCGCCGGCCACGGTCTCACGCTCGCGTCGCTGGAGGACCTGTTCGCGACGGCGGACGTGGTGACGCTGCATGCGGCCTACACCCCGGAGTCGCAGGGCCTCGTCTCGCGCGCGCTGCTCGAGCGCATGAAGCCGGGGGCGTGGTTCGTGAACACGGCCCGCGCCCGGCTGGTCGACAACCAGGCGCTGGCCGACCTGCTGCGGGCCGGCCGCCTGCGCGGCGCCGCGCTGGACGTGCACGAGTCGGAGCCGCCCCCGGCCGACTACGTCTTCCGCACGCTGCCCAACGTCCTGATCACGCCCCACATCGGCTACAACACGCGGGAGGCATCCGCCAACATGCTGGCCATCGCCATCGCCACCGTGGAGGCGTTCGCGCGCGGCGAGCGGCTGCACGTCGTCAACGGGGTGTGATCGCCGCATGAGCCAGGACCTCCGCGCGTTCGTCGCGGCCTACGAGGCGGCCTTCCCGGGCGAGGTCGTGCGCGTCAGCGAGCCGGTCTCCCTGGACTTCGACGTGATGGCCCTGGTGCTCGAGTACGAGCGGCGCCGGCGCTTTCCGATCCTCCTGCTCGAGCACGTGCGCGGCTCGAGCATCCCCATCGTCTGCAACGTCGTCGCCAGCCGCCGGGCGCTGGCCTTCGCGCTGGGCGTGCCGGAGGCGGGGCTGGCGGGCGAGTACGCCCGCCGGATCAAGGACACGATCAAGCCCGTCGTCGTCGACGATCCACCTTTTCGCCACCGGGTGCTGACGGGCTCCGAGGTCGACCTCGACCGCCTGCCCATCCCCACCTACTTCCCGGGCGACGCCGGCCGCTACCTCACGGCGGGCTTGCTGGTCGCGCGCGATCCCGAGACCGGCGTGGAGACGGAAGGCTACCACCGCTTCCAGGTCAAGGGCCGCGACCGGATGGGTGTGAGCCTGCATTCGCGCCGCCGGATGTTCGAGTACCAGCGCCGGGCCGAGGCGCGCAAGCAACCGTTGCCCTGCGCGATCGCGCTCGGCGTGCACCCGCTGGTCTCGATGGGCTCGCTCGCCTACCCGCCCGCCGACGTCGGGAAGTTCGAGGTCGTCGGGGGCCTGTTCGGCGAGCCGCTGGCCGTCGCGCCGTGCGCCACCATCGACCTGCAGGTGCCGGCCGCGGCCGAGATCGTGATCGAGGGCGAGATCCTGCCCGAGGTGCGCGAGCCCGAGGGCCCCTTCGGCGAGTTCACCGGGTACTTCTCGCGCCGCTCGACCGAGCACGTGTTCGTCGCCAAGGCCATCGCGCTGCGCGAGCGGCCGTGGTTCCAGTCGATCGGCTCCGGCCGCAGCGGCGACCACATCACCACGCTGGGCCTCGTGCGCGAGGCCGAGATCCACAACGCGGTCAGCCGCGTGATCCCCAACGTCACCGGCGTGCACGTGCCGCTGTCGGGCACGTCGTCGTTCACCGCGTACGTGGCGATCAGGCAGAGCCGGCCCGGGGAGGCCAAGCACGTGATCCCGATCGTGCTGGGCGTCGATCACTACCTGAAGCTGGTCGTCGTGGTGGATGACGACGTCGACGTCTTCGACGAGTCCGACGTGCTGTGGGCCATCGCCACCCGCATGCAGGCCGACCGCGACCTGGTGACGATCGCCGGGAGCCTCGGCGCCCTGCTCGACCCCAGCGCCGACGACCGGGGCGTCACCGCCAAGCTCGGCATCGACGCCACCCGCCCCTTCGGCGAGCCCTTCGCCGACAAGCTCGTGATGGACCCGGCCCGGATGGCGTGGGCGCGGGCCCTGGTCGACCGCCTGGGCGCTTGAGTGTCGGCGAAGTTCCTGGTCGTCGTCGCGTTCCTGATCGAGCGCGACGGCTGTCTGCTGATGCTCCGGCGGAGCGCGACGAAGGCTCACGCCCCCGGCGAGTGGGAGCCCGGCAGCGGGCGCGTGGAGTCCGGCGAGACGCCGGTTGAAGCGGTACACCGCGAGGCGCGCGAGGAGACGGGTCTGGAGGTCGAGGTCCTCGACGTCGTCGACACATTTCACTACTATCGCGGCCCGGCGCGGGAGGAGGCGATCGGCATCGCCTTCCACTGCCGTGCGCTGGGCGGTGAGCTGCGGCTGTCGGCCGAGCACACCGCCGCCGAGTGGGTCCCCTTCGGCCGGATCCCCGCCCTGGAGGTCAGCGACCCGCTGCGTGCCTGCCTGGCGATCCTCGTGAGCCGTCCCGATCGTTAAACGGGGACGCCCTCGATCACAGCGATTCCCGCTCGGCCACGTGGGGCTGGTCGAAAACGACGCCGCGCAGCGCGGGAGTGGCGTCGAGAATTCCGGCCAGGAGCGCGCCGTTGCCGCCGCCGACGTCGACGATGGCGGCCCCGGCCGGCTCGTCGGAGGCCCGCGGGTCCTCGCGCAGCAAGATCCGCGGTCCGCGTTTCCCGCGGGGGCGGCGGATCGTCACGCCTTCAGGTGCTTGTTGAACCAGGCCACGCAGCGGTTCCAGCCGTCGTCGGCGGCCGCCTTGTTGTACGAACGCCGGTAGTCGGCGTGGAAGGCGTGGCCGGCGCCCGGGTAGACGACGATCTCGACGTTGGGATTGTGGGCCCGCACCATCTCGCCGAACTTCTTGGCGTCCTCGGGCGTGGGGTTCTTGTCCGTCTCGCCGAACAGCCCCAGGAACGGGATCTTGATGTCCTTCGCGAGGTCGAAGCCCGTCACCGGGCCACCGGCGCCCTGGTAGGGGCGCGCCGGCGGGCCGTACCAGGCGACCGCCGACTTCATGTCCGAGTTGGTCGCGGCGACCTGGAACGTGGTCGAGCCTCCCCAGCACCAGCCCGTGACCCCGGCGCGGTCGGCCTTCACGTTGGGGCGCTTCTTGGCCCAGTCCACCGTGGCCTTGATGTCGCCCAGCGTCTGCTCGCGCTTCTGGGACAGGACGATCTTGAGGATCTCCTGGATGTTCGTCAGGTGCCCGCCCCCGCCCTCGCGCACGAACAGCTCGGGCGCGACCGCGTAGAATCCCGCCTTGGCGAAGCGCCGGGCGGAGTCCTTGATGTACTCGTGGACCCCCCAGATCTCGGAGATGAGCACGAGAATCGGATGGTCCTTGCCGGTGGCCGGCCGCGCCTCGTACGCTGGCACGCTCACGCCGCCCACCGCCACCTGCTGGTCACCGGCCACCAGCCCCTGGGCGTCGGTCTTGATCGCCTGCGCCAGCACCTGCTCAACGCCGAGGGCGTACCCGGCGAACGTCCCGCCTGCCACCAGCATCTGCCGGCGGGTCACTGCCATGTCGGTCGGAACAGTCATTCGGTCCTCCTTGGGGGGTCTCAGCCGAGGTTTTCGTGCCAGGATCCCGGGCCGGCTGGATAATACTATGAGGACCAGCCCCGATCTTGCGAGGACTTCCGCGCCGTTGCAGGAGGCGGAATGGATCTGCTCGAGGCGAAGAGCCGCATCGCCGAGGCCCTGGTCGAGTCGATCTTTCGGCGGGCACGCTACGACATCGTGCCCTACCGAGCGCCGGCCTCCCCGCTGCGCTTCGGCCGGGAAGACTTCTCGCCGGACTTCCGCGTCACCCAGGCGACCGCCGAGGGAGGCGCCCGCGACTTCCTGGTCGAGGTCAAGTATCGCCCCTCGGTGGAGCAATTCATCTCCGTCGAGAACCAGCGCGGCGAGCGCTCGATCTTCCTGCTGGCCCGTCGCCAGTGGCCCTCGCTCTACTTCGTGCTGGTCACCGAGCGGCCCGAGCCCGGCCGCTCGTGCTTTCAGGCGGTGGCCTTCGAGACGCTGCGCACCGGCGAGCCGTTCCGCACGGTGGACCTCACCGAGGTGAAGGAGTTCGGCCTCTTCCCCCACAACATCGAGGACCACGAGGAGCTGGTCCGCCGCATCTTCGAGCTGCTGATCTCCTAGCTGCTGTAGCCCGCCCGAAAGAGTCCCGCTCAGGGCATTGCAATGTTTCGCACGACGAGCCAGCTGCCGAGCAGCGCCAGGAAGACCAGCACTGCGCGGTTGAAGGCCCGCGGCTGGAGCCGGTCCTGCACGCGCAGGCCGACGGCGAAGCCGGCCAGCGCGGCCAGCGTCAGGCCGAGCGAGGCGAGCAGAAGCGTCCCCGACATGAGCCCGTACCACGTCACGGCCGCCAGCTGGACGAGCTTGTAGAGGACGAAGGTGAAGGCCACGGCGCTGACGAACTCCTGCTTGGGCAGGCCCAGCGCCTGGAAGTAGAGCACCAGCGGCGTGCCGGGAACGTTGGTGATGCCGCCCACCACTCCGGCGAGCAGCCCGGCGACCGGCGAGGCCCACGGCTCCCAGCGCGGGGGCAGCCGGGGCGCCAGGCGCGTCGCGTTGAGCGCGACGAAGGCGAGGATGAAGCCGCCCAGGATGAGCATCACCGTGCGCGAGGCCAGCATGGCCAGCAGGTGCGTGCCGATGACGGTGCCGACGGCGCCGAAGGCCACCAGCGGCAGCATGCGGCGCACGGTGGCCCGGGGCGCGCCGCCGCGGACGAACTGCAGGCCGTCCATCACGATGTTGGGGACGATGAGCACGAGGAACGCCGTCTTGACGTCCACCAGCAGCGAGAGCAGCGGCGTGCCGAGGGTCGGGAAGCCGAAGCCGATCGAGCCCTTGACGAACGCGGCGGCGGCGGTGGCGAGCGCCACGAGCGAGAGCATGCCGCCGCATCCTAGCGCAAAACGCCCGCCCCGCCCTTGACACTCGCCGGCATCGGCTCGATTCTGGGGCGCCATGCGACTGACCCCGCGTGAGGAGCGGCTGCGCGCCGGCGAGGGCGGGGAGCCGGCGCGCCTGGCCCTCGAGCAGCAGATCGCCGTCGGTGAGTTCTTCGACGCCGAGCGGTTCGTGCCGGTCACCAACGTGCACATGATGGGCGACACGGAGGTGATGGGCGAGGCCGGCCTCGCCTTCATCGAGCGGCTGGCCGCCGCCGGTGCCCGCTTCACGGTGCCGGTGACGACCAACCCACGCTGCGTCGACTTCGACCGGGCGGCGGCCGTGCGCCAGGACCCGGCGCTGGTGGCGCGCGAGCGCGTCCTGGTCGGTCGCCTGCGCGCGCTCGGCGCCATGCAGGTGGACACCTGCATCAACTATCAGAGCGTGTACCAGCCCCAGTTCGGCGAGCACCTGGCCTGGGGCGACACCGGCACCGTCATCTGGGCCAACTCCGTGGCCGGAGCCCGCTCCAACTACGAGGCGGGGCCGGCCGCGCTCGCGGCCGGCCTCACCGGCGTCACGCCCGCCTACGGTTATCACCTGGACGCGCAGCGGGCCGGCTCGCTCCGCTTCGAGGTCACCTGCGCGCTCGGGGACTGGGCCGACTGGGGAGCGCTGGGCGGCCTCGTCGGCCGCCACACGCTCGACTACTGGAAGGTGCCGGTGCTGGCGGGCTTGCGAGTGCGGCCGGGCGGCGACGACCTCAAGCACTTCGGCGCGGCGCTGGCCTCCTACGGCTCCTGCGCGATGTACCACGTGGCCGGCGTGACGCCGGAGGCGCGCGATGAGACCCAGGCCTTCCGGGGGCGCGCGCCCGAGGCTCGCCACGTGATCGACGACGCCGCGCTGGCCGCCTTCTACCGCACCTACCCCGCCGACCGGTCCGAGATCGACGTCGTCGTGTTCTCCGGCCCGCAGCTCTCGGTGCTGGAGATCCGCCGCATCGCCGAGGGGCTCGAGGGCCGCCGCGTGCACGGCAACACCGGCCTGCTCGTCACCACCAACTTCGCCAACCGCGAGATGGCCGTCCGGCTCGGCTACGTGAAGACCATCGAGGATGCCGGCGGCCGCGTGCTGTCGGGGACGTGCTGGTACATCATGGAGCCGGCCCGGATGGCGGCGGCGTTCGGCTGGCGCAACGTGCTGACCAACTCGGCCAAGATCGCCAACATCATCGGTGGCTACCGCCTCCACCCCATCCTGCGTCGCACCGACGTGTGCCTGGAGGCGGCCGTGAGCGGTCGCCTGCCGTGAGCGTGCTGACGGCGCCGCCTGGCTTCGGCCCCGACGTCGAGGGCGAGCTGGTCCTCTCGCGCGACACGTTCAGCATCCGCTACGACATGGACCGCGAGACCGGCGTGATCTCGCGCCGCGGCCACGCGCTGGAGGGCCTCTCGCTGGCGGGCAAGATCGTCTACTTCCCCGCCGTGCAGGGCGGCGTCGCCGCCGGCTGGGCGTTCCTGGCGCTGGCGGGCCGCGGGGTGGCGCCGGCCGGCGTGCTGTTCGGGCGCACCAACCCCGTGATGATCCAGGGTCTGGTGCTGGCCGGCATCCCGGCGATGCATCGCGTGCAGCCCGACCCGTTCAGCGTGCTGGCCACCGGCGACCGGGTGCGCATGTCGCCCCGCCGCGGCGTGGTCGAGCGGCTCCCGGCCTGATGCCGATCAAGAGCGACCCCCACTTCGTGGGCCGCGCGTGGATCACGCCCGGCGGGCCCGTCGTGGCCGGGCAGCTCGGCACCTGGACCGTCACCTACGAGGTCGGCGCCTACGGCTACGACGAGCGCGCACGCCTGAAGATCGGCTGGCGCTTCGCGTCCGACTGGGGCACCCCGCAGTTCAAGGACCCGCGCGGCCGCAACTACACGACGGTGCGGCTGGAGTCGAAGTGCGCCTCCGCGGTGGCCGACCTGGCCTTCGAGCCGCGCGGCCAGGTGCGCCCGTGGCTCAAGACCCTGGTCGCCTCCGTCGCCGACGGCTCGCTCTACCCGGGCGACCGCATCCACGTCACGGTCGGCGACACCAGCGGCGGCGGGCCGGGCTCGCGCGCGCAGACCTTCCGCGAGAAGGGCTGCGAGTGGCGCGTGTTCGTGGACCCGTTCGGTACCGAGGTGTACACCGTGCTGGAGGCCTCGCCCGCGCTGGACGTGGTCGGCGGCGCGCTCCATCGCCTGGTCGCGATCGCGCCGACCACCGTGCGGCCGGGCGAGCCGTTCGACGCGCTCGTCAAGGCCGAGGACGTCTGGGGCAACCCCTGCGAGCGCTTCGAGGGCGAAGTCACGGTGGAGGCGACGGTTGCGGCGATCCAGGGGCTGCCGCGGACCGTCCGCTGGACGCGCGGCGAGGTCGCCGTCGCGCGCCTGGAGGGCCTGCGGCTGGGCGCCGGCGAGGCGCGCCTGCGCGTGACCGGCGGCGGCCTGACGGCGGAGTCGAACCTCGTGGCCGCGCTCGCGCCGGGCGCGCCGAAGACGTTCTGGGGCGACCTGCACGGGCAGACGCGGGCCACCGTCGGCACCGGGACGATCGAGGAGTACTTCGCCTTCGGCCGGGACGTCGCGCTGCTCGACATGATGTGCCACCAGGCCAACGACTTCCAGGTGACCGAGGCCGAGTGGCGGCGCCTGCGCGGCTGGATCGACCGCTTCCACGCCGACGGCCGCTGCGTCATCTTCGTCGGCTACGAGTGGTCGGGCATGACGCCGGGCGGCGGCGACCGCAACGTCATGTTCCGGGGCGACCTGGCCTCCCTGCACCGCTCCTCGCACGC
>DASTOJ010000091.1:0-2027 GCA_035762565.1 Candidatus Methylomirabilota bacterium | reverse complement strand
ACCCGCTTGGCCGACTCGGCATCGATCACCGCGGCGACGACGCGGTCGCGATTGCAGATGAGCTGCGGCTCTTTCGCCGCGCGCCGAAGGACTTCGGAGAACCGCTGTTTCGCCTGACCGATCTTCCACCGCATGGCCCTTATCCCTCGAACGTGTCCATGATACAGAGGCAATTTGGACACGTCAATGTGGTGAGCGTTCAGGACCGCGTCGGCGCAGGGGCGACGGGCTCCGGGGTGCCGCAGACGCCTACCCACATGGAGGGCCGCCCGGCTGCCCGCAGTCCACCGCGGTCTCGGTCGTGACGGTCGCTCTGGCCCGCCGTTCCCGCGCCCAGCACGTCCACCGAGTAGAGGTCGCCGACGTAGACGGCCTCCTCGGGCCGCACGCCCGCGCGCTCCAGCGCCGACCGGAAGATGCGCGGGTCCGGCTTCTCCACGCCGACCTCGGACGAGTCGAGGACGAAGTCCAGGTGGCGCGTGAGGCCGAGCCCGTCGAGGATCGCCCGGATGGCGCCGTTCGAGTTGGAGATGACGGCGGCCCGGAGTCCGGCGGTCCGCGCGAGGGCCAGGGCGGCACCGGCGTCGGGATCGGCGCGTCCCCAGACCCCGACCGGCAGGTTGTACGCGCGGCGCCACGCCGCGATCGCACGCGCCACCTCGACGTCGGCTACGCCCAGCTCCTCGAGCATGAGCGACACGTAGCGGTCGGCGCTCGCCGCGCTTTCCGTCGAGATCCGCGCCGGCGCGAAGAGCTCTGTACCGGGGAGGCGGCGCGGCAAGAGCCACAGGGCGCCGCGTCCCGGCAACGCCCTGAAGGGCAGGACGTCCGAGATGGGCCTTTTTATGTCGCGAGGGTGGCGCCCGCGTTCACCGGGCGCACGGCCTGATCGACCCGGGCGCCGGCAGCACGTCGGGTGGCGTGACGACGGCCAGATAGCCGTCCGCGGGGGCGAGCGAGACGAAATCCACCTCGCGGTACCCGAGGGCCGCCAGCTCGCACCGCAAGAGGTCGGGCGGCGTGCCGTGGTCCTGCGTCGGCTTGTCCACGTCGATGATCGCGACCCGGGCGCCCCGGGCGAGCGCAGGCCGCAGCCGATAGAAGAACTCGTAGGGGTTCTCGATCTCGTGGTAGACGTGCGACAGGAGGGCCAGGTCCACCGAAGCCGGCGGCAGCTTCGGGTCGCCCGGCGTCCCCTGCACGAGGGTGACCCCGCGGACGCCCTCACGCTCGAGCCGCTGGGCCAGCCCTCGGAGGTACCGGGGCTCGACGTCCTGGGCGTAGATCGTCGCGCCCGGCCCCAGCCGGCGCGCCAGGCGCACGGTGTAGTAGCCGTCGCCGGCTCCCACGTCGGCCACGCGCATCCCGGGCGTGATGCCGAGGCGGTCCATGACCCGCTCGGCTTCCCCATGTCGGTCGCGTTTCTCCTCGGTGGAGTAGCTCGGGGAGATGATCCCGGCGACAGGCCGATCCGGCTTCGGGAAGCGGAGCGCGTCCTGGGCGGCCGCCGCCGCGGCCACGAGGGCCACCACAGCGACCAGCGGGACCAAGGAGCCAGCGAGACGAATCCGGGCGCGACTCATCGATCACGAGCGCCGGGACGTTCTCGCCGGCGAGCGGCGTGCAGCACCGCGATGATCGTCATGCTGTCCTGGATCTCCCCGGTGAGCACCATCTCGAGGGCCACGGTGAAGGGGATCCTGTGGACGTCGATGAACTCCGTATCGTCGGGCGGTCGTGGCGCATCCACGAGGTCCCCGGCCAGGAAGAGGTGCGCGGTCTCATCCATCACGCTCTTGCTCGTGTGGTACGTGCACACGTGGAGGAGGCGCCCGGCGCGGCAGCCCACCTCCTCGGCCAGCTCGCGCTGAGCGGCTTCCTCGGCGCTCTCCCCCTGGTGGAGGCCCCCGGTCGGCATCTCCCAGGTCGAGCGGCGCGCCACGTAGCGATACTGGCGAATCAGCAGCACCGTGTCCTCGTCGACGAACGGAAGAATGCCCACGCACTGCCCGCAGCTGACCACGCCG
>DASTOJ010000090.1:0-15642 GCA_035762565.1 Candidatus Methylomirabilota bacterium | reverse complement strand
GGCCAACCGGGAGCGGATTCACATTTTCGCGAGCATCGGCCGGTGGACGGGCTGGCGCGTGAGCCACGCACGAGGCGCACGGCGGCACCCGGCGGATTCCGCGTGATTCTGGCCGCGAGCGCCTGCCCAGGTTTGGCCTGTCGTACGTCAGGCATAGCACCATCGAAGCCAACGGAATCCGCCGCGCCCCTCTCCCCGGGCCCCGGCCACGTCCCGCCGGGAACCCCTGGGCGACGGCAAGCTTTCGCACCAGCATCGGACGGGGCCAACCGGGAGCGGATTCACATTTTCGCGAGCATGCTTCGGGTGGATTGACGCTCTGAACCGCGGGGGCTACTCTCGGCAGCGCGTGGGGAGGAGCGGAGTATGCATGTCGGGATGGCGGCGGTGTTTCAGAATCCGGGGAAGAGGCGGACGGACCGGGAGGTCTATCGGAACGAGCTGAGGCTGGCGGATCTGGCGGAGCCGCTTGGGTTCGAGTCGATCTGGGGGGTGGAGCACCACTTCACCGACTACACGATGTGTCCGGACGTCCTGCAGTTCCTCACGTACATGGCGGGGCGGACGACGCGGGCGCAGCTGGGATCGATGGTCGTCGTGCTGCCGTGGCACGATCCGATGCGGGCGGCCGAAGAGATCGCGATGCTCGACAACATCTCCGAGGGCCGGCTCATCCTCGGGCTGGGCCGAGGGGCGGGCAAGGTGGAGTTCGACGCGTTCCGCCTGTCCATGGACGAGTCCCGGCCGCGTTTCGTCGAGTGCGCCGAGATGATCCTGGAGGGCCTGGAGACCGGCTACTGCCAGCACGACGGCGTCTACGTCAAGCAGCCGCGGGCGGCCATCCGGCCGGCGCCGTTCAAGTCGTTCCGCGGCCGGACCTACGCGGCCGCGGTCTCTCCCGAGTCGCTGCCCATCATGGCGAAGCTCGGCGTCGGCATCCTCATCATCCCGCAGAAGCCGTGGCACGAGGTGGCCCGGGAGCTGGAGACCTATCGCGGCGTCTACCGCGAGGTGAACGGCGTGGAGGCGCCGCCGCCGGTCTCGGCCGGGTGGACGTTCTGCGACGCGAGCGCCGAGCGTGCCCGCGAGCAGGCCCTGCGCTGGATCGGCGGCTACTACCAGACCGTGCTCGACCACTACCAGTTCGCGGGCGACCATCTCGCGCACACCAAGGGCTACGAGTACTACGGCAAGATGAGCGACAAGATCGCCCAGTACGGCACCGACAAGGTCATCGACTATTTCGCCAACCTCCAGGTGTGGGGCACGCCCGAGCAGTGCTACGACCGGATCGTGGACATCCACCGGCGCACCGGCAACAGCCACTACGTGGGCGTGTTCTCCTACGCGGGGATGCCCTACGACGAGGCCGAGCGCAACATGCGCCTGTTCGCCGCCGAGGTGCTGCCGGCGGTCAAGAAGCTCGCGGTCGAGCCGCCGGCCCCCCCGGAGCCGGCGGCGGCCGGCGCCCCCGAGGGCGTCCGCGCGCTCGGCTTCTGAGCATGCCCTTCGAGACGGTGCTCTACGACGTGGCCGACCGCGTGGCCACGCTCACGCTGAACCGCCCCGACCGCCTCAACGCCGTCAACACCACGATGATCCGCGAGCTGGTGGAGGCCTTCGGGCGTGCCGACGGCGACGACGACGTGCGGGCGGTGATCGTCACCGGCGCCGGCCGCGCCTTCTGCGCGGGCGCCGACCTCGGGCGGGGCGCCGACACGTTCGGCGCGCGGCCGGGCGGGAGCGAGCGGCCCGAGGAGCACCGCGACGGTGGCGGGCAGGTGGCGCTGCGGCTCTTCGAGCTGACGAAGCCGGTGATCGCCGCCATCAACGGCCCCGCCGTGGGCTTCGGCATCACGCTGACGCTCGCGATGGACGTCCGCATGGCTTCCAGCGCCGCCAAGATGGGCTTCGTGTTCGCGCGCCGGGGCGTGGTGCCCGAGGCATGCAGCACGTGGTTCCTGCCGCGGCTGGTCGGCATCGCCCAGGCGGCGGAGTGGGTGTACACGGGACGGGTGTTCTCGGCCGAGGAGGCCAGCGCAGGGGGCCTGGTGAGCCGCGTCGTGGCGCCCGAGGCGCTCCTGCCCGAGGCCCGGGCGCTGGCGCGGGAGATCGCCGACAATACCTCCGCCGTCTCTGTCGCGCTCATTCGCCAGATGTTGTGGCGGATGCTTGGCGCCGAGCATCCGCGCGAGGCGCACCGCCTCGACTCGCTCGGGATGTGGTACACGGGGCGGTCGCCCGACGCTCGCGAGGGTATCGCCTCGTTCCTCGACAAGCGCCCGCCGCGCTTCACCGGACGGCCGAGCAAGGACATGCCGCCGTTCTATCCGTGGTGGACATGACGACGCCGCTCAGCGTGCACCTGCCGTTCAACCGCGACATCCTCGGCGCCGACTTCACGCCGGCCAAGCGCGGCGACAAGCCCGCCGACGAGCGCGGCCAGTGGCTCCTCGTCCAGGGGCAGAACTTGCTGGTGGTGGCCGAGGGCGAGAGCTTCCGGCTCCCGGGCGGCGAGTGTCCGATCCCGCCCGGCGACACCGCGCCGTTCTGGCTCGGCACCTATCGACGGCAGCCGGTCTGGGTCGTGCCGGTGGCGGCCGACGCCTCGGTGCCGGGCGGCCTGGCCCGGGAGACGCTCGTGCCCATGCGCGGCGCTCGCCTGCCCGACGAACTCCTTTCGCTCGGCGGCATGGCCATGCAGGCGCTGTGGTGGGAGTCGACCAGCGGCCACTGCCCGCGCTGCGGCGCGCCCACCGCGCGGATCGAGAGCGAGTGGGGCAAGCGCTGCCCGGACTGTCGCTACGAGCACTATCCCCACCTGCACCCGGCCACCATCGTCCTCGTCCGCGACGGCAACCGCGTGCTGCTCACGCGCAAGGCCGAGTGGGCGCCCAACCGCTATGCGCTGGTCGCGGGCTTCGTGGACAACGGCGAGTCGCTGGAGGGCTGCGTCGCCCGCGAGATCAAGGAAGAGGTCGGCGTGGACGTGAAGGACATCCACTACGTCGGCAGCCAGAACTGGCCCTTCCCGAGCCAGATGATGATCGGCTTCGTGGCCACCTACGCCGGCGGCGAGGTCGTCATCGACCACGAGGAGCTCGAGGACGCCCGCTGGTTCCCCTGCGGCGCCCTGCCCGGCCTCCCCTCGCGCCACTCGATCTCCCGCTACATCATCGACCGCTATGCGCGTGGGGGCCCCGACGGGGCTCTCACACCCTCCGATGCTCGGAGTGGCCCGGCGTAGCCGGGCCGCTCCTCGATCAGCCTAGGCGCCGGCCGGGACCGGCAGGACGGCGCCGCACGCCTTGCACGTGCGCAGCGTCTCGCGGGCGTTGAAGCGCTCGATGATGGCCTTCAGCTCGCGCTCGATGTCCGCGCAGGCGAAGGTCTCCTGGTGGAGGAGCGCGCCGCAGCCCTCGCAGAACCAGGCCAGCGCGTCCAGCTCGTCGGGGCGGCGCCTGCGCTCGATCACCAACCCCCAGGTGCCGGCGGGGCGGATGGGACAGTGCGGCGTGCCGGCGCGCACCAGCATCGCCTCGCCCTCGCGCACGGGCACGTCGCGCAGGCGGCCGCCGGCCTCGCGGCAGCGCACGGTGATGCCGCCCTGGAGCTGGAAGAAGATCTCGTCGCCCGGGTCGATGTGGAAGTCGTTGCGCGCGTTGGGCCCGCGGACGATCTGGTAGATGAGCTCGCTCTCGGGGAAAACCTCCTTGTTGGCCACCGGCCCTCCGAAGGCGTGCCGGTTCGCCTCGATCCAGCGCAGCAGGTGAACGGGCTCCAGCTCGGCCATCGCGGTGTCCCTCCCCGGCGCCGCCATTCTACCCGGCCCGGCGCAGCGGCCACACGAGCTGGCGGAGCCACCCGTCGGGCACCGGTTGGCCCGCCAGCCCGTACGCCGCGGGCCATCGTCCCTCCGGGAAGTAGCAGGTGCCGAACAGGCGGTCGATGATCGGCAGGTGGATGGCGAAGTTCTTGTCGACGGCCTCGGGCGTGGCGGCATGGTGCCAGTGGTGGAAGCGCGGCGTGACCAGCAGCCGTTCCAGCGCCCGGAAGCGGAACCGCACGTTGGCGTGGATGAAGACCGCGTGGAAGGAGACGAACACCAGGTAGGCGTACACGGCCGGCGGCGAGAACCCCAGCACGTAGAGCGGAACGAACGACAGCCCCCGCGTCACCACGATGTCCACCAGGTGCAGGCGCGAGGAGGCCAGCCAGTCGAGGGCCCGGGCCGAGTGGTGGATCTCGTGGAACCGCCAGAGCCACGGCACGCCGTGGAAGGCGCGGTGCACGGCGTACTCGGCGAGGTCGGCGACCACGACGATCTCGGCGAACTGGAGGAGCAGCGGCTGGCTCTGCACCGCCTGCTGCAGCCCGGGCCGCGCGGCCCAGGCGAAGAACAGCGCGGCCGGCGCCAGCGTGAGCAGCACCGTTACCTGCACGAGCAGGTGGCTCATCGCGAAGTGGGCGAGGTCGGTCCGCCAGCCGGGCCGGAAGATCGGCTGCGCCGGCAGCCGGGCGAACAGCCGCTCCATGGGGACGAAGATCAACGCGAGCACCAGCACGTTGAGCAGGAACCAGTCGAGGCCGAGGTAGCCGGCGGCCTCGCCGGCGTCACCGACCTCGGCGGTGGAGCCGCCCAGCAGCGTGGCCGCCGTCGCCAGCGCCAGCGCCGTCAGCCCGAGCCGCTTGGAGCGGCGCAGCAGCGCCGACAGCGTGCCGAGACCGAACCCTGCCACCAGGAACGCGTAGATCAGGAAGCGCACGAGGCCGAGCGGGTAGTGCCCGCGGGCGTCGGGCGTGGTGAGCAGCCACGGGAACAACAGGCACAGCACGCCGCCGAAGGCGAGCGCGGCGAACGTCACCGCCAGCACGCCGCTGATCCAGCCCGAGCCGAACCGGGTGCCGGTGCCGCGCCCCAGCCCGGGGCCCGCCTCAGACAGCGGTATACCCACCGTCCACCGGCAGCGCGACGCCGGTGACGAACCCGGCCTCGTCGCTGGCCAGGTACAGGATGGCCGCCGCCACGTCGTCCACGTGGCCGAAGCGACCGAGCGGATACCGCGTGATCACCCGCGCCCGCCACGCGGGATCCGCCATCAGCGCCGAGGTCAGGGGTGTCTTCACGTGGCCGGGACACACGCAGTTGACGCGGATGGCCGGCGCCCACTGCATCGCCAGCTGGCGCGTGAGATTGGCGACGCCGCCCTTGGACGCCGCGTAGGCCGGCGACATCGACCCGCCCACGACGCCGTAGATCGACGCCAGGTTCGTGATGCTGCCGTGGCCACTGGCCGCCAGCGCCCCCCGGGCGGCACACGACGGCAGCCAGGTGCCGGTGAGATTCACCTCGACCACGCGCCGCCACTCCTGGCCGGGCGGCGCGCCGCCGGCCGCGCTCGTCACGCCCGCCGAGTTCACGAGCGTCGTCAGCGCCCCGAAGCGGGCGAGCGTCGCCTCGATCATCCGCCCGCAGGCGCCCTCGTCGGTGACGTCCGCCTGGAGCGCCAGCGCGCCGCCGCCAGCGGCCACGATCGCCGCCGCCGTCGCCTCCGCGTGCTCACCCACCCGGTCCACGCACGCCACGCGCGCGCCCTCGGCGGCCAGCCGGAGCGCGGTGGCCCGCCCGAGGCCCGAGCCCGCGCCCGTCACGACCGCGCTCTTGCCGCGCATGCGCATCGGCCCGCTCCCTCGGCACACCGGGAAATCGCCGGCGCGAGCCGGCCGCGACGAGGATACAATCCCGGGTGGCGAGCACGCCAGAGGCAAGCCCGGACACGTGGCCGTGCGAGCCGCAGCCGAAGGCGAGGCGAGCCTGTCAACGTGGCCGTGCGAGCCGCAGCCGAAGGCGAGGCGAGCCTGTCAGACAGGAGAGCGGCGATGGAATTCGAGTACTCGAAGAAGACCAAGATGTACATGGAGCAGCTGACGGACTTCATGAGCAAGTTCGTCTACCCCAACGAGGCGACCTTTCGCGAGCAGCTCGACTCCTCGGCCGATCGCTGGACGGTGCCGCCCATCATGGAGGAGCTGAAGGCGAAGGCGCGCGAGCGCGGGCTCTGGAACCTGTTCCTGCCCGAGAGCGAGCGTGGCGCCGGCCTCACCAACCTCGACTACGCGCCCCTCTGCGAGATCATGGGCCGCTCGCCCATCGCTCCCGAGGTGTTCAACTGCTCGGCCCCCGACACCGGCAACATGGAGGTGTTCGAACGCTACGCCAGCCCCGAGCTCAAGAAGCAGTACCTGGAGCCGCTGCTGGAAGGGAAAATCCGGTCAGCGTTCGCAATGACAGAGCCGAAGGTTGCATCTTCGGATGCAACCAACATCGAGTCCTCGATTGTTCGCGACGGTGACGAATACGTGATCAACGGCCACAAATGGTGGACCTCGGGCATCGGCGATAAGCGATGCCGGGTCCTCATCTTCATGGGCAAGACGGACCCCAAGAATCCCGACCGCTACAAGCAGCAGTCGATGATCGTGGTCCCGCGCGAGGCGCCGGGCATCAAGGTCGTCCGCATGCTGACCGTCTTCGGCTACGACGACGCGCCCCACGGCCACGGCGAGGTGCTGTTCGAGAACGTGCGGGTGCCGGCCGCCAACATGCTGCTCGGCGAGGGACGCGGTTTCGAGATCGCCCAGGGGCGCCTGGGCCCCGGCCGCATCCACCACTGCATGCGCCAGATCGGGGTGGCCGAGCGCGCGCTGGAGTCCATGTGCAAGCGCTCGCTCAACCGGGTGGCCTTCGGCAAGCGGCTGGCCGACAACGACATCACCACCGAGCGCATCGCGCAGTCCCGCATCGAGATCGACCAGGCGCGGCTGCTCGTGCTGCACGCCGCCTACATGATGGACACGGTCGGCAACAAGGCCGCCAAGCAGGCCATCGCCGAGATCAAGGTGGCCGTGCCGAACGTGACGCTGGGCGTGCTCGACCGCGCCATGCAGCTGCACGGCGGCGGGGGGGTGAGCCAGGAGTTCCCGCTGGCCTTCTGGTGGGCGCACTCCCGCACGCTGCGGTTCGCCGACGGCCCCGACGAGGTGCACCGCCGCCAGATCGGCCGCCTCGAGCTCCGCAAGCACCACTAGTCGGTCGGAGGGGGCCTCCACGGCCCCCTCCCATGCCTCCCCCAGACCGAGAAGCAGGATTGCGCCGGCAAAGCCGGCGCTCGAACCGGCGGCGAATCTGATGGGCGGCGAGGAGGAGTCGTGATGCGAATGACCGGGGGCGAGGCGCTGGCCAGGCAGCTTCATCGGGAAGGGGTGCGGGTGGTGTTCGGGCTGCCGGGCGTGCAGCTCTATGGCGCCATGGCGGCCTTGCGCGAGGAGAAGGACATCCGCTTCGTCCTCACGCGCCACGAGCAGGCCACGACGTACATGGCCGACGGCTACGCGCGGGCGGGCGGCGGCGTGGGCGTCGCGCTGGTGGTGCCGGGACCGGGCGTGCTCAACGCCGGCGCCGGGCTCAGCACGGCCTATTCCTGCTCGTCGCCGGTGTTCCTGGTCGCCGGCCAGGTACCCAAGCGCTACCTGGGCAAGGACGTCGGCGTCCTGCACGAGATCAACGAGCAGCTGGACGTCGTCAAGCCGATCACCAAGTGGCGCAAGCGTGTGCTCGAGGTCGCGCAGATCCCGGCGGCCGTGCAGGAGGCCTTCCGCCAGCTCAAGACCGGGCGCCCGCGGCCGGTGCACCTGGAGATTCCGCCCGACACGCTGGAGGACGAGGGCGAGGCCGAGCTGCTGCCGCCCCTCGCGGTGGCGCGAACGGCGGCGCCGGACGCCGACATCGAGCGGGCGGCGCGGCTGCTGCTGAGCGCCGCGCGGCCGATCATCTACGCCGGCGGTGGGGTGAACGCCTCCGGCGCCCACGAGGCGGTGACGGCGGTGGCCGAGTACGTCCAGGCCGGGGTGGTGCAGTCGGCCGAGGGTAAGGGCGCGGTGAGCGACCACGGCGATCTGTCGCTGGGCGCGGCGCTCTGGCCCAAGAATCCGCTGCGCGAGTACCTCGACGCGGCCGACGTGATCCTGGTGGTCGGCTCGCGCTGCGCGCTGGCCGCCTTCCAGCCCGCGCAGAAGATCGTCCAGCTCGACGTCGACGCCGAGGAGATCGGCCGCAACCATCCGGTGGCGGTGGGGCTCGTCGGTGACGCGCGACTCACCCTCGAGCGGTTGCTGGAGCGGTTGCGGACCGACGCGCCACCGCGGCTGTCACGCAAGCGGGAGCGCGAGCAGCTTCGAGAAGCGCTGGCTGCCCTGGACACACAGGAGCCCAACCATTCGATCCTGGCGGCGCTGCGGGCCGGAACGCCCGAGGACGCCCTCGTCGTCGCCGGCATGACCCAGATCGGCTATTACTCACGGCCGTTCTGGCCGGTCTACCGGCCGCGGACGTACCTGACGTCGTCGTACTCCGGCAACCTCGGCTTCGAGGTGCCGACCGGGCTCGGCGCCAAGGTCGCGCGCCCGGAGCGGCCGGTGATCGTGATCACCGGCGACGGCGGGTTCATGTACAATTCCCAGGAGCTGTCCACGGCCGTGCGCGAGAAGATCAACGCGGTCATCGTCCTGTTCAACGACGAGGCCTACGGCAACGTCGCCCGTGACCTCGACGAGTCCTGGGGCGGCAGCCACGGCGCGGCCGTCACCAACCCGGACTTCATGAAGCTGGCCGACGCCTACGGCGTGGTGGGCCTGCGCGCGGCCAAGCCCACCGACGTGGGCGATCTCGTGCGCAAGGCCGTGGGAATGGACCGGCCGGTGCTGATCGAGGTGCGGGTCGGCCGCATGGCCCGACCGGTGTTCTTCGCGCCGCTCAAGTCGCCGGCCAAGTACCAGCGCTGACGAGCGACCCGTCTCGGGCGGCGCGTCGCCGGCCGAGCGCCCCGGCGGCGCGCCGCCGCTCTTCCCGCCCGGCGAGCCAGACGGCGACGCTGACGACGAGCCAGCCGAGCAGGCCCGTGCCGGCGGCTCTCGCCGCCGGGCCGCTTCCGAAGTAGGCTCCCGGTACATGCCCAGCTGGACGATGCTGGCCCTCGTCACGCTCGCCCACGCGTTCGGCGCGCTGTCCGTCCTCTCGGTGGCGCCCCTGGCACCCTTCCTGCTGGAGTCGCTCGGACTCACGCGGGCGCAGGTGGGGTTGTTCCTGCCGGCCGTCTATCTCGGCGGCGTCCTGATGGCGCTGCCGTCAGGCTGGCTGACCGACCGTCTCGGCGTGCGCACGACGCTCGGCCTGGGCCAGCTCGTCATCGGCGGCGGCGTGATGCTCGCAGCCGCCGGCGGCGGTCTCGCGTCGTGCCTGGCCTGCCTCGTCCTCGCGGGCTTCGGCTTCAGCGTCCTGAATCCCTCGACGGGCCGGGCCGTCGTCGAGTGGTTTCCGCCCCGGCAGCGCGGCGTGGCCATGGGCATCAAGCAAACCGGCCTGACACTCGGCGGTCTGCTCGGCGCGCTGACCCTGCCGCCGCTCGCTCTCGCCTACGGCTGGCGGCGTGCGCTCTTCGCGGCCGGCGCCCTGTCGCTGGTGTCCGCGGCCGTGGTGGTGCTGGCGTACCGGGCGCCGCCAGATCTGGCGCCGGCAGCGCCGGCCCAGCGGCCACGGTTCAGCGAGCTGGGCGTCTTCCTGCGCCGGCCCGGCGTCCTCGTCGTGCTGGGCTCGGGCCTGGCCCTGTCGGTCGCGCAGTCCTCGGTCCTCGCCTACCTCGCCCTCTACGCGCGCGACACCTTCGCGGTGTCGGCGGTGGCGGCCGGCCAGTTCCTCGCTCTGGCGCAGGTCGGCGGTACCGGCAGCCGGCTCGCCTGGGGCGCGATCAGCGACCGGATGTTCGGCAGCCGCCGCCGGCCGGGCGTGGTCGTCAACGCGCTGCTCGGCGCCGCCGCTTACGCGGCCTTCGCGCTCGGCGCGTGGCTGCCGCCGCCGGTGGCCGTCGTCCTGGCCGTGATCGCCGGCGCCGGCGCCTTCGGGTGGGTGGGGCTCTATCTCGCACTCGTGGCCGAGATCGGGGGCGCGCGCTCCGCCGGACTGCTGACGGGCGCGGCGGTCGTCTTCGCATGGAGCGGTGTGCTCATCGGCCCGCCGCTGTTCGGTCTCGTGCTCGCGGCGACCGGGGCGTACACCGTGCCGTGGCTGCTGCTGGCCGCGATCGGCATCGGCGTCGCGCTGGCGTTGCCCCGGCCGCAGCCACTGGTGCAGCGCGACCGGGCGTCATGACGCTCGTCAACGTGGTCGTCGCGCTGCTGATGCTCGCCGGCCTCGCCGGCGCCGTGGTGCCGGTGCTGCCCGGCACCCCGCTGATCTTCGCCGGGGCGCTGCTCCACGCCATCGCCACGGACTTCGCGCCGGTCGGCCCCGGCCGGCTGGCCATCCTGGCCGCGCTGGCGGTGGTCGGCGCGGGGCTGGGGAACCTGGCGACCGCCGTCGGCGTGCGGCGGGCCGGCGGCAGTCGCTGGGCCATCGCGGGCGCGCTGGCCGGCGCGGTGCTCGGCCTGTTCGCCGCGCCGCTCGGACTCGTGCTGGGCCCGCTCGTGGGGGCGATCGCCGGGGAGATTCTCAGGACACGCCGGCTCCGCGGGAGCGCGCGGGCCGGGCTGGGCGCGCTGCTGGGGCTGCTGGCCGGCGCGGTCGCCCACGTCGCGGTGGCGTTCGTGATGGTCGCGCTGTTCGCGTGGTGGGCGTCGCGCGGCTGAGACAACGGTTCGCCGAGCGCGCCGGCGCGCGCGTTCGTCGCATGCCGCCGCGGCGCTACGGGCCGGGAACGGTTCGGGCCGGGCCGCGCCCCGCCCGCCGCCGGGAGCCGCCGGCCGGCGCCGCGGCCGTCACCCGAGCTGGGCGGTGCACCAGCTGGCACCAGCGCCGATTGTCGTCGCCGCCCGCCTCCGTGCTGCCGGACAGAAACGCCTCCGTCCGCACCGCGGCGTCCTCGGCGCCGTTCCACGCGGGCGTGTGCGCCGCGCACCAGCGGACGTCGAGGATCTCACGGCACGGATCGGCATCCGGCTCGCAGTCGGGACAGTAGGGACGAGCGACAGCAGGGGTGTCCGGCAGGAAGTCCGTCACCGATCCGTGGCGAGGGTGTCCGTCGCCATCGTCGCCTCCCACTCTCGCATGGCGGGCTCCTGCGGCGAAAACCTTTTCGACGCGGGCCCCCTATTCCCTGAACGCGTCCGGGCGCGGGCGCGTTCCCGGCGACCCGCTGATCCGCCGTCGGGCGCATGCTATCTTGCCGGCGCCATGACGGCGGACCCGCTCTTCTTCCGCGATCTGGCGCTCGTGCTGACCGCCGCCGTTCTCGGGGGCGCGCTGGCCTGGCTCGCGCGCCAGCCCCTGGTGCTCGGCTACGTGCTGGGCGGCATGGTGATCAGTCCGTTCACCCCCGGCCCCAGCGTGGCTGGCGGCCTCCACAACTTCGAGGCGTTCGCGGAGATCGGCGTCGTGCTGCTGATGTTCTCCGTCGGGCTCGAGTTCTCGCTCAAGGACCTGCTGCGGGTGAAATGGGTGGCGCTGGTCGGGGGCCCGCTCGGCACCGCGCTCACGATCGGGTTGGCGGTGGTGGTCTGCGTGGCGCTGGGCTGGCCGGCCGGGCGGGGCGTGGTGATCGGCGTCGTCATCTCGGTGGCCAGCACGATGGTGCTCGCGCGCCTGCTGCTCGACCGCGGCGAGCTGCACACGCGCCATGGGCGCCTGCTCATCGGCATCAGTCTCGTCGAGGACCTGGCGGTGGTGGTCCTGCTGGCCCTCATGCCCGCGCTCGGCGCGGGCGCGCCCGACCGTCTGCTCACCCTCGGCCGCGGCCTCGGCATGGCGGCGCTCGTGCTGGTGCCGTTCGTCGCCCTGGCCGCCCGGGTCATCCCGCCGCTGCTCAGGCGTGTGGCGCGCACGCGCGACGAGGAGCTGTTCCTCCTGGTGGCGCTGGCCCTCGGCCTCGGCACGGCGGCGCTCACGCAGGCCGTCGGCCTGTCGCTGGCGCTGGGAGCGTTCCTGGCCGGCCTGCTCATCGGCGCCTCCGACTTCGCCCACGAGACGCTGGCCCGGTTGCTCCCACTCCGCGACACGTTCGGCGCCTTCTTCTTCGTGACCATCGGCGCCCTCATCGACCCGCGGTCCGTGTTCGAGAACCTCCCGCTGCTGGGCGTCATCGTGGCGCTCGTCGTCGTCGGCAAGCTCGTCGTGCGCACCGGCGTCGTCTGGCTGTTCGGCGAGCCCTTGTGGACTTCCGTGCTGGTCGGCATCGGACTGGCCCAGATCGGCGAGTTCTCGTTCGTCCTCGTTCAGGCGGCCCGCCAGGAGGCTCTCATCACGGCCGACGTCTACCAGGGCACCCTGGCCGCCTCGCTGCTCACCATCCTGATCAACGCCGCCCTGGTGCGCCTGGCGCCGCGGTACCGGGGCGCGCTGTGGTTGGCCGGGCGAGCGCCGGCCGGCGCCGACCCGGCCCCGGCCGAGCTGCAACGGCACGTCATCCTGTGCGGCTACGGGCGGGTGGGCAGCGCGGTGGCCGAAGCGCTCGACACGTTCCGCATTCCCTGGGTCGCCATCGAGAACGATCCCGACATCGTGCGCGGTCTGCGCGAGCGCGGCGTGCCCAGCATGTTCGGCGACGCCGGCCACCGGCGGCTGCTGGAGGCGGCCGGCGCCGCGCACGCCACCCTGGCGGTGGTGGCGCTTCCGGAGGTCGGGCGGGCGCGGCTGGCGGTGCGCCATCTGCGCGGGTTGAATCCAGCGCTGCCCATTCTCGCGCGGACACACGACCGCGCGGAGCACGAGAAGCTCCGCCAGGCGGGCGCCTCCGAGGTCATCCAGCCGGAACTGGAGGCGGCCGCCACGCTGATCCGCCACGCCCTGCACAGGCTGGAGACGCCGCGGGAGCGGGTGCTCGCCTACCTCGAGCAGTTCCGCGACGCCATCAACCTCGCCGGCGCGCGGCCGCCGGAGCCGGCCGACCGTCTGCCGGAGATGCAGGAGGTCACGCTGGGTCCGGGCGCGCTTGCCGACTGCACGCTGCGTGAGGCGCGCGTGCGGGAGCGCTTCGGCGTGTCGGTGCTCGCCATCACGCGCGCCGACGGCCTGCTGGAAGCGAACCCCTCGGCCGACACCGTCTTGCGCCCGGGGGATCGGATACGGCTGTTCGGGCTGCCCGAGCAGATCGGCGCGTTGCTGGCCTACGACGCCCGGCGCGACTGATCAGGGCCGGGAGACGCTTCGCTCACGCCGTGGGGGGCGGGGGTGGCCCCGAGCCGCCCCGCCGGCCGCGCCGGCGGCGGCTGGCGGGGGCGCCGGGCGGCGCTCCGCCGGGCATGGCCGCGGGCGGCGGAGGCGCCTCGCGGCGCGGGTCGGCGCCGGGCCGGCGGTCACCGCGGTGCCCGCGATCGCCGCGACCATCGCCCCGACGGCCACCCCGGTCCTCGCGCCCGCGCCGCGCGTCCATCCGGGCGCGCCGCTCCTCCGCGTAGCGACGCCGCTCCTCGGCCGTCGGGCGGATCTCCGGCAGGATGAGATCGTCCTCGGGCCAGGCCACGGGGATCTTCTGGCCGATGAACTTCTCGACTCCCTCGAGGTTGAGGGCGCTCGCCTCGTCGACGAGGGCGATGGCCTTGCCGCCGGCGCCGGCCCGCGCCGTGCGGCCGATGCGGTGGACGTAGTCCTCGGCATCCTGCGGCAGGTCCCAGTTGACGACGTGGCTGACCGCCTCGATGTGCAGGCCGCGGGAGGCGACGTCCGTCGCCACCAGCACCGGCAGCAGCCCCTCCTTGAAGTCGTTCAGGATGCGCAGCCGGCGCCGCTGATCGACGTCGCCGGTCAGCGCGCGCGCCTCCCAGCCGTTGCGGGTGAGGCGGTCCTCCAGCCGCCGGGCCTCCTCGCGCGTGTTGGCGAAGATCAGGATGCGGTCGCCGCCTTCGCGGCGCATCAGTCCCAGCAGCAGCCCGAACTTCTCCTCGCGGCCGACGTGGTAGAGCAGTTGCTCCACCCGCTCGGCGGTCTTCTGCTGGGGCATGATCGTGATCTGGCTGGGGTTGTTCATGAACTCCCAGGTCAGCTCCAGCACGCGGAACGACAGCGTCGCCGAGAAGAGGAACGACTGGCGCCGCTCGGGCGGTGGCAGCCGGCGCAGGATGAAGCGCAGGTCGGCGATGAACCCCATGTCGAACATGCGGTCCGCCTCGTCGATGACCAGCACCTCGACCCGGCGCGGCGACCACACGTGCTGCTTGAGGTAGTCGATCAGCCGGCCCGGGGTGCCGACCAGCACGTCGCAGCCGGCGGCCAGCGTATCGCGCTGCTTGGCGTAGTCGATACCGCCGTAGACCGCCTGGATCCGGAACGGCGTGAACCGTCCGAGCTGCCGCGCGTCCGACTCGATCTGCACCACCAGCTCGCGCGTGGGCGCGATGACGAGCACCCGGGGCGTGCCGGGTGTCGAGGGCGGCGGCGCCGGCGTCCGCAGCAGCCGGGTGAAGGCGGCGATGAGGAAGGCCGCCGTCTTGCCGGTGCCGGTCTGCGACTGGCCGGCCACGTCCTTGCCCTTGAGGGCCAGCGGCAGGGCGGCCTCCTGGATCGGCGTCGTCGTCACGAAGCCCGCCTCGCGGATGCCCTGGTGGACCGGCTCGGGAAGGTCGAGCGCGGTGAAGTCCACTACGCGCTCTCCGAGGCGGCCGGCGCCCCGGCCGGCGCGCGCTTGCGGCCGAAGATGCGCGCGGACACGATGCCGACTTCGTAGAGGACGATGAGCGGCCCGGCCATGAGCGCCTGGTTGAACGCGTCGGGCGTGGGAGTCAGGATCGCCGCCACGACGAAGGCCCCGAGGACGGCGTACTTGCGCTGCCTGGCCAGCGTGCGGGCGGTCACCACGCCCATCCGGGCCAGCAGCGTCAGCGCCAGCGGCAGCTCGAAGACGATCCCGAAGGCGAGCGTGAACTTAAGCAGGAAGTCGATGTGGTTCTGGATCGTGATCATCGGCCTGAGGCCGGGGCGGGCGTAGCCGAGCAGGAAGTTCAGCGCGTACGGCGTCACCACGAACAGCGCGAAGGCGCCGCCGGCCAGGAACATCAGCGAGCCCACGATCACGAAGGGCGCCGCGTACTTCTTCTCGTGCTGGTGCAACCCGGGCGCGACGAACGCCCACACCTGCCAGAGCACCACTGGCGCCGACAGGAAGAGGCCGCAGACCAGACCGACCTTCATCTGCACCCAGAACGCCTCGGCCGGCGCCGTGAACACCAGCTCGTGACCGAGCCGGGTCACCGGGCGGGCCAGCCAGTCGACGATCCGCTGGCTGAAGAACAGCGGGATCAGCGCGCCGACCAGCACACCGATCAGGCCGCGCACGATGCGCACGCGCAGCTCGCCCAGGTGCTCCATGAACGGCATGCGGTCGTCGACGGACGCCATCGCTAGCCGCGGGTGACGAAGTGGCGGAGGGCGCCCACGCCGCGGCCGACCGGGAAGCCCTCCCGGATGGCCGCGGTGACGTAGGCCTTGGCCTCCGCGACCGCGGTGACGAGCGGCGTGCCGCGGGCGAGGCCCGCGGCGATCGCCGCGGAGTAGGTGCAGCCGGTGCCGTGGGTGTTGTTCGAGTCGAGCCGCGGCGCCGGAAAGCGCGTGAACGTCCTTCCGTCGTAGAGGATGTCGGTGGCGCTGTCCTTGAGGTGGCC
>DASTOJ010000089.1:0-23207 GCA_035762565.1 Candidatus Methylomirabilota bacterium | reverse complement strand
CGAGGCCCTGCAGACCGTGGTGCCCGACCAGCCGAACAAGCCGTACGACATGAAGGACGTCGTCCGGACGGTGCTCGACGACCGCTATTTCTTCGAGGTCCACGCCGGCTTCGCGCCCAACCTCGTCGTGGGCTTCGGCCGCCTCGGAGGCCGAACGGTCGGCATCGTGGCCAACCAGCCGGCGCACCTGGCCGGCTGCCTGGACATCAACGCCTCGGTGAAAGGCGCGCGCTTCGTGCGCTTCTGCGACTGCTTCAACGTCCCGCTGGTCACCTTCGTGGACGTGCCCGGCTTCCTGCCCGGCACCGCCCAGGAGTTCGGCGGCATCATCAAGCACGGCGCCAAGCTGCTGTACGCGTATTGCGAGGCCACGGTGCCCAAGCTCACGGTCATCACCCGCAAGGCCTACGGCGGCGCCTACGACGTGATGTCGTCCAAGCACATCCGCGGCGACGCCAACTTCGCGTGGCCGACCGCGGAGATCGCGGTGATGGGGCCGGAGGGTGCGGTGAACATCCTCTACCGGCGCGAGGCGGAGGCGGCGGCCGACCCGTCGGCGTTCCGCGAGGCGCGGATCCGCGAATACCGCGAGAAGTTCGCCAGTCCGTACGTGGCCGCCGAGCGCGGGTACGTGGACGAGGTGATCGAGCCAAGCGACACCCGGGCGCGCCTGGTCGCGGTGCTGGAGGTTCTCAAGACCAAGCGCGACACCAACCCGCCGAAGAAGCACGGGAACATCCCGCTGTGAGAGGGAGCGCGTGAGTCCCCCCGAGCGCAAGCCCGCGTTCACGACGTCGTGGGGGGCGCCGCGGCCGCGCGTCTACGGACCGGACGACGCGCCGGCCGACGGCGCACCCGAGGCGCCCGGCCGGTACCCGTTCACCCGGGGCGTGCACGAGGCCGGGTATCGAGCCCGACTGTGGACGATGCGGCAGTACGCCGGCTTCGGCGCCGCCGCCGAGACCAACAAGCGCTACCGTTTCCTGCTCGACCAGGGCCAGACCGGCCTGTCCGTCGCGTTCGACCTGCCGACTCAGATGGGTCACGACCCCGACGCGCCGATCGCGCGTGGTGAAGTCGGCAAGGTGGGGGTGTCCATCGCCGCGCTCGAGGACATGGCTGACCTCTTCGAAGGTATCCCCCTCGATCGTGTCTCGACCTCGATGACCATCAATGCCACCGCCGCCATCCTGCTGGCCCTCTACGTGGCGGTCGGGCGGCGGCAGGGGGTGGCCGCCGAGCGGCTGGCAGGCACGACCCAGAACGACATCCTCAAGGAGTACGTCGCGCGGGGGACCTACATCTTTCCGCCGGCGCCCTCGATGCGCCTCGTCACCGACGTGTTCGCCTGGTGTGGCCGGCACGTCCCGCGCTGGAACACGATCTCGATCTCCGGCTACCACATGCGCGAGGCCGGCTGCACGGCGGTCCAGGAGGTGGCCTTCACGCTGGCCAACGCGATCGCCTACGTCCAGGCGGCGGTCGCCGCGGGCCTGGACGTCGACGCGTTCGCCCCCCAGCTGTCGTTCTTCTTCAACGCGCACAACGACCTGATCGAGGAGGTCGCGAAGTTCCGGGCCGCCCGGCGGCTGTGGGCGCGGATCATGCGCGAGCGGTTCGGGGCCCGCGATCCCCGCTCGCAGACGCTGCGCTTCCACGCCCAGACGGCCGGCAGCATGTTGACCGCCCAGCAGCCCGAGAACAACATCGTGCGGGTGACCGTGCAGGCGCTGGCCGCCGTCCTGGGCGGCTGCCAGTCGCTGCACACCAACTCGATGGACGAGGCGCTGTCGCTGCCGACCGAGAAGGCCGTGCGGATCGCGCTGCGCACGCAGCAGATCCTCGCCCACGAGTCGGGCGTGGCCGACACCGTCGACCCGCTCGGCGGGTCGTTCGCCGTGGAGCGGCTCACGCGCGACATCGAGGAGGCGGCCGCCGCCTACCTGGCGCGGATCGACGCGCTCGGCGGCTCGGTGGCCGCGATCGGCTTCATGCAGCGCGAGATCCAGGACGCCGCGTTCCAGTGGCAGCGCGACGTCGAGGACAAGGCCCGGATCGTGGTCGGCGTCAACGAGTTCGTCACCGACGACCCGCCCCCCGCCAACCTGTTCCAGCTCGACGCCGGCGTGGGCGAGGCGCTGGCCGCGCGGCTGGCGCGCCTGCGCCGCACGCGCGACGCCGACCGGGCTGCGCGGGCGCTGGACGCGCTGGAGGCGGGTGCGCGCGGGCGCGCCAACCTCATGCCGCTGTTCGTCGAGGCGGTGGAGGCGGCGGCGACCCTGGGCGAGATCTGTGAGCGCCTGCGGGCCGTCTTCGGGCTGCACCGGCCCTCGGTGACCTTTTGAGGCGTCCGGCGCCCCTCGCCGTGGTGGCCGCCGTGCTGGCCGCGACGCTGTCCGCAGCGCCGCCGGCGCAGGCGGGTGTCGCCGACCGCATCGCCTCCACGTTCGCCCTCATGGCGGGCGACTTCGTCCAGGCGTTCTCGCCGGTGGAGGCGCTCGTGATCTCGCTCGAGGGTCCCGAGATTTTTCTCGACGTCCACGCCGGCTCCGGGGCCCAGGTGGGCCAGGAGTACGCCGTGTTCCGCAAGGGCGACGTCTTCGCCCATCCGCTCACGAGCCGGCCCCTGGGACGCTTCGAAGAGGTGCTCGGCCACGCCCAGATCGTGCGGGTGTACCCCAACTTCTCAGCCGCCACCTACCTGGCGCGACCCGACACCGCCCGGCCGCGGGCCGGCGACGGTGCCCGCATCACGCGGGCTCGCATCCGGGTGGCGGTCACGCCGATGCTCGACCTGACGGCGGCGGGCGCCGACGTGCGCCGCGTGCCGTTCCTCATCGCGGCGGCCCTGGAGGGGTCCAAGCGGTTCCAGGTCGTGGACCCGCTGGCGGTGAGCGACGTGTTCGCGGGCGGCAGCCTCCGCGTCGAGGACATGCTGGCCCGGCCCGAGCGGGCGATGCGGGCGGCGCGCAACCTGGAAGCGGCCGGCTGGGTCGTGCCGCTCCTGCTGGAGCGGCGGGGCGTGACCTACCTCGATGTGACGTACATCTCGGCGATCACCGGCACCGCGCTGATCTCCCGGCGGCTGCCGCTCGTCACGGCGAGCGCGACCGAGGAGCAGCGGTTCCCGTGGGAGCCTCGGCCCGAGGACTGAGGACGAATCGCGGGGTCGAGCGTCGGGGATGTGGGGGCCATGTCGAGGCCCCCACTCGAGTGGATATGCTATGGTAGACGCCGCATGAAGGCGGGGCACCTCGTCGGTCTCCTGGTCGCGCTCCTCGTCGTCACGGGCTGCAACACGGTTCGCCAGCTCTTCGGCATTCCCACCTCGGGCGAGCCCACCATCAACCTCAAGTCGGCGGAGACGCGCTGGCTGCTCATCAAGAACCCGCGCTTCGGCGACGTCCGCAGCGAGCCCGAGTACACCTGGGTCGAGGAGGACAAGCTCCCCACCACGATCACCACGCTCGTGCGGGGCAAGGGCGCGATCATCGCGCCGCCGGAGATCGTGGCCAAGCACGGCCCGCCGCCCGGCGGGGGCAAGATCAGTCCCCGCCAGGGCGTGCCCTACCAGACGCCGGACGCCCCGCGCACGACGGTGGCCGATCCGCGGGCGGGCGGCAGCGCCTCCGCCCCGGCCGCGGGCGCCGGGCGGGCGGCGACCCCGGCGCCCCCGGCCCCCGAGCCTCCCAAGCGCGGCCTGGTCGTGCACGTGGACGCGTCCCGCATCGTCATCGACCTCACGAGCGCCGACGGCGTCCGGCCGGGGACGGTGCTCAGCCTGCGCCGCGACCGGATCCCGATCGTGCACCCCGTCACCGGCGAGGTGCTGGGAGAGCTCGACGACGAGGTGGCCACCGCTCGCGTGACCGAAACGCGCGAGCGCTTCTCGGTCGCCGAGATCCAGTCGGTCGCGGCGGGCGCGCAGGTCCAGGTCAAGGACCGCGTCGTTCTCAAGTAAGCCGACGCGGCGTGGCCACGCCCACTCTCGAGCGGATCCTCAAGGATCGGGTGGCCGCGCTCGTCGGCGACGATCTCGCCGCGGTCGAGGCCGAGATCCGCCGTGAGCTGCACTCGCCGGTGCCCCTCATCCAGGAGATGGGTGGCTACATCGCCGGCGCCGGCGGCAAGCGGCTGCGCCCGATCTTGCTGCTGCTGGCGGCCCGCCTGGCGGACTACCGCGGGCCGCGCGCCGTCCGCCTGGCGTGCGTGGTCGAGCTGCTCCACACCGCCACGCTCATCCACGACGACGTCGTCGACGCCGCGCCGCTGCGGCGGGGACGGCCGTCGGCCAACGCCCAGTGGGGCGACGACGCCTCCGTGCTGGTGGGTGATCACCTCTACTCGAAGTCCTTCGCGCTGCTCGTGCGCGACAACGATCGCGGGGTCATGGAGACGCTGGCGCGGTCCACGGTCTCGATGACCGAGGCCGAGGTCTCGCAGCTCCAGCTCAAGCGCAGTGGGCTCACCTCCGAGGCCGACTACATGCGGATCATCACGCAGAAGACCGCCTCGTTCATGTCGGCCTGCTGCCGGATCGGCGCGCTGCTCGGCGCGCTGTCGCGCGCCCAGACGGAGGCCCTCACCCAGTACGGGCTGGACGTCGGCGTCGCCTTCCAGATCTCCGACGACGCCCTGGACTTCACGGCTGATCAGGTGCGCCTGGGCAAGGCGATCGGCGCCGATCTCCGGGAGGGCAAGCGCACGCTGCCGCTCATCGCCATGCTGGAGCGCGCGGTCCCCGCCGACGCCGAACGGGTGCGGGCGGTGCTGCGGCGCCGGATGCTGGAGGCCGCCGAGATCGCGGACATCCGCGGGCTCGTGCTCGAGCACGACGGGGTGGAGTACGCCCTTGGCCGCGCCCAGGCGTTCGCCCAGGCCGCCAAGGCCGACCTCGACGCGTTCCCGCCCTCCGAGGAGCGCGAGACGCTCTCGCTGGTGGCCGATTTCGTGGTGGACCGCGACCGATGACCGTCGCTCCCCGCGGACGCCTGTGGCCGGGATCGTCACGCTGACCACTGACTTCGGCCTCCGCGACGCCTACGTCGCGGAGATGAAGGGCGTGATGCTGGGAGTCGCCCATGAGGCCGGCCAGTCCCTGCAGCTGGTGGACGTGACCCACGAGGTCGAGCGCCACGACATCACCGAGGGCGCGCTCGCGCTCGAGGCGGCCGTACCCTTCTTTCCGGCGGGTACGGTCCACCTGGCCGTCGTGGATCCCGGCGTGGGCACCACCCGCCGCGGGCTCGTCGTGGCCGCCGATGGCCACCTACTCGTCGGGCCCGACAACGGCCTGTTCACGCCGTTCCTGGACGGCGATGGCTGGCGGGCCTTCGAGCTGGTGGAGGCCGATTACCGGCTGCCCAGTGTGAGCCGCACGTTCCACGGCCGCGATCTGTTCGCGCCCGCCGCCGCCCATCTGGCGGTCGGGGTGGATCCCGCCCGCCTGGGCCCGGCCGTGGCCGATCCCGTGCGCCTGGCCTGGCCCGAAGTGCGGGCCGTGGCGGGCGCGGTGGCCGGGGCCGTGGTGCACACCGACCGCTTCGGCAACCTCATCACCTCGATCCACGCGCGCTCGGTCGCGCCGCTCGATGCCGACGTGCACATCCGGGTTGGCGGGCGCGACGTGCCGCTGGTGGGGACCTACGCCGACCTGCCGGTCGGCCGGCCTGGGGCGCTCGTGGGCTCGGGAGGGCGGCTGGAGATCGCCGTGCGGGAGGGCAGCGCTGAGGCCGTGCTGCGGGCGCGGCGGGGGACGCCGGTCGTGGTCAGTCGACCGGCTTCGAGGCGGTCGAGGAGGCGTCGCTAGTGCTGGTCGAGCCGGCGCCGTCCGACTTCGCCGTGGCGGCCGACGACTTGTCGGACTGGTCCGATTTCTCGGAGGACCCTGCCTTGTCGGAGGAGGTCCCTGCCGCTGACTTCTCGGCGCTCATGGCCTTCTTGCGCGACTCGGAGGGATAGTCGGTCACGTACCAGCCGGCGCCCTTGAGGATGAAGGGCGACGCCGAGAGGAGCCGGCGTACCGTGCCACCGCAGGCGTCGCAGGTGGTGAGGGGGGGCTCGGAGATACGCTGGCGGACCTCGAAGACGCGGTTGCAGCCGTCGCACTGGTATTCGTAGGTGGGCACGAGTCGAGGCTACATGGGAGGGGAAAACGTGTCAACACGCGGGGTTGGGCTGACGCTCCTGGCGCTCGCGCTTTCGGCGTGCGCCTCGGTCACGGTCTCCGAGTCCGATCGGCTTCGCGCCCAGGCGGCGTACGAGCGTGCGCTCACTCACATCACCGACCGACAGCCGTCTCCCGCGGTCGGCGCCCTCAAGGAAGCCGTCAGCATCGACCCGACCGTGGCGAACTATCGCGACACGCTCGGCCTGGTGTACCTGCAGCTGGGGCGCCCCGACCTCGCGGTCGACGAGCTGCGCAAGGCCGTGGAGCTGGACCCCAAGCTCGCCGACGCCCACTTCCACCTGGGGACGGCGTATGCGGAGGTCGGGCGCTGGGAGGAGGCCGTCGCCAGCTACCGCCGGGCGCTGGCGCTGCCGGCGCTGACGATCCAGGACTTCGTTCACCAGAACCTGGGGCTGGCGCTCTATCACCTCAAGCGCTACCCCGAGGCCGAAAGCTCCCTGCGCTTCGCGCTGACCCTGGATCCCACCCTGCAGGCCGCCTACTACAACCTCGGCCTGGTCCTCGTTGCGGACCACCGCCAAGCCGAGGCCCGGGCGGCGTTCCGGCGAGCTCGCCAGCTGGCACCCGACAGCCCATTCGGGCAGGCGGCATCGGAACGGCTCAAAGCGTTGGGGGATGGAGGCTAATCGCGCGTCGAACAAGGCATAATCCGCTGCCGCCGGCGTGTCTTTTTTCTTGACGCTTTCCGTCTCTCTGGGGTACAACCGACACGCTGTTCTGCACTCCGGCAACTGTTGGTGATGTCGCCTTTGCGCAATCGACGGAGCGTAACGCACCACAACTGAGGGAGGCAGTGCATGAGACGGACTGTTGCGGTAGTCGCATGCCTGGTCGCCATCCTCGGATTGCTCGCCCCTGCGGCATTCGCCCAGGCGCCGGCTCCGAAGGTGACGATCAACGGCTTGTTCGACCAGGTCACGTCGGGCGGCAAGAACATCTACGACGGCAACTTCAGCCGTGCGGGCGAGCAGGAGTGGTACGCCCGCACCCGGTTCGCCCCGCAGATGCACTTCGAGGTCGGACGCACCAAGGCCGTGCTCGGACTCGAGATGGACCTGACGTACGGATCGACGACGGGCGGCGATGGCAGCTTCGGCGCCGGCTGCGGCAAGGCCGGCAGCAACGGCTGCTTCGACATCAACACCGACATCGCGGGCATCATCGAGATCAAGTGGATGTACACGGAGTTCGACCTGACCGGCAAGGACAGCCTGATGCCGTTCATCCCGGTTCCCACGCGGAGCCGCGTGGGCGCCCAGCCGTTCGCGACGCTCGCCAACTACAAGGTCGCCTACGCCAACGGTGACTTCGGGGGCCTCTCCGCCATCACGACGTGGGCGCCCAATCTGAAGACCAACCTGGCGTACGTGCAGATCGAGGAGGAGATCGCGGGCGGTCATCGTCTGGCGCGCACGGCCACCAACCGCCGCGGCAACGACTTCGCGGTCATCTTCAGCCCCGAGCTCACGCCGTTCAAGGGGCTGGACATCAAGCCGCTCTACTCGTACTTCTACGCCGAGGGCGGCACCAGCGGCTCCGCCCGGCGCGCCGTCAACAACCAGCAGGGTGCCGTCGCCCCCACCGAGGAGAACCGGCACACGATCGGTGTCGACGTGCGGTTCCGCTCGGGTCCGTTCTCGCTCGACCCCACCGTGTACTACCAGTTCGGTGATCGCACCCAGCGGACGGGTCCGGCGGGCACTATCGACTCGAAGGTCAGCGCGTGGTTCGTGGACCTCATCGCCGGCTGGCAGCTCGGGCCGCTACTCCTCGAGGCTCGCGGTGTCTGGAGCACCGGTAACGACTCCAAGGACGACCTGCGGCAGCGGACCAGGTATTACGAGCCGCTCGACCTCGACACCGGGTACTGGGCCGGGTGGTCCAACATCCAGGCCCTCGGTGTCGACTACTTCAACGGCGGTGGCGGCACGCTGAACGGCATGTCGACCAACATCGGCTACGACCGGTACGGCCGCCGTGGCTTCGCGCTCCGGGCAACCTACAGCCTGACCCCGGCGCTGGCCTTCTATGGCATCGTCAGCCCGACCTGGACTGACGAGAAGGTGGACACCGACACCACTGCCGGCGCCATCCGTGGCGCGCCGGCCTCCGGCAGCTCGTCAACCTGCCGATCGAACCCGTGCAACAGCGGCGACGACCGGTACATCGGCACCGAGGTAGACCTGGGCATGACGTGGCGGTTCGCTGCCAACACGGCGTTCGATCTCGTCGGGGCCTACCTGTTCGCCGGTTCGGCCCTCGACACTCGGGAAGCAGTGGCCCCCTCTGGCTTTGCCACTCGCGACGCCGAGGACGGCTGGACGATCGCGGCTCGCATGCGGTTGTCGTTCTAGCTCGGCGTCACGCGTAGTCCACGGGGCATGGGGAGATCCCCCATGCCCCGTTTCCTTGACTCTCCCGGAACCGTGGGCTAGCCTCGGGCCATGTCCGCGGTCCACTTGACATTGTCCCGCGCCGCCCTCGGTTTCGCCCTCTTGGTGCTCGCGGCCGTCACGGCGACGGCCCAGAGCGGCCCCTCCTCGCTCGGCATCCTCGTCGATCAGGTGCTCGGCCTGTTTCCCAAGGTGGACGGTGACGTCGTGGAGGCCACCGGCGGCGCCGTCACGCTCTCGCTCGGCCGCCGCGACGGGCTCGTGGCCGGCATCGAGCTGAGCGTCTACCGCGAGGGGCGCGAGCTGCGCCACCCCCGGACCGGCGCCCTGCTGGGTCGGACGGAGCAGGCGGTGGGCCGCGTGCTGGTCGAGCAGGTGTTCGAGGCATACTCCACCGGGCGTGTCACCCAGGGCGCCGACGTGAAGGCGGGCGATCGCGCGCGGGTGTCGGCCGGCAAGATCCTTCTTACCGTCGTGCCCCTCGTGGAAGGGGTGAAGGATGGGCTGGCCGAGGCAGCGGTGCAGGATCTCGTCGATGGTCTGACCCGCACCGGGCGCTTCCAGGTCGCGATGGGCGATCCCCTCGCGGTCGTGCTGCTCCAGGAGGGGCTGCAGCGCCAGGAGATCCTCGAGGGTAAGGGCCTGGCCAAGGCGGCTGCGCGCTTCAAGATCGAGCACGCGCTGGTCGTGCACGTGAAGCCTGTCCAGAAGAAGCCGTTCATGGACGTGCGGCTGTTCGCCCTGCCCGGACCGAGCACCCTGATGACCACCGGGCTGTTCGTCCCGCCCTCGATTCGCGCCGCGCCCAAGGGCGACTTCTCCGCGGGCGGCCCGGGTCGCGGCAACCAGACGGCACGGCCACAGCAGTCGCTGCTGGCCCGGCTGCTGACCGGGGAGCTCGACAGCGGCGCCTACTCCACCGGCGAGGGGTCCATCCCGCTCAAGGAGATCGCCAAGTTCCCGTTCGTCGTCTCGTCGCTCGACGTGGCGGTGGCGCCGGCCGACAAGGTGGCGCGCATGGTGATCACCGATGGGAAGAAGGTCTACCTGTACCGGATCGTCGGGCAGACCCTCGAGCCGGAGTGGACGTGGACGGGCGACGCCAGCGCCGGGGTCTTCGCCGTCCAGCTCGCGGACCTCGACGGTGATGGCGCGCTCGAGGTCGTGGTGAACCGCTATCACCCCAACCCCGGTATCCTGCTGCGATCGGCGATCCTGACGACCCGGAACGGCAAGCCGACCGTCCTGGTCGGCTCGGTAGGACAGGTCCTCATCGCGATGGACGTGGCGGGCGACGGCGTCAAGAAGACCCTGTGGGGCCAGGACTTCGAGCAGGCGGGGTTCTTCAAGAAGGGACAGGCCGACCGCCTGGTCCTGCGCAACGGCGCCCTGGTGACCGAGGGACGCGTGCGCCTGCCCGGCAGCTTTCGCGCCACCGGCGCCACGATGGCGAACACCGGTGGCAAGAACGCGCTGCGCACGCTGGCCTTCGTCGACGAGCACAACCGGCTCCGCCTGTCGGTGGAGCACGAGGAGGTGTGGCGGTCATCCTCCCCCGTCGGCGGCGGCGGCCCGAAGCTGGTCGTGGACACTTATATCGAGCGCGGCGGCCGCAGCTTCATCTATCTGGCCGAGCCCCATCCGCTCGCCATCGACCTCGACGGCGACGGCATCGAGGAGATCGTCGTTCCCCAGAACCAGGTCCCCGGCCGCCTGGCGGTGGTCTTCAAGGGCCCCGCGGGCTACCGCTTCCAGTCGGTGAACTCCGGCTTCGAGGGCACCATCACCGGCCTCGGCGCGATCCCCGGCGAGCCGGGGCCGTCGCTGGTGGTGGCCGTCACCCGCTTCTACGGCTTGCTCACCACCGCGGGCGACACCCAGATCATCATCACGATCCCGGAGTGACGCCGGCGCCCCTCCGTCCTCCCCGCTGACCGCCCGGAGCCGTGCGATGATCCAGGGCGACAAGGAACCCGGGTGGCCGACAAGCTGAGTACCGCGCCTCCCCGCGGGATGCGCGACATCCTGCCGAACGAGGTCGAGTTGCGCGACGCGGCCACCCAGCGCATCCTCGCCGTCTATCGGAGCTACGGCTTTCGCCGGATCGAGACTCCGGCGCTCGAGAGCCTGAGACTGCTCGCCGGCAGCGAGGGCGGGGAGAACGAGAAGCTCATCTACAAGGTGCTCAAGCGGGGCGAGGACCTCGAGGCCGCCTTGCGCGGCGGCGCCGGGGATCTCGCCGACCTCGGGTTGCGCTTCGACCTGACGGTCCCGCTCGCCCGCTACTACGCCGAGAATCACGCGCGGTTGCCGGATCCCCTCAAGGCGATCCAGATCGGGCCGGTCTGGCGGGCCGAGCGGCCGCAGAAGGGACGGTATCGCCAGTTCACGCAGTGCGATATCGACGTCCTGGGCATGGCGTCGGCCGTCGTGGAGATCGAGCTGATCCTGGCGACATGCGAGGCGGTGCGGGCGGCGTTCGACCTCGCGGATCTCCGCGTGCGCATCAACGACCGCCGGATCCTCGCGTCGATCGCCCGCCACTGCGGCTTCACCGACGAGGACCAGGGACGCTTCTTCATCAGCTTCGACAAGCTGGACAAGGTCGGCCCCCCCGGAGTCCTCGCCGAGTTGCGTGAGACCGGTCACGGCGCGACGGCGGTCACGGCGTTCGAGAGCCTGCTGCCCGCGCTGCGGAAGCACGATCTGTCCCCGGAGGCGCTGAGGGCGTCGCTCGGGGTGGGTGAGGCGGGGCAGGCGTTCGAGTGGTTGACCTCGATCATCGGGGCTGCCAACGGCCAGTTGCCGGCCGGGGCCCGGGTGCGCTTCGATCCGACGCTCGTGCGCGGCATGGGCTACTACACCGGGACGATCTTCGAGATCGTGGCGCCGGACTTTCCCTCGTCCATCGCCGGCGGCGGCCGCTACGATCGAATGGTCGGCAGGCTGCTCGGCCGGGACGTGCCGGCGTGCGGCTTCTCGATCGGCTTCGAACGCCTGGTCGCGCTCCTCGGCGAGCGGAGCGGGACCGGCTCCGCCGCGGCGTCAGTGCCGGAAGCCCGGCGGATCGCCCTGCTGGTGGACGGTGGCGGTGACCTGGCGGCCGCCCTGGCGGCGGCACGGGCGTTGCGGGCGGAGGGCAATCTCGTGTCGCTGGAGCTCGAGCGCAGGAATCGTGGGCGGCAGCTGGCCGACTTCGCGACGCACGGGTACTGGGGCTACGCGACGGTCGAAGGCGGACAGGCCGTCGTGAAGGCGCTGACCGGCGCCCGCGAGCGGCGGTGATGCATCGATATCGCACGCACACCTGCGGTGAGCTGCGGGCCGCCGACGTCGGCCGCGCCGTCCGCCTGTCCGGCTGGGTGCATCGCAAGCGCGACCACGGCCAGCTGCTCTTCGTCGACCTCCGCGACAACTACGGGATCACCCAGTGCGTGGTGGACGCGGCCAGCCCGGGGTTCGAGACGGCCTCGGGGTTGCGGCTGGAGAGCGTGGTGACGCTGACAGGCACCGTCGCGGCGCGGGGGCCGGGCGCGGTGAACCCCCGGCTTCCGACCGGCGAGATCGAGCTGGCCGTGGACGAGGTGAGCGTGCAGTCGGCCGCCGAGCCGCTGCCGCTGCAGGTCAATGCCGACACCGACTTTCCCGAGGACACGCGGCTGCGCCACCGCTTCCTCGACCTGCGCCGGGAGGCGCTGCACCGCAACATCCTGCTGCGCAGCCGGGTGATCGCCAGCATCCGCCGGCGCATGATCGAGGCCGGCTTCACGGAGTTCCAGACCCCGATCCTGACCTCGAGCTCGCCGGAAGGCGCCCGCGACTATCTCGTTCCCAGCCGCGTGCACCCCGGCAAGTTCTACGCGCTGCCGCAGGCGCCCCAGCAGTTCAAGCAGCTGTTGATGGTGGCCGGGTTCGACCGGTACTTCCAGATCGCCCCCTGCTTTCGCGACGAGGACGGCCGCGCCGACCGCTCGCCCGGGGAGTTCTACCAGCTCGACCTCGAGATGTCGTTCGTCACCCAGGAGGACGTGTGGGCCGCCATCGAGCCGGTCATGCACGGGGTCTTCCGGGAGTTCCGGCCGGAGGCGGCGGTGACTCCGCCGCCGTTCCCCCGTGTCCCCTACGACGAGGCCATCGCGAAGTACGGCACCGACAAGCCCGACCTGCGCAACCCGCTCGTGATCGCCGACGTGACGGAGGTCTTTCGCGGCTCCGGCTTCGCGGTCTTCGCCGGCGCCATCGAGCAGGGCGCCGTCGTGCGGGCCCTGCGGGGGCCAGGCGCGGCGGGCCAGCCCCGCAGCTTCTTCGACCGGCTGAACGCGTGGGCGCGCGAGCAGGGCGCGGCCGGGCTCGGCTACGTGGTGCTGGCCGAGGGCGCCGCCCGCGGCCCTCTCGCCAAGTTCCTCGACGACCGCCGGCTGGGCCGCCTGCGCGCCGCCACCGGGGCCGAGGACGGCGACGCCGTCTTGTTCGTCTGCGATGTGCGCGCCGCCGCCGACCGGCTGGCCGGCCAGGCGAGGACCAAGCTCGGCGAGGACCTGGGGCTGCTCGAGAAGAACGCGTTCCGCTTCTGCTGGATCGTCGATTTTCCGATGTACGAGCGCGACGAGGAGACCGGCGCGATCGACTTCAGCCACAATCCGTTCTCCATGCCGCAGGGCGGCCTGGCGGCGCTGGAGACCCAGGATCCGCTCACGATCAAGGCCTACCAGTACGACATCGTGTGCAACGGCGTGGAGCTGTCGAGCGGCGCCATCCGCAACCACCGGCCCGACATCATGTACAAGGCGTTCGGGATCGCCGGCTACAGCCGGGAGGAGGTCGAGGCGCGCTTCGGCGGCATGCTGAACGCGTTCAAGTACGGCGCCCCGCCCCATGGCGGCTCGGCGCCCGGCATCGACCGGATCGTCATGCTGCTGGCCGGTGAGAGCAACATCCGGGAGGTCATCGCGTTCCCGATGAACCAGCAGGCCCAGGATCTCCTGATGGGCGCGCCGTCGGCGGTGCCGCCGGCGCGGCTGCGCGAGCTGCACCTCGAGCTCGACCTGCCGCCGGACGCGCCGGCCGGGCGGGGCCAGGCCGGATGAGCCCGCGGCCGCGTGGTAGACTCGGCAGCAGGGAACGATAGAAGTTGAGCGAAGCCACCCAGATCACGCGCCGGCTCTCCCTGGCGCCCGACGTGGACCTGGCCGACCTGCTCGGCCGCAACGACGACCACCTCCGCACGCTCGAATCCGAGCTCGACGTCCGCATCGTGGCCCGCGGCCACGACGTCATGCTCAAGGGTGACGAGCGTCAGGTGCGCCGGGCCGAGCGCGCCCTCACCCAGCTGGCCGAGCTGCTGCGCTCGGGCGCGCCGTTGCGGGGGGGCGAGGTGCGGGCGGCGGTGCGGATGATCGCCGACGACGCCGAGGCCGATCTCAAGGCGGTCTTCAGCGACGCCATCGCGGTTCCCTCCCGCAAGAAGCTGATCACGCCCAAGACGCGCGGACAGAAACGCTACGTCGACGCCATCCGTGGCCACGACATGGTCTTCGCCATCGGCCCCGCCGGTACCGGCAAGTCGTTCCTGGCGGTGGCGATGGCGGTGTCCGCGCTGATGAAGCGCGAGGTCGCCCGCATCGTGCTCACGCGGCCGGCGGTGGAGGCGGGCGAGCGGCTGGGGTTCCTGCCCGGCGACCTCTACGAGAAGGTGCACCCCTACCTGCGGCCGCTCTACGACGCGCTCTACGACATGCTGGAGGCCGAGAAGGTCGCTTCGCTGATGGAGAAGGGCGCCATCGAGGTGGCGCCGCTCGCCTACATGCGCGGCCGCACCCTCAACGACGCCTTCATCATCCTCGACGAGGCGCAGAACAGCACCACCGAGCAGATGAAGATGTTCCTCACCCGGCTCGGCTTCAACTCCAAGATGGTGATCACCGGCGACATCACCCAGGTGGACCTGCCGGCCTCGCGCCACTCGGGGCTCATCGAGGTGCAGTCCATCCTCAAGGGCGTGCCGGGGATCACCTTCGTATACTTCGACGAGCACGACGTGGTCCGCCATCGGCTGGTCTCGGCCATCATCCGCGCCTACGGTCAGCACGAGGCGGAGCGCGATGCCGCGCCGCCCGCGGGCGGCACCCGGGCCGCCGCGCCCGCCGCCCGCGACGATGAGGCGACCGCCGGCGCCCGCTGATGCCGGCGGCCGTCGACAACCGTCAGCGCCGCGTCCCCGTCGCCGTCCCGCGTCTGGCCCGCGCGGCCCGACGAGCGCTCGCCGCCGTGGGACGCCCCGGAGGCGCCGTCGAGGTGGCGGTGGTCGACGACGACGAGATGCGGCGTCTCAACGCCCGCTACCGCGGCGTCGCCCGGCGTACGGACGTGCTGGCCTTCCCGCTCGAGACGGCCGATGCGCCCGGCCAGCTCCTGGGCCAGATCGTGATCGGTGCCGAGGCTGCGCGCCGGCATGCCAGGCGGCTGCGGGTACCGCTGGCTCTCGAGCTGGACCTGCTGGTGACTCACGGTACCCTGCACCTCGTGGGCTACGACGACCGCGATCCCGTGGAAGCCGACCTGATGCACCGCCGCGAGCACGCCATCCTGGGTCCCGCCCCCGCGCGTCTCTGGAAGGGACTGCTGCGTGGGTGAGGACCTCCGTTCGAGCGCCGGCTTTGCCGGCGCCATCGAGGCTGGGGGGAGGCAGGGAGGAGCGCGCCCTCCGGCGCGTGACGACCGTCGGAAGGGGGGCGAAGCCCCCCTCCGAGCGGGCTTCGTGTCCTTGATCGGCCGGCCCAACGCCGGCAAGTCCACCCTGCTCAACCGGCTGGTCGGCCAGAAGCTGGCCATCGTCTCACCGCGTCCCCAGACCACGCGGAACCGCATCACCGGGATCCTGCACCGGCTCGATGCGCAGGTCGTCTTCGTGGACACGCCGGGGCTGCACGCCGGCGGCGGCAAGCTGGGCGAGTTCATGCTGCGGACGGCGCAACGGGCGGTGGAGGACGTGGACGCCGTCTGCCTGGTGGTGGACGCCACCGATCGCTCGGGCCCCGACGACCTCGTGCTCGCGCCCCTGCGCGACTACGGCGGGACCACCGTGTGCGTGCTGAACAAGGTCGACCTGGTCGAGCCGAAGGCGGCGCTGCTGCCACTGCTCGAGCGCTGGCGCGCGGCCCATCCGTTCCGGGCATTACTGCCGGTCGCGGCCGCCGATGGCACGAACTGCGACCGCCTGCTCGACGTCCTGGTGGCGGCGTTGCCCGAGCATCCCCCGTTCTTTCCTGCCGACGCCACCAGCGACCAGCCGGAGACGTTCTGGGTGGCCGAGGTGGTCCGCGAGCAGATCTTTCACTTCACGCATCAGGAGGTGCCGTACGCGGCCGCCGTGCGTGTCGAGGACCTGGCCGAGCGGCGGAATCCGGAGCGGCTCTACATCCGGGCCATGGTCTTCGTCGAGCAGGACTCCCAGAAGGGGATCCTGATCGGACGGGGCGGCGCCACGCTCAAGCGCATCGGCACCGCGGCCCGGCGGGAGCTGGAAGCCTTCTTCGGCATCAAGGTGTTCCTCGACCTCCACGTGCAGGTGCGACACAAGTGGCGGAAGGACGAGCGCGCGCTGCGCGAATTCGGCTTCCGGCTGACGTCCTGACGTGGGGCTGGGCAGCTCGGCGGCCGTGGTGATCGGCAGCTTCCCGCTCGGAGAGGCCGATCGGGTCGTCAGCTTCTTCTCGCGCGACTTCGGCCGGCTGCGCGGGGTGGCGAAGGCCGCGCGCCGCATGCGGTCGCGGTTCGGCGGCGCCCTCGAGCTGTTCACGCTCGGCCAGCTCGTGTTCTTCGACACGGGGCGCAGCGAGCTGGTGCGCATCGACCACTTCGACGTGACGCATCCGTTCGCCGGCCTGCGCGACGACCTGGGCCGGCTCGGCGAGGCCGCCTGGGTCGTCGAGGTCGTCGCCCGGACGACCGGCGAGCGTGACCGTCAGCCCGGGCTGTACGGGCTCCTGGTCCGCGCGCTCCGGGCGCTGGAGGCCTCGACTCGGCCGCCCCGGGTGGCCGTCTGCTTCGGCGTGCGCTGCCTGGATCTCCTCGGTCATCGCCCGCGCCTCGACCGCTGCGTCGAGTGCGGCCGCGCCTACCCGTTCCCGCGGCCGGGATGGGCGGAGGGGGGCGTCGTCTGCGAGGACTGTCGGGCGGGCGCCGGTGCGGCGCCCGTGGCGCCGGCCATGGTGACCGCGTTCGCGCGACTGCGCAGCCTGCGGTGGGAGGAGGCCGTGGCCACGCCGATCGGCCGGGCCGGCCCGGAGCTGCGGGCCGTTCTCGACACGCACCTGTCACGACTCATCGGGCAGCCCACGCGCAGCGGGCGGTTCCTTCGCGAGCTGCGGCGGCTGGAGGAGCCTTCGGGAGAGCGCGCATGACGGCAACGCCGATGGACGTCCTCGTGTCGCTGTGCAAGCGCCGGGGCTTCGTCTTCCAGTCGAGCGAGATCTACGGCGGCACCGGCTCCTGCTGGGACTACGGCCCGCTCGGCGTCGAGCTGCGGAACAACATCAGGCGGGTGTGGTGGCGGGACTTCGTGCAGCAGCGCGAGGACATGGTGGGCCTCGACGCCTCGATCCTCATGCACCCCAGTGTGTGGAAGGCGAGTGGGCACGTCGACAAGTTCACCGATCCGATGGTCGACTGCCGCGAATGCAAGCGGCGCTTCCGCGCCGACCAGGTCGGCGAGATGCCCTGGGTCCACTACTGCGAGGCGACCAAGGGCAACAAGTTCACCATTCCCGCCGGCGAGGCCTGTAAGCACTGCGGTGGCCGCCGGACCCTCTGTCCCGAGTGCGGCAGAGGGGAGCTCACCGCGCCCCGGCAGTTCAACCTCATGTTCAAGACGTTCATGGGGCCGGTGGAGGAGGACGCCTCCGTCACGTACCTGCGCCCGGAGACCGCCCAGGGCATCTTCGTGAACTTCGACAACGTGTTGCAGTCGATGCGGCGCAAGCTGCCGTTCGGCATCGCCCAGATCGGCAAGGCGTTCCGTAACGAGATCACGCCCGGCAACTTCATCTTCCGCGTGCGCGAGCTCGAGCAGATGGAGATCGAGTACTTCGTCAACCCCCACGATCGCGTGGAGGGTCGGCCGGCGGACGAGCACTGGCACGACCGGTGGATCGCCGACTGCCAGGCGTGGTTCACGCGCTACGGGCTGGACCCTCGGCGCCTGCGGCTTCACGAGCACGCCCCCGACGAGCTGGCCCACTACGCGAAACGGACCGTCGATCTCCTCTACGAGTTCCCCATCGGCTGGAGCGAGCTGATGGGCATCGCCAACCGCACCGACTTCGACCTCAAGCAGCACGCGAAGTTCAGCGGCAAGTCGCTGACCTACTTCGACGAGGAGCGCAAGGAGCACGTTGTGCCGTACGTGATCGAGCCGTCGTTCGGCGTGGATCGGGCCCTGCTGGCTTTCCTGCTCGACGCCTACCGGGAAGAGGAGGTGCGCGGCGACAAGCGCGTGGTGCTGCGCCTGCACCCGGAGCTGGCGCCGGTCAAGATCGCGGCGCTGCCCTTGCTGAAGAAGCGGCCGGAGATCGTCGCCACCGGCCACGAGCTGCGCGCCCGTCTGGCCCGGCGCTGGGTCACGATCTACGACGACACCGCCGCCATCGGCCGTCTCTACCGGCGCCAGGACGAGGTGGGCACGCCGTACTGCGTGACCGTCGACGTGAAGACGGTCGGCGATCCGGACAAGGGCGAGGCCGGCGACCAGCGGGTGACGATCCGCGAGCGGGACTCCATGGAGCAGATCCGCGTGCCGATCGGTGAGCTCGAGAGCGTGTTCGCACGCCTGCTCGGCGATACGGCGTGGCCGGAGGTGGCGGCTGCCTACCCGCGCGCGGAGAGCTGAACGGCGGGCGGTTACGGTCCCTGAGCGCGTGCCGCCGCCGGTGGGGGGAACGCCGGCGGCGCTGCGCGAGAGGGCGGAGGCGCGAAGATCTCCCGGGACAGCGTGGGGGTCGCCGGCGGCAGCTCGGCCTGCGGGGCCGGATTCCGGGGCGCGGCCGGGGCCGAAGGCAAAGCCGGCGGCAGGGCGGACGGTGGGGCGGCGTCCTCCGGGACGCCGGGTACGGCCTGCCGGCGCGCCCCACAGGCCACTCCGGGCTCGGTGCCCCTCACGAACGCCAGGGTCACTACCCGCACGCACTCGTTCGAGGGATCGAGGTCGACGGGCGCGAGCGTCACCCGGTCGGGGACCGGGAAGTCGTCCTTCGGACTGTCCCCGAGCGCCTTGCCCATGAAGGCGACCCAGATCGGCACCGCGACGCGCGAGCCCGTCTCGTCCTTGCCCAGGCTGCGGGGGCGGTCGTAGCCCACCCATACGCCGGTCGCCAGACGCGGCGTGTAGCCGATGAACCAGGCATTGGAGTAATCGTTGGTGGTCCCCGTCTTGGCGGCGACCGGTCGGCCCAGCGCCTTGGCGGCCTGCCCGGTCCCGCGCTCGACCACCCCGCGTAGCATGTGGGTGATGACGTACGCCGTCTCCGGCGATACCGCTTCCCGCGGCTCCGGCAGGTGTTCCTCGAGGAGCTTGCCCTGGGCGTCGGTGACGTAGCGGATTGCGGTGGGCGGCAGCCACTGGCCCTGGTTGGCCAGCGCCCCGTAGGCGGACGTCAGCTCGATGAGCGTGAGGTCGGAGGTGCCCAGCGCCAGGCTCAGGTTGAGATCGAGCGGGCTGGCGATCCCGAAGCGGCGGGCGACGCGGATCGTCCGGTTGAGGCCGATCTGCTCCTGCACCTTCACCGTCACCACGTTGACCGATTCCTCGAGCGCCTGCTGCAGGGTCGTCGGACCCCGGAACTTGCGGTCGTAGTTCTCAGGCTTCCACGCCTGGCCGTTGGGCCCGACGGCGTACGACACGGGCGCGTCGTCCACCCGCGTGGCCGGCGTGAGCCCGGCCTCGAGCGCCGCGATGTAGATGAACGGCTTGAAGGCCGAACCCGGCTGGCGCCGGGCCTGCACGGCCCGGTTGAACTCGCTGCGGAAGAAGTCGTAGCCGCCCACCATGGCGCGCACGAAACCCGTCTGGGGCTCCATCGTGACGATGGCGCCTTCCGGATGCTCGCTGGCTCGCCCCTTGGCGCTGCGACCCTCCAGCGCCTTGAGGCCGTCGCGCAGGGCTTGCTCGGCGGCGAGCTGCATCGTCGGGCTCAGGGTCGTATAGACGTTGAGCCCGCCCTTGAACACCATGTCCGCCCCGTACTTCGCCTCCAGCGTCTGCTGCACGTACTCGAGGAAATACTGGCCGGAGGTGCGCCGCCGCTCGGGAGGGATGAGTCCCAGATCGGCCCGGGCCAACCTCTTGGCGTCGCCCTCCTTGAGGGCCCCGTACTCCACCATCCGCCGGAGCACGACCTCCCGCCGCCGCCTGGCCGCCTCACCGTGCTCGAAGGGCGAGTAGGTGGTGGGCGCGCGCGGTAGACCCGCCAGCAGCGCCGCCTCCCGCACGTTCAGCTCGGACACCGACTTGCCGAAATAGGTGCGGGCGGCCGCCTCGACCCCGTAGGCGCCGTGGCCGAAGTACACCTGGTTCAGGTACATCTCGAGGATGCGGTCCTTGCTGTACCGCCGCTCCAGCTCCAGCGCCAGCACGGCCTCCTTCAGCTTTCGCTCCAGGCTCTTGTCGGGGGTGAGGAACAGCACCTTGGTCAGCTGCTGGGTGATGGTGCTGCCGCCCTCGACGATGCGGCCCCGCCGGTAGTTCTGGGCGATGGCGCGGGCGATGCCGATCGGATCGATGCCCCAGTGGTAGAAGAACCGCTTGTCCTCGGTGGCGATGACGGCGTCGCGCAGGGACTGGGGAACGTGGGCGAGGGGGACGAAGATGCGTCGCTCGACGTGCAGCTCGGTGATCAGCTCGTCGTTGTCGTCGTAGATCTTGGTGCCGACCAGCGGCTGGAAGCTCTCCAGGGCCGTGACCGACGGCAGCGTGCGGGGCAGGATCGTGAAGGCCCACACCGCGGCGACGGCGGCCCCGGCGCCGAGCAGCAGGGAGACGATCCCGGCCACGATCAGCAGGGCGCGGAGCCAGCGCCGGACGCGGGGGCGGGCGCGACGCCGGTCGGACGCCGCACGCTTCTGCTCAGCCATGCGGCCTCATTATACCGGTGCCCTCGGCCCCCACGGGAGCGGGCGTGCGATAATGCGGGCCCGACGGGACTGGACACCATGCCAACCTCCGTACTGCAGGACTTCCAGCAACGCGGCCTCGTCGCCGACGTCACGGCCCCCGACGAGCTGGCCGGCCATCTGGCCGAGGCGAGCCGGACGATCTACGTAGGCTTCGATCCGACCGCCGACAGCCTGCACATCGGCAGCCTCGTGCCGCTCCTGGCGCTCCGCCGCATCCAGCTGGCTGGGCATCGACCCATCGTGCTCGTCGGCGGGGGCACCGGACTCATCGGCGACCCGGCAGGCAAGACAGGCGAGCGTGCCCTCAACCCCACGGAGCAGGTGACAGCGTGGTCGGAGCGGCTGAAGACGCAGGTCAGACCGTTCCTCGACTTCGAGGGGCCCCACGCTGCCGTCCTCGTCGACAACTACGAGTGGTTGTCCCGCCTGGAGCTGATTCCCTTCCTGCGGGACATCGGCAAGCATTTCGGCGTCGGTGCCATGGTCGCCCGGGAGTCGGTCCGGGCTCGCCTGGCCAGCGGCCTCTCGTTCACCGAGTTCAGCTATCAGGTGCTCCAGGCGTACGACTTCCTGGCGCTGTCCGAGCGCCACGGCTGCACGGTCCAGATGGGCGGCAGCGACCAGTGGGGCAACATCACGGCGGGAACAGAGCTGATCCGCAGGGTCCGGGGCGCCTCGGCCTACGGCCTCACCATGCCCCTTGTTGCCAAGGCCGACGGAACGAAGTTCGGTAAGACGGAGTCCGGCACGGTGTGGCTGGACCCGGCCCGCACGTCCGCCTACGACATGTACCAGTTCTGGCTGAACACCTCCGACGCCGATGTCGTGGCTTTCCTGAAGTACTTCACGTTCTTGTCGATCGAGGAGATCGAGGAGCTGGCCCGCCAGGGGGCCGCGGTGCCCGAGAAGCGCCACGCTCAGCGCGTCCTGGCGCGGGAGGTGACCCGGCTGGTGCACGGTGACGAGGCCCTGGGCGAGGCGGAGCGTGCCAGTCAGCGCGCATTCGATCCAGACGTCAGCTGGGTTCTGGACGACGACGAGGGAGGCGTCCCCGGAGCGGTCCTGCCGGCAGCCCCGCAATCGCGGCCGATCTGGAGGGTGCTCAAGGACGCGGGCCTCGTGCCCTCGACGTCGGAGGCCCGGCGGCTGATCCAGCAGGGGGGGGTCGAGGTGAACAGCCGGAGAGTCGCAGACCTGAGCGAGGTCCTCCCCCCTGGACGCTACGCGATCAAGATAGGCCGACGGAGGGTCTATCGCGTCGTCATCGAGGGCTAGCCAGCGCGGCCGGAACATCGTCGAGAGGCTTGACAGCCCCCGGGGGCGTGAGTATAGTCAGTCTTTGCTCGGCGGAGAGCCGGGCAACGGTCTTTGGAACAGCAGCGATCCGGTCACCTTCCAAGCTGACCGCAGGGCTCTTTGAAAGTCGCATATGCTACTGGCTCACCGAAAAGGTGTGAGCACCATCCGTTCTAACGAGTACCTTGCGCTCGGCCGAGTGACTGCAGAGCAAATCGCAGTAACACGTTCGAGCTAGAGGACCAGGTTCATCGCTTTTTCATGGCGAGTTTGATCCTGGCTCAGAGCGAACGCTGGCGGCGTACTTAACACATGCAAGTCGAACGGGGATCGTCGGTGTAGCAATACATCGGCGGTTCTAGTGGCGCACGGGTGAGTAACACGTGGGTAACCTGCCCTTGAGCTCGGGATACCCTCTCGAAAGGGAGGCTAATACCGGATACGTTCCCTGGGTTGCGAAGTCCGGGGAGGAAAGGTGGCGCAAGCTGCCGCTCTTGGAGGGGCTCGCGGCCTATCAGCTAGTTGGTGAGGTGACGGCTCACCAAGGCGATGACGGGTAGCTGGTCTGAGAGGACGACCAGCCACACGGGAACTGAGACACGGTCCCGACTCCTACGGGAGGCAGCAGTGGGGAATTTTCCGCAATGGGCGAAAGCCTGACGGAGTGACGCCGCGTGGGGGACGAAGGCCTTCGGGTCGTAAACCCCTGTCAGAGGGAAAGAAGGGTGTCGGCGTGAATAGCGCCGGCATCTGACGGTACCTTCAGAGGAAGCCCCGGCCAACTCTGTGCCAGCAGCCGCGGTAAGACAGAGGGGGCAAGCGTTGCTCGGAATCACTGGGCGTAAAGGGCGCGTAGGCGGGATGGCAAGTCGGTCGTGAAATCCCTCGGCTCAACCGAGGAACGTCGGCCGATACTGCCGTTCTTGAGGGATGCAGAGGAGACTGGAATTCCCGGTGTAGCGGTGAAATGTGTAGAGATCGGGAGGAACACCGGTGGCGAAGGCGGGTCTCTGGGCATCTCCTGACGCTGAGGCGCGAAAGCGTGGGGAGCAAACGGGATTAGATACCCCGGTAGTCCACGCTGTAAACGATGACGACTAGGTGTGGGGTGGTTCAGTCCATTCCGTGCCGCAGCTAACGCATTAAGTCGTCCGCCTGGG
>DASTOJ010000088.1:0-10373 GCA_035762565.1 Candidatus Methylomirabilota bacterium | reverse complement strand
GGCGACGCGCGCGTCCTGGCCGGAGGCACCGACCTCCTGGTCCAGATGCGCGCCGAGGTCGTCGACCCCGCCCTGATCGTCGACATCAAGCGGATCGCCGAGACCCGGACGGTCACCGAGGACAAGGGCGGCTGGCGGATCGGCGCGGCGGTGACGGGCGCCGAGCTCAAGGAGCATCCCCGCCTCAAGCACGTGTGGCCGGGCGTGGTCGAGGCGGCGAACCTCATCGGCTCGACCCAGGTGCAAGGACGGGCGACGCTGGGGGGCAACCTGTGCAACGGCTCCCCCGCCGCCGACAGCGTGCCGGCGCTCATCGCCGCGGGGGCTGTCGCCACCCTGGTCGGGCCCCAGGGCCGGCGCGATCTCCCGGTCGAGGACGTGATGCTCGGGCCCCGCAAGCTCGCCCTCGGCCAGGGCGAGCTCGTCGTCTCCTTCTTGCTGCCGCCCCGCCCGCCACGCTCGGGCGACGCCTATCTGCGCTTCATCCCACGCACGGAGATGGATATCGCGGTGGTGGGCGCGGGCGTGAGCCTGACGGTCGACGGGGCGGGCACGATCACCGCTGCGCGGGTCTCGCTGGGCGCGGTGGCCCCGCGGGTGCTGCTCGTGCCCGAGGCCGCCGCGGCGATCGTCGGCAGCCGCCTCGAGCGGGCGGCGCAGGACCGGCTGGAGGCGGCCGCGCGGGCGGCCTGCGCGCCGATCGACGACAAGCGGGGAACGGTGGAATTTCGCGTCGCGGTGGCCGGAGTGCTGGCCCGCCGGGCGGCCCTGACCGCCCTGGACCGGACGAGGACCTCCTGATGGCCAAGCACCACATCGAGGCGACGGTGAACGGGGACGCGGTCGAGTTCCTCTGCGAGACGGAGGAGACGCTGCTCGACGTCCTCCGCGACACGCTGCACCTGACCGGCAGCAAGGAAGGCTGCGCCTCCGGCGACTGCGGGGCCTGCAGCGTCACGCTCGACGACCGGCTGGTCTGCTCCTGTCTCGTCCTGGGCTGCGAGGTCGGCGGGCGGCGCATCGAGACGATCGAGGGCCTGGCCAGGGGCGAGACGCTCCATCCACTCCAGCAGAAGTTCCTGGAGCACGCCGCCTTGCAGTGCGGCATCTGCACGCCGGGCTTCCTCGTCGCGTCGAAGGCACTGCTCGAGCAGAACCCGGCGCCGACCGAGACGGAGATCCGCTACTGGCTGGCCGGCAATCTCTGCCGGTGCACCGGGTACGACAAGATCGTGAGCGCGGTGCAGGACGCCGCCGCGACGCTGAGAAAGGGATAGTCATGGCCGAGCCGGCGTACGTCGGAACGCGCACCGTCCGCCCGGACGGGGTCGACAAGGTCACGGGCCGCGCCCGTTTCGGGGCCGACTTCAACCTGCCCGGCCAGCTCATCGGGCGCGTGCTGCGCAGCCCGCACCCCCACGCGCGCATCGTGAGGATCGACACGTCGAAGGCCGAGGCGCTGCCCGGCGTGAAGGCCGTGATCACCCGGGACGACTTCGCCGACCAGCCGTCGGAGTTCATCCCCGCCGGCGAGATGATGATGAACTACAAGGACGTGGTGCGGAACGTCATGGCCCGCGAGAAGGCGCTCTACGAGGGCCACGCGGTGGCCGCCGTCGCCGCCACCAGCGCCGCCGTCGCCCGGCGGGCCCTCAAGCTCATCGACGTGCAGTACGAGGTGCTGCCGCACGTGATCGACGTCGTCGAGGCCATGCGGCCCGGCGCGCCGCTCCTGCACGACGACCTCTTCACCACCGGCGTGGAGCCGAAGCCGGACCAGGCGTCCAACGTCGCCAAGCGCGTGGAGATCACGCTGGGCGACGTGGAGGCCGGCTTCGCCAAGGCCGACGTGATCGTCGAGCGCGAGTTCAGGACGGCGCCCGTCCACCAGGGCTACCTCGAGCCTCACGCGGCGCTGGCCAGCGTCTCGGAGGACGGCTCGACCGAGCTGTGGTGCTGCACGCAGGGCCACTTCATCGTGCGCGCCCACTGCGCGCGGCTGCTCGGCCTGGACATCGGCCAGGTCCGCGTGACCGCCTCCGAGATCGGCGGCGGCTTCGGCGGCAAGACAGTCGTCTACCTCGAGCCGCTCGCCATCGCGCTCTCGCGCAAGGCCATGCGGCCGGTGAAGATGGTGATGTCGCGCGAGGAGGTCTTCAAGGCCTCCGGCCCGACCTCCGGCGCCACCGTGCGGGTCAAGATGGGCGCCACCAGGGACGGCCGGTTCGTGGCGGGCTTCGCCGAGCTGAAGTACCAGGCCGGGGCCTTCCAGGGCTCGCCGGTGCAGCCCGGCGTCATGTGCGCCTACGCCCCCTACGACATGGAGAACGTCAGGGTCATCGGCTACGACGTCGTCTCCAACCGCCCCAAGGTCGCCGCCTACCGGGCGCCCGGCGCGCCGATCTCGGAGTTTGCCGTCGAGAGCGTGGTCGACGAGATCGCCAAGAAGCTCGGCCTCGACCCGATCGAGCTGCGATTGATGAACGCGGCGCGCGAGGGCACGAGGGCGGCCTACGGCCCGAAGTTCGGGCCCATCGGCCTGGAGGAGACCCTCAACGCGGTCAGGAAGACCGAGCACTGGAACACGCCGCTGCGCAAGTGGCAGGGGCGCGGCGTGGCCTCGGGCTTCTGGTTCAACATCGGCGGCGAGACGTGCGCCTCGCTCACCATCAACGAGGACGGCACCGTGTCGCTGATGGCCGGCACGCCGGACATCGGGGGCCTGCGCGCCTCGCTGGCCATGGTCGCGGCCGACGAGCTGGGGATCCCCTACGACAAGGTGCGGCCCATCATCGGCGATACCGGCTCGCTCGGCTTCAACTTCCTCACCGGCGGCAGCCGCTCGGCCTTTTCGGGCTCGATGGCGATCGTGGAGGCGGCCCGGCAGATCAAGGCCGAGCTGTGCGCGCGGGCGTGCCGGCTGTGGGACCTCGAGCCCGAGCAGGTCGCCTTCGAGCGCGGCCACGTGCGACCGATCGGCGGCGCGGCCGATCGAGCCACGCCCATGTCGATCGCCGACTTCGCGAGGATCGCCGGCAAGACCGGTGGCCCGATCGGCGGGTCCGGGCGGATCAACGCCCAGGGCGCGGGGCCGAGCCTGGGCACGCACCTCGTCGACCTCGAGGTCGATCCCGAGACCGGACGCGTGACCATCCTGCGATATACGGTCGCGCAGGACGCCGGGCGGGCCCTGCACCCGGCCTATGTCGAGGGCCAGTTCCAGGGCGGCGCCGTGCAGGGCATCGGCTGGGCGCTGAACGAGGAGTACGTCTACGGCGCCGACGGCAGGCTGCAGAACGCCGGGTTCCTCGACTACCGGATGCCGGTGGCCTCCGACGTGCCGATGATCGACGCGATCCTGGTCGAGGTCGCCAACCCCAAGCATCCCTACGGCGTGCGCGGGGTGGGCGAGACGCCGATCGTGCCGCCGCTCGGCGCGATCGCCAACGCCATGGCGAACGCCACCGGCATCCGCTTCACCGAGCTGCCGATGTCGCCGCCCAGGGTGCTGAAGGCGCTGAAGGAGCGCGAGCGCGACAAGGTCTGACACCCGCATGGCGCGCGTCGTTCTGGTCGGGAACCTCGCGCAGCTCACGGGGGGCGTCGCCGAGTTTCAGCTCTCGGCGACGTCCGTGCAGCAGCTCTTCCAGCGGCTCACCGAGCTGCATCCGGCGATCGGGCGCCATCTCGACGAGGGGATCGCGGTGGCCATCGACGGCCAGATCTACCAGGACGCCCTGCTCCAGCCGATCGGTCCCGACAGCGAAGTGTTTCTCCTGCCTCAGATCGCCGGTGGACGATCTCCTGACCCGGGTCAGCCCGGCAGGGTGACGAAGGGGTAGCGCTGGAGCGCGCCGTAGATCACGCGCTTCATCGCCGCGATCTGCTCCTCGCTGCGGGCCTCGAAGCGGAGCGTGAGGTAGGGGTTGGTGTTCGAGGCGCGCACGAGGCCCCAGCCGCCGTCGGGAAAGAGCACGCGGGCCCCGTCGATGTCGATGGTCTCGTAGTGCTGCTTGAGGTCGCGCGCCAGCTCGTCGATCAGCTGGAACTTCTTGTCGTCCGGGCACAGGGCCTTCAGCTCGGGTGTCGCGTGCAGGTGCTCGATCGAGCCGAACAGCCGCGAGGCGGGACCCGACTCGCGGGCGACGACGTCCACGATCTTGCAGGCGGCCAGGATGCCGTCGTCCACGCCGTAGTAGCCCTCGGCAAAGAACATGTGGCCGCTGACCTCGCCGCCCAGCAGGATCCCGTCCTCGCGCATCTTGCGCTTGAGGTGGGAGTGGCCGGTCTTCCACATCACCGGCACCCCGCCGTGGCGCTCGATGTCCTCGACGAGCGACTGGGAGGACTTCACGTCGAACACGACCTTGGCCCCCGGGTGCCGCGTCAAGAGATCGCGGGCGAGGAGGACCAGGATGAGGTCGGCCTCGTGCCGGTGCCCGCGCTCGTCGATCACGCCAACGCGGTCGGCGTCGCCGTCCCAGGCCAGTCCCAGATCGGCGCCGGCCTCGACGACCTTCGCCTGCAGGTCGACGACGTTGTCCGGGTCCTCGGGGTCGGGCAGGTGGTTGGGGAAGCGGCCGTCCGACTCGCAGTGCAGCTCGACGACGTCGCAGCCGATGCGGCGCAGGAGCGCCGGCGCGTAGAGGCCGGCCACGCCGTTGCCGGCGTCGGCGACCACGCGCAGGCGCCGGGCGGGGCGGACCAGCGCCGCCACCGTGTTGAAGTAGTCCTCGCGCGGGCTGCGCCGCGTCAGCGCGCCGCTGCCGTGCTCCAGATCCCCGCGCACGATCAGAAGGCGCAGCGACTGGATCTCGTCCTCGCCGAGCGGGGCGGCGCCCGGGTGGACCATCTTGACGCCGTTGTAGTCCACGGGATTGTGGCTGCCCGTGATGTTGGCGCCGCCGTCGAGCCGCCAGTGGGCGGTGGCGAAGTAGAGCATCGGGGTCGGGACCTCGCCGATGTCGACAACGTCGGCGCCGGCCGCTCGCACGCCCTCGATGAACCCGGCCTTGAGCCCGGCCGACGACTCGCGGTTGTCCTGGCCGACGGCGATCGTGCGGCCGCCGTTGCGGCGGATGAGCGTGGCGTAGGCCTGGCCGATCCGGCGAAAGACCTCCGGATTGATGTCGTCCCCGAGCCGCCCGCGCACGTCGTACGCGCGAAAAATGTGCGGGTTGAGCATGGCGCTCCAGCCTACCACGGACGATCTGTGCGATGATCGCCGCCGTGCCGAAGGAGTTCCTGCTGGTGCACGGCATGAAAGGACTGCCATGGGACTGATCGACGACCCCGCGGTTCGCGAGCGGACGAAGCGCACGAGCGCCGCCCTGTTCAAGGGCGTGCGCACCGGGACCGGGTTCGAGCACTGGAAGCGGTTCGACAAGGGGCTCGCCCGCGAGCTCTCGCTGTTCTTCACCGGCGTGCTCTACAGCCGGGACGTGATCCCGCAGAAGCAGCGCGAGCTGTGCGCGGTGGCCTCGCTCACCGTGCTGCACCGGCCCAAGGAGCTGCACGTGCACATCCACGCCGCCCTCAACGTGGGGGCGACGCGGCGGGAGGTCGCCGAGGTGATCTTCCAGCAGTGCACGTACGGCGGCATGCCGGTCGTCGTCGACGCGCTCGAGGTCTACGGCGCCGTGCTGGCCGAGCGTGGCGAGCCGTTCCCCGGCGAGGAAGGGACGTGACGGGCGCCCCTGCCGTCGACCTGGATCGCGCGCTGGCCGCCGCGGTCGAGGCGGCCCGCGCGGCGGGCGAGGTCGCGCTGCACTACTACCGCAAGGGATTCGACGTGACCATGAAGGCCGACGCCACGCCGGTCACCCAGGCCGATCGCCGCGCCGAGGAGGCGATCCGCGAGGTGCTCGGCCGCGCGTTCCCCGACCATGGATTCCTCGGCGAGGAGCTCGGCGCCGTCGGCGACCAGCGGCGGCGGTGGATCATCGACCCCATCGACGGCACGCGAAACTTCATCCGCCGGGTGCCGATCTGGGCGACGCTCATCGCGCTGGAGGAGGGCGGCGAGGTGACGGCCGGGGTGATCCACAATCCCGTCACCGGCGACATGCTGGCCGCCCGGCGCGGCGGCGGCGCCCGGCGCAACGGCGAGCCGATCCGCGTCTCCACGATCGACACCCTGCGCGAGGCCACGCTCCTGCACGCGCAGCTCAAGATTTTGCGCGCGGCCGGTTACTGGGACGGCTTCGTGCGCCTCGTCGACGCCACCGACCGGCAGCGCGGCTTCGGTGACTATCTCGGCTACGCACTCGTCGCCGAGGGCAAGGCCGAGATCTACGCCGAGGCCGATCTCAAGGCATGGGACCTGGCGCCGTGCCAGGTCATCGTCGAGGAGGCGGGCGGGCGCTTCACCGACTTCGCCGGCGTGGCGACGATCTACAGCGGCTCGGCGTTCGTCACCAACGGCCGCCTCCACGACGCCGCCCTGGCCCTCTTCGCCACGCAGTGACGTGGGCGCGCCCACGCTCGCGATCCATCCGGGCGCGCTCGGCGACGTGCTGCTCGCCGTGCCCGCGCTCCGCGCGCTGCGCGCCGGGTCCGGGGCGATCATGCTGGCGGCCCAGCCGCGGCTTGGCGCGCTGCTGGCCGCGCTCGGCGTGGTGGACGACCACGTCGCGTTCGACGCGCTCGGACTCGACGCCCTGTTCGTCGACGAGGCGACCGCCCGGCCCCGCCTGCCGGACCTCGCGCGCCTGGTCTGCTGGTTCGGCGCGCGCGATCCCGTCTTCGTCCGCCGGCTCAACGGGCTGATCCCGGGCGCCGTCGTCGCGCCGCCGGCCGGCCACGACCGGCCCGTGTGGGAGCATCTGCTGGCCACGGTCGGGGCGCCACCGGGCCAGTGGTGCGATCCGATCGCGGCGCCGGCGGCCCTGCGGGCGCTCCGGCCCGAGCCCGCGGACATCGGCCCGCCGCCGTGGCTGCTCGTGCATCCCGGCGCCGGCAGCCCGGCCAAGTGCTGGCCCGCGGAGGCGTTCGCCCGCGTCGTCACGACGGTGGCCGCCCGGGCGCGGATGAACGTCCTGGTCCATCAGGGCCCGGCCGATACGGCGGCCGCCGCCGCGCTCCGCCGTCACCTCGGCGCGGGCGTCGTCTGGCTGGTCGACCCTCCGCTGCCGGCGCTGGCCGCGGCGCTCTCGCGCGCCCACGCCTATCTCGGCAACGACTCGGGCGTCAGCCACCTGGCCGCCGCGCTCGGCGTGCCGGCGCTGGTGCTCTTCGACGCGCCCCACCTGGCGTGGCGGCCCTGGTGGGCCGGCGCGCGGGTGCGGACCGTCACGCTGGCGCACGCCATGGAGGGCGAGGTCGATGCAGTGATCGGCGAGCTGCTCGGGATGCTGCGATGAGGCGCCGGCGCTGGGCGCCGCTCCTGGCCGGCGGCGTGGTCATCGCCGGCGGCTTCGGCGTGGCGCTGGTGGAAGTCTACCGGCTGCCCAAGGCGTCGATCTGGATCGTGGTGGGCGCCGCGGTGCTACTCGTCGTCCTCATCCGTCTGCTGGGCGGCCGGAAGACGTAGCGCCGCTTCGGCGTCCCGCAGCAGCTCGGCGGCCTCCTCGTTGAGGTCGGCCGGCTCCCGGATCGCCAGGTCGTACCAGAAATCCATGGTCGTCATGGTTCGCGTCGCGTAGCAGAAGGCGTGCCACGGGCGAACGCGCGAATCTGCGCGATCCTCGGGGCGCGGGCCGGGCGGCGCGCCGCCGCCTGCCGGCATTTCGCCCGAGGCGATCGGGCGATCAGCGAGCCGAACCACCCTCCCTCATGTCGGACCACGCCGGCTCGGCGGCGGCGGCGAAGCCCGGGCAGGCGAGCGAGCCGATCGCCAGGCATCCGCGCGTGATGCGCAGACGGACGAGGTCCCCGTCACGCGCGTAGAGGTCGGGGTGCGCGGCGAGCCAGGCGGCTTGCTCGCCGGCCGGCAAGGCCGCGAGCCCTCGCACGTAGTGATGGCCGTTGCGCTCGACGTGGCCGAGGCCCAGGAGCGAGACGAGCGCCAGATCCTGCTGGAGCGCCAGGCCGGGCTGCGTCGTGAGGTCCTCGGCCGACATGAAGAACCGCCCGCCGGTGGACTCACCGTTCCAGGTCGCGCAGCGCGCGGCGTTGATCAGGGACTTGTAGAACCCCTTGCAGGACTTGCTCGACACGCCGCGGTAGCCGCGGGCGCGCGCCGCGACGAACGCGTCGAGGTCGGCGTCGGACTCGTCGATGATGACCGGCCGGGCGGCACCCAGCGCGCCCACGTCCTGCGCCAGCGCGCGCTTCCGCGTGACGGGCTGCTCGATGAAGAGGATGGCGTCCACGAGGCGGCGCAGGGCGGGGGCCGCCGTCATCGCCCGCCACAGCTCCAGCGCGGCCTCGGCTGACTCGTACTGCTCGTTGCCGTCGAGCGTCACGTGGTAAGGCGCGGCCAGCCGGTCGAGCACCGCGGCGATCGCGGCGAGGCGCGCCACGTCGGCGGTGACGTCACCGCCCACCTTGAGCTTGAAATAGGTGTGGCCGTAAGCCGCCACCACCTCCTCCAGCGTCTCCGGCAGCCCGTCGTTCAGACGGGTGCCGGGCGACTGGTCGGTCGCGGTGATCGGATCGACCAGGCCGACGGTGTGACGCGCGTGCAGCGCGTCGGCGGGCCGGAGCGAGCCGAGGAAGGCGGCGAAGTCGAAGCCGGCGAAGTCGGCCAGCAGCTCGGCCGGTGCCATGCCGGGCAGGTTCGCGCGCAGCGCCTCGTAGAAGGACACGGCGTGCAGCCGGCAGAGCGCGTCGAGGACCGCGCGGTCGAGCAGGGCGGGTCCAAAGGACGCGACGAGCGGGTTCAGCGCCCGCGCGCCGCACTCGGCCAGCTGGGGCCCGTAGGAGTCGGCGAAGAGGCCGAACGCGGTGCGGGCCGGCCGCCCCTCGGTGTAGAGCGCGCGGGCCACCCGCAGCGACTGGCGGAGCTGCTCGGCGTTCTGTGCGTTGCTCAGCGCGGGGTCCTTGTCGAACCACTTGGGCGCCAGCACCTCGGCCGCGGCGCCCCACGCCTCCCGTCCGTCCTCGAGGGCGATCCGCGCCCGCACGAACGCCTGGGTCGCCTCCGTCAGCGTCACCACGCCGAACCGGAACGGCAGCCGCAGGCGGACGTCGCGCTCGAGGAGGAGGACCTCCCGGACGCGCAGCCGGGGCGCGTCCGCCATCAGCGGTCGGGCTTCTTCCAGACCCCGCGGTCGTGCATGAGGCGGATCTGCCGCTTGATGACCTTGTCGCGGTACTCGGCGTGCTTCATCGGCGCCCGCTTGAGGTAGAGGTTCTTGGGATAGATCGGCTTCTCGTACAGGAGCTGGTACAGCTCGGTCCGGAGGTCCTTCAGCCAGTTGTCCCACTGGGCGCGGGCGCGGTGATCGCGGAGGGCCTCGATGTCGACGACCCCGCCGACGTAGGTGGAGCCGGCGCCGTAGTCCTGGCGGCCCACGATCCGCCCCTTGTAGTCGATGATGAAGGACCGCCCGCCGAAGGTGTCGATGGGCGTCGTCTCCTCGGGGAAGAGGTAGTAGGTGCCCATGTTGGGGGCGATCACGTACATGTTGTTGTCGAGCGCACGGGCCCGGCTCTGGATCTCGAAGATCTCGTTGCCGGTGGCGGGGTGCGGGTAGGAGGCGCGGTAGACGACCTCGGCGCCGTTCAGGGCGAGCGCCCGCGCGTTCTCCGGGTAGGAGCCCTCGTTGGCCATCATGATGCCGAGCCGGCCGATCTCCGTGTCGGCGACGGGCCAGAACGCGTTCAGGGTGCGGCCGTACTTCTCGATCCACCAGTCGTAGACGTCGTGCGGGCACACGGAGTGCTCGACGGGGAAGAGCGGCGAGACCTTGTAGTGCTGCAGGATCACCCGCCCCCGCGGGTTGATGATGAAGCCCACGTTGAAGAAGCGGTCCTTGAGGTCGGGGTGCCGGGCCTTGGCCTGGGCCATGATGAAGGCGTTGTACTCCCGGGCGATCTTGCCCAGCTCCTCGGTCTCGTCGCCCGGGATATCGATCGCGCACTCGCGTGCGAACGTCGCGTGATCGAGATCCAGGACTTCATCGTTGAAGGCCTGAAGGGCTCCCTCGGGGAATGCAATCAGTCGCACCGGCAAATCCAGGCTCGACAGCCACGAGGCCGCCTTCACCAGGTGGTGGAGGTGCTCGAGGTTGACCTTGATGTCCTTGCGCTTGCGGATCCCGCGCACGGTGGGGACGAGGCCGACGGCGGTGTAGGGCTTGACCATGGCGTCTCCTTTGCGTGCCTGAACCTCTAGCACAGGACGCGATTCCGCGCGAGGTCGGGGGTAGAATACGCGGACCGTGAGCCTTCCCCGCGTCGGTGTCTCCGTCATGCCGCTCGAGAACCGT
>DASTOJ010000087.1:0-20304 GCA_035762565.1 Candidatus Methylomirabilota bacterium | reverse complement strand
TGGCGTTCACGCAGGCCGAGGCTGCCTCCGGCCGCGACCACGTGCAGGAGTACCGGATGCTCGCGGCCGGCGGCCGGGTCGTGTGGGTGCGTGACAGCGCGAGCCTGGTCAGGGAGCCGGGCCGGCCGCCCCGACTGCGCTGCCTGTACGTGGACATCACCGAGCGCAAGCGGACGGAGGCGCTGCTGGCCGGCGAGAAGGTGCTGCTGGAGATGATCGCCGCCGGCGAGCCGTTGTCGAACGCCCTCGACGTGCTGTGCCGGACGGTCGAGGTGCTGGGCGAAGCGGGAATGCGGTGCGCGGTGCTGCTGGTGGACGGCGGGCGACCGCGGGAGGGGGCGTCGGCGCTCGGTCCCGAGCGGCAGCCGTGCTGGTCGGTTCCGGTGCTCGGCGTCGCCGGCGTGCCGCTGGCCACCTTCGCGATGTCCTACCCGGAGCCGCACCTTCCCGGCGAGGGTGACCGGCGCGTGATCGAGCGCGCCGCCCGGCTGGCCGGCGTGGCGATCGAGCGTGTCCGGGCCGAGGAGGCGCTGCGGGCCAGCGAGCAGCGCTACCGGATGCTGGTGACCAACATTCCTGCCGTCGCGTGGCTCCTCGACCGGGACGGCAACGCGCTCTTCATCAGCCCCAACACCGAGCGGGTCTGCGGCTACACGGCCGACGAGATCTGCCGCCGCGGGGCCGAGGGATGGTTCGGGCGCGTCCACCCCGACGACCTGCCCCTGGTCCGCCGGCAGTTCGACGCCCTGTTCGAGGGTGGGGGCACGTTCGACCTCGAATACCGGACCCTGCACAAGAGCGGGCGCTGGATCTGGGTGCACGACCGCGCGGTGGCGACCTACGAGGGGCACGGCACGAGCTACGTGTACGGGCTGTACTCGGACATCACCGACCGCAAGAACGCCGAGGAGATCCGGGCGCTGCTGCTGAACCAGGTGATCACCGTGCAAGAGGAGGAGCGGCGCCGCATCGCACGCGAGCTGCACGACGAGACCGCCCAGTCGCTGGCCTCGCTCCTGCTCGGCCTGAGCGCGCTGGGCGAGGCCCGCACGGTCAAGGCCGCGCGTGGCCAGGCCCGCGATCTCCACCAGGTGGCCACCCGCGCCCTGGCCGAGGTCCGGCGGCTCGCCTGGGGCCTGCGCCCGAGCGTCCTCGACGACCTCGGCCTGGCCGCCGCGCTCCAGCGCTACACCGAGGATTTCGGCCGCACGCGGGGTGTCGTCGTCGAAGTGGAGACGGCCGGGCTCGACGAGGACCGCATGCCGGCCGCGGTGGAGATCGCGCTCTATCGCATCCTGCAGGAGGCCCTGTCGAACGTCGCCCGGCACGCCGGCGCCGGACGCGTGGGCGTGCGCCTCCGGCGCCGCGCCGCGAGCGTGGCGATGGTGGTGGAGGACGACGGCCGCGGCTTCGACCCCCGCACGCCGCCGACGCCGCCGACGGCCGCCCGGGGTCTCGGCATCCACACCATGCGCGAGCGCGCCGCCGTCCTCCGGGGCGCGCTCACCATCGACTCGGAGCCGGGGCGCGGCACCCGGGTGGCCGTGGAGATTCCGCTCGGCCCGGAGCGGGCGTGAGGAAGATCCGCCTGCTGCTGGTCGATGACCACGCCATCCTGCGCGCGGGCCTCCGCATGCTGCTCGACGCCCAGCCCGACATGGCGGTCGTGGCCGAGGCCGCCGACGGCGAGGAGGCGGTGCGACGGGCCCACGCCACCCATCCCGACGTGGCGGTGATCGACCTCACGATGCCCGGACTGAGCGGCGTCGAGACGCTGCAGCGCCTCCGCCGGGAGCTGCCGGCCGTCCGCCTGCTCGTGCTGACCATGCACGACGACCCGGGCTACGCGCGCGTGACGCAGGCCGCCGGCGCCGCCGGTCACGTGATCAAGGACTCCGAGAGCGCCGAGCTCCTGGCCGCGATCCGGGCCGTTCATCGCGGGCGCACGTTCGTGCGGCTCGGGGACGAGGCGCCGTCGGCCGGCGCTGCCGCCCCGCGAGCGGTCAGGGCGCCGGTGCTCAGCCCGCGCGAGCGCCAGGTCCTGGAGTTGCTCGCGCGCGGCCACACCAACCGCGAGGTCGCCAGCCGCCTCGTGCTCAGCGTCAAGACCGTGGAGACGCACCGCGCCCGTCTCGGCGACAAGCTGGGTCTGCACACGCGCGCCGACCTCGTCCGCCTCGCCTTCGACCTCGGCCTGTTCAAGCGTTGACCCCGGGTCGGGGTTTACCCGATAGGAGAACTTCGGGGCCCGGCGGACAATGCCCGGGTGAGTCCGGCCCCGCTGACCATCGCGGTCGTCGGCGGCAGCAGCGAGCACCGGGGCGTCGTCCGGGACCTGTTCGAGCCGCCGCGCTACCAGGTGCTGGAGGCCGCCGACGGCGCGACCGGCTTCGACCTCATCCGCCGGGAGCAGCCGGACTGCGTCCTCCTCGATCTGGGGCTGCCCGGCCGCGACGGCTTCGCGCTGCTCGAGCGCCTGCGCGCCGAGTCCGCCACGCGCGGGATCGCGGTGGTGGTCCTGGCGGCCGGCGACGAGGGCCCGGAACCGGTCGAGCGCGCGCTGCGCGCGGGCGCCGTGGACTACATCACCAGGCCGGCCTCGCCCGAGCAGCTGGCCGTGCGGGTGCAGGCAACGCTCGAGCGGCGCCGGCTGATGCGGGAGCTGCACGATCTGCGCGGCTGGTTCACGTCGATGCTCGGGCATGACCTCCGTTCGCCCCTGACGGTCATCATGGGATACGTGCAGCTGCTGGAGTTCGCGTCGGACGCGCTGGCGCCCTCCCACCGCCGCTACCTGGCCTCCATCCGCGCAGCCTGCACGCGGATGCTCGGGCAGCTCCGCGACATCCTGGACGTGTCGACGCTCGAAGCCGGCACCCTGACACTGCAGCGCGCCCCGGTGGACCTGGCCGCGCTGGCCGCCGCGACCGTCGGCCGGATGCGGCCGGCCGCTGATCCGCAATCGATCAACCTCCACGTCCCCGCGGAGCCGGCCGAGGTCACGGTGGAGGCCGATGCCAACCGCCTGGAGCAGGTGCTGACGAACCTGCTCGGTCACGCGCTGAGATTCAGCCCGGCCGGCGGTCGGGTCGCCGTCGAGGTGTGGGCCGACGCCGGCGCGGCGTACGTGGCGGTGAGTGACGCGGGGCCCGGGATCCCGGCGGCGGAGGCGCCGGGGGTGTTCGAGCTCAGGCGGTCCGGCGCCGCGGCATCCACTCGCGGCGACGCGAGCGGGCTCGGGCTGGTGCTCTGCCGGTACCTGGTCGAAGCGCACGGGGGCACGATCCGCGCCGAGGGCGCCCCCGGCGGCGGCGCCCGGTTCGTGCTGGCCCTGCCCCGGGCGGGCGGGGTCAGCGCGCCGACGACGTCAGCAGCGCGCGGATGAAAGCGCGGCCGGCCGGCGTGCCCCAGGGGCGCCGGCCGACGGCGCGTCCGACCAGGAGGCCGGCCCGGTCCACCAGGTAGACGGTCGGCGGGCCCCAGACGCCGTAGACTCGCCCGGTCACGTCCCCGCTTTGGTCGAGCAGCACCGGCGCCATGTAGCCGCGCTCCTTCACGACGCGGTGGACCTGGTCGGGCGGCTCGCGGAAGCTGATCAGCAGCACCGCGAGCCCCTGACCCCGGAACTCACGCCACAGCGCGTCGATGGAAGGCAACTCCTCCCGGCAGTCCGTTCACCAGGTGGCCCAGTAGAACAGCAGGACGACCTTGCCGCGCAGGTCGGCGAGGCTCACCGGGCGGCCGTCGAGGTCGGGCAGCGTGAAGGCAGGCGCCGGCTTGGGCGCCTCGTAGCGGTGGATGTCGAGCGTCGTGAAGTCCGGCGCCGCCGCGGCCGACGCCAGCAGCAGCAGCGCCAGGCCGAGCGCTCGGCCCGCTCGGAGTCTCACGAGGCGCCCGACTCCTTGAGCGCCTTGAGAATCTCCTCGGGGTTCAGCAGATCGAGGTTGTTCGTCTGGATCTTCTGGTACCGCAACACCCCCTGCCGGTCGATGATGAAGTAGGCGCGCCGCGCATAGCGATAGACCGGACTCTTCTCGTCCATCTGCATGGCGCCCCATTCGGGCAGCATCTGGCGCCGGAAGTCCGCCAGGAGCAGGTGCTTGGTGTTCTCGCGTTTCGCGAACGCGTCCAGCGTGGCCGCGTGGTCGGCGCTGACGCCCACGACCTGGGCGCCCGCGGCTTCGAACTGCGGCAGGGCCGCGTCGAAGTCGCGGATCTCCTTGGTTCAGGTTGGGGTGAAGGCCTGGATGAACGTGTAGACGACGACCGGTCCCTTGGCGGTCAGCTCACTGAGCTTGACGGGCTTGTTGCCAGGCCCGATCAGCGTGAACTCGGGGGCCTTCTGGCCGACCTCGAGCGCGCGGGCGGGGCCGGGCACCAGCGCGACCAGTCCCGCGAGCAGTAGGGAGACGACCACACGGCGGGTACTCATCCGGGGCTCCTTTCCTGGGTAGCTCGGTCCAGGCGCCTGTCACTCGCAGACTGCACCGGCCACGCAACGCGCCGGCCGACCTACCGGTTCCCGGCCAGCTCCCGGCGCACCAGGGCGGCGCCGGCCGCCAGCCCGCGCAGCTTCTGGTTGCACATGTAGCGTGGGGACCAGCCGAAGCCGCAGTCGGGATTGAGGGTGAGCTTGTCGGCGGGGCAGGCCTGCAGCACCCGGCGGATGCGCCGGGCCACGCTCTCGGCCGTCTCCTCCTGGAAGCCCTTGACGTCCACCACGCCCGCCCCCAGTTCGCGGCTGCCGCCGTGCTTGTGCCAGAGGTCGACCTCGCTCATCTCGCGGCTGGCGAATTCCAGCACGAACTGGTCGGCCCGGGCCTGGAGCACGCCCGGGAAGTAGGGCTCGTAGGAGCGCGGGAAGCGCGAGCGGCCGAAACGGTTGCCGAAGCAGACGTGGAAGCCCAGCCGGGCCTTCACGCCCTCGGTGGCCAGGTTGAACAGGCGGGCCATCTCCTCGCCCGAGACGTTTCCACGCGCGGGCTCGTCGAGCTGGATCCAGGCGGCGCCGGCCGCCACCAGCGCCTTCAGCTCGGCGTTGACGACCTCGGCGAACCGCTCGGCGACGTCGACCACGCCCGTGTACTGCTTGCCGGGATGGATGCGCGAGCCGAACGTCAGCGGCCCCGCGCAGGTCGCCTTGGTGGCGCGGGTCGTGTGGGTCTTGAGGTACTCGAACTCCTTGACGATTCCCAGGCCCCCGGGTGGTGTCTCGATGCGGCCCACCGCCTCGTAGCGCGTCTGCTGGTCGTACCCCCAGGGGCCAACCTTGCGCCGCACCGGCAGCGGGGCGATACCCTTGATGACGGCGTAGTAGGAATCGACGTAGCCGTCGAGCCGGCGCACTTCGCCGTCGGTGATGACGTCGATGCCGGCGCGCTCCATGTCGCGAATCGCGGTGTCGGCGGCGTCGTCGAACATCTCCTCGAGGTCGCCGGGACCCGCCTCGCCGGCTTCGTACGCCCGCACGAGGGTGAACCACCAGCCGGGCTTGCCGTGAGAGCCGACCACCGAGGTCGGCAGGATGGGGGAAAGGCTCATGGCGGCTGGTATTCTAGCCCGATGTCGTGCCGCCCGGGATGCTAGGATTCTAGAATCTACACGCCACGCCGCTGAGAGGGTCACGTGTACGTACGTTTCTGGGGAACCCGGGGATCGATCGCCGCGCCCGGTGAGCACACCGCCCGCTATGGCGGCAACACGTCATGCGTCGAGGTTCGGGCCGGGGACGGCACCGTCATCGTCCTGGACTGCGGCACCGGCGCGCGCGAGCTGGGCCTGCACCTGGTCCGGACCATGCCGTCGCCGGTGCGCCTGCACCTGTTCATCGGCCACACCCACTGGGACCACATCCAGGGCTTTCCGTTCTTCGTACCGGCGTTCCTGCCCGGCGCCGAGCTGAACGTGTACGCCCCCCTGGGGTTTCAGCAGAGCCTCGAGGAGGCGATGTCCGGGCAGATGGAGTACTCCTACTTCCCGGTCAAGCTGCGCGATCTTCGCTCCCGCATCCACTTCACCGAGCTGGAGGAGGGATTCTTCCGGGTGGGGGACGTGCTGGTGGAGACCCAGTACCTGAACCACACGGCGCCCACCATCGCCTACCGGATGACCAACGGCGGAGCCAGCGTGGCCTACGTCACCGACCACGAGCCCTTCTGGGCGTCGGAGGACGGCGTCCTGCACCACCCGGGCGATCAACGGCACATCGCGTTCATGCGCGGGGCGGATCTCGCCATCCACGACGCGCAGTACTCGGCGGCCGAGTACGTCGACCGCCTCGGCTGGGGGCACTCGACGATCGAGTACGCGACCGACGTGGCGCTCGCGGCCGGGGTCAAGCGCCTGGCCCTCTTCCATCACGATCCCGGCCACGACGACCGCACGCTGGAGCGTCTGGAGGCCGAGGCCCGGACGCGGGTCATCGACTGCGGCGGGGTGCTCGACGTGTTCGCGGCGCGCGAGGGGCAAGAGCTGTCGGTCAGCGGCAGCCGCCCCGCGGCCCCGGCGGCCGAGATCTCCGCCCTGCGCCGGCGGCTCATCGCTGGCGCCCGCGTGCTGGTGGTGACCTCCGACGACACCCAGGTGGCGACCATCGAGGAGGCCCTGGCCGGGGACGGCATGGTGGCGCTGCCGGTGCCCGACATGCACGCGGCGCTCACGCGGGGAACCGAGTACCTGCCCGACCTCGCCATCGTCGACACCGGCCTGCCGCCCGGCGACGGGGCCGACCTCGTTCCGGCCTTCCGCAGCCGCCTGGGCCGCGCGAACTTCCCGGTGATCCTGCTGGCCGAGCGGCCCGAGGTCACCGCGCTGCACCGGCCCGAGATCGGCGCCACCGACTACCTGGCCAAGCCCTACAGCCCGCCGATGCTGCGCGCCCGTGTGCGCGCGTGGCTGGCCCGCACGCTCGTCGCCTACACCGAGTCGGCGGCCCTCGGCGCCGCCGATGCGTCGGTGGCGGTCGAGGACGCGCGCGACGACCGGGGCGCCACGCAGACGCTGCTGGCCAGCATGCTGGCCTCGGTCCCTCTGTTCAAGTGCCTCGCGCCGGCGCAGCTCAACACGCTCGTGGCCCGGGCCAGCGAGCAGGTCTATCCGAGCGGCCACGTGATCGCGCGCCAGGGCGAGCCACCCCAGCACCTGTGGGTGCTCCTCTCCGGCCGCGTGCGCGTCGTCGAGACGACCACCGACGGCCAGGCCGAGATGCTGCTGGGCGAGATCGGCAAGGCCGAGGTGTTCGGCGAGCTGGGCATCCTGCGCGACCAGCCGCGGTCGGCGACGGTGATCGCCGTCGAGCAGACACACTGCCTCGTGCTGCGTCACGTCGACTTCGCCGCCGCCCTCGGCGAGTCGGTCCAGCTCGCCAACGGCCTGCTGCGCGTGGTGGCCTCGCGCCTCTACGACGCCGACCGCAAGCTGGCGCGCTACGCGCCCGATCCGCTCACCGGCCTCTACAGCCGGCGCGCCTTCCACGAGCTGTACCGCCGCAGCGCCGCCACCGCCCGCCGGCGCGCGACCGGCCTGGTGCTGCTGGCGCTCGACGTGGTGCATCTCAAGGCCGTCAACGACGCCTTTGGCTACACGCTGGGCGATGAGGTGCTGCGCACGGTGGCCGACGCGCTCACGGAGGCGACGCGCACCACCGACGTCGTGGCCCGCTACGGCGGCGACGAGTTCGCCGTGCTGCTGCTCGACGCCAGGACCAAGGACGCCGACATCATCGTCGGCCGCGTGCGCGACAAGCTCGGCGCCCTGGCCGCCCAGCGCCGCCTGCCGGTCGCCGTCGAGTGCGCCACCGGCATCGCCTGGAGCGACCCCCCCCCCGACACCGCCGAGGAGTTCCTGGGCGAGGCCGACCGCGACATGCACGCGCGCAAGGTCCGCGAGAACGCGCGCCGCGAGACCGCCTAGGCCGACCGCCCCTTGCCTTCGGCGAAGGCGCGGATGCGGGCCCGGGCGGCCTCGCTCGTCCTGAGCGCGGCGCCGTAGGCTTCGGGCTCGCGCCCGAGCGGACCGGCCCGGAGGGCGGCCACGATGGCCTTGGTCGCGGCCAGCCCCTCGCGCGGCGAGGCGGCGATCTCGCACGCCCATTTGATCGCGCTCGCGTCCAGCGTCGGCGGCGCCACCACGCGGTTGACCAGGCCCATGCGCAACCCCTCGCCGGCGTGCACGGTGCGGCCCGAGAGCAGGAGGTCGCGGCCATGGCCGCCGCCGGCGACGTCGAGGAGGCGGGCGATACCGTAGCCCGGGTTGAAGCCGAGCGTCACCTCGGGCAGGCCGAGCCGCGCGCGGTCGGAGGCGATGCGGAGGTCCTGGGCGAGGGCCAGCATGAGGCCGCCGCCGAGCGCGTGACCATCGATCACCGCCAGCGTCACCTGGGGCAGGCGGGCGAAGCGGTCCATCAGGACCGCGTGACGCGCGGCCAGCGCCTGCGCCTCGTCACCGGTCAGCGTCTGCATCTCCTTGATGTCGTTGCCGGCGCAGAAGGCGCGGCCCTGCCCGCACACGAGGAGCACGCGCGCGTCGTCGCGCGCGGCCACGCGCTCGAGCGCGGCCTCGAGCGCCGCCGTGAGCCCGCGGTCCAGCGCGTTGAGCGCCCGGGGCCGGTTGAGCGTGAGCCGGAGCACCCCCTCGGCGGCGGGCTCGAGCAGCACGAGGTCGGTCGGCGCGGCAGGCCCGGGCATCGGCTACGCGCGCGGCCTCGTCCGGTGCCGCAGCAAGGCCATGAGGCCGGTGCCGATTCCCGCGAGGGCGGCGGTGGCGCCCGCCGCGCGCCAGAAGTTGGTGCGGAAGAAGGGCACCTGGAAGAACGGCGAGTGGCGGTCGGAGGGCTTCAGGTGGCCGTCGAGGAGGCCGTCGACGATCGCCATCGCCTCGCGGAGCAGGACCTCGGTCGTGGCCTTGGCGAAATCCGGGTCGGCGAGCGCAGGATGGCCGACGTAGCCCTGGCCGCCGTTCTTCAGCGGGTAGTTGGGCACGACGCGGGCGGCCAGGGAATAGCGCGCGGGCGGCAGCGTGCGATAGGTGTCGTCGACCAGATCGGGGCGCAGCAGGAGCATCAGCGAGGTCTCCCACCAGCCGCCGTGGGCGTCCTCGGCGAACGCGTCGCGCTCGGCGGCGGTGAGCGCGCGGCCCAGCTCGGTCTCGATGCGCTCCACGAAACGCCCGCGCAGGAACTCCCAGGCGAGATGGCCGGTGAACGAGGCCATCGTCACGCCGTGGCGCCGGGTCACGCTCGCGGCGGCCTCGTCGAGCGCCGTCAGGTGGCCGGGGCCGGCGTGGCCGTTGGCGACGAGGATCCACCGGAAGCCGGCGCGGGCGAGCGAATCGCCGTAGTCGACGAGGGCGTCGCGCACGACCCGCTGGCGCACGGTGATCGTGCCGACGGTGTCGAAGGTGAAGGAGCCGAGATGCAGCGTGGGCGCCAGCACCACCGACCAGCCCGGCCGGGCGGCCACCACGCGCTCGGCGATACCCTCGGCGAAGTGGCGGGCGGCGAAGGCGTCGACGCCCACGGGCAGGTGCGGGCCATGCTCCTCGAGCGGGCTCACGGTCAGCACCACCACGGTCCGCGCGCGGTCGAGCGCGTCGAGGGCCGGCGTGGACATCTCCTCCAGGCGATGAACGCTCAAAAGCTGCTCCCTTTCGTGGCGGCCAGGTAGTCCTGCTTGGCGCGCTCCAGCTCGGCCACGATGGCTTCGCGCTCGGCGACCAGTCGCCGCGCCGCCGCGCTGTGGGTGACGGCCAGCGCCGCGAACCGCAGGCGCCCGCGCAGCCAGCCCGCCCCGATCAGGTAACGATACGCGATCGTGCCGGAGACCGGCAGCGACAGCGCGAAGGCCGCCGCCCACGCCGCCCCGGCCAGGCGCGCGACGAGCCAGGTCTCCAGCCCCCAGAACAGCGGAAAGGCGACGATGCTGGCCAGCAGGCGGATCGTCGCGTAGTCGGTCTCCTTGCGCGCCAGGCGCCGGGCCAGCCAGCGCGGCACGAAGTAGGGCAGCGCGTTGACCACCGCGCCGTAGCCGAAGAACGGCAGGCCGGCGATCGCGTCCCAGGTGTAGACGACCCGTCGGCGGGCCGGCAGCCGCTGGCGTCGCTCGCGCACGATCCCGTCGCGCAGCCGGTGCTGGGCCAGGAGCGAGCGGTAGGCCTGGATGCGGTGCCAGAGCGATTCCACGCGGGCCGGGTCGGTTGCCTTGAAGTGCTGGACGGCCCCGGCGATCGAGCGCGACAGCCGCACCGGGTCGACGTCGCGGCGCCGCAGCCCGCGGGTTTCCATCACCTGCTCGGTCAGCTCGTCGCGGTACAGCTCCTCGACGGCGCCGAGCAGGCGCTGGTCGTCGATCCGCTCGACGTTGACGACCTGGGCCTCCATCGCCCACTGGAGATCTCGCGTGAGCGCGTCCACCGTCTTGACGGGGTCCTCGCGGTAGGCCGCGAGATAGGCGGCCGGCTGGATCGGCTCGCCGAAGGCCACGAGCACGCGGCCGCGAAACGACTTGCGTGCCTCGAACGACAGCCCGACCGGGATCAGCGTGAGCTCGGCCGGATGCTCGCTCTCGTAGCCGAGCGCGATGCGGGCGGCCCCGGTCTTGATCCGCTGCACGCGCACCTCGGCGTGCGTGGTGCCCTCGGGGTAGATGGCCACGAGGCGCCCGCGGGCGAAGGCGGCGTAGCACGCGCTGAACGTGTCGGCGTTCCGGTCCATCTTGTCGGGGTCGTCCTGCCTGCGGTAGACGGGGATGGCCCCGCAGGCGAGGAGGAAGCGGGCCAGCAGCGGGTTGCGGAACATCGCGGCGGTGGCGAGGTAGTGGACCTTGCGCCGTACCACGCCGCCGACGACCAGCGAGTCGATGAAGTTGTTGGGGTGGTTCACGCACAGCAAGATGGGGCCGCCGGCCGGCACGCGCTCGGGGTGGCGGGTGTCGACCGACCTGAACAGGAACCAGAGCCAGAAGCGGGCCACCGCCCGCACCGCGCGATAGAACCGGTCCATGCGGTCGCGGGCCGCGACCGGACTCATGCGTGGCGCTCGAGGAGCGCGTCGAAGTCCTCGGCCGGCAGCGCCCGCGCCCACTCGGCGCCTTCCGACCCGGCGCCGTACGCCTCGTCCATCCAGGCGACCGCCTCCTTCCGCGTCCGGAACAGGCGCCAGACGTGGCCGGCGCCGCCGCCGGGGCGGCGCAGATGAAAGATGGGGTCGGCGGGCGAGGCCGGCTCGGCGACGGCGCGCTGGCCGAAGCGGTCGAGGGTGATCCACGCCACCGCCACGCCGTGGGCGGAGAGCACGCGGGCCCGCAGCGACTCCTCCCGCGGCAGCGACTCGAGATCGCAGAGCTGGGGGCCGTAGAACACCGGCACCGCCTCGGCCGGCAGTGCGAGCCGTGCCGCCATCGGCTGCGCGCCGGCGGTGTCGAGGAGCGCCTTGGACTCCTCGCCCACCCAGAACGTGCCGCCGCCCACCGCCAGGTCCGGCCACGCCTCCACCACCGAGCCCGTCGGCACCTGCGCCCGCCGCCGCACCATCTCGTTGCCGTCCGGCACGAAGTACAGGCGGCTCATGACCTCAGGGGACGCGGACGAAGCCTTCCATGAGCCGTCGGGCGGTCCGATAGACCGTGACGCGCTCGGCCCACGGCCCGTCGTCCTTGCGCGAGACGGCCGCATCGAGCGGCAGCACACCGGAGGGATGGCCGAGCCGGACGTCGCCCGGATGCCTGCGGGCGACCTCGTGCACCACCGTGCCCTCGAGGCGGGCCGCCACGGCCAGGCACATGGCGACCGTGAGCGGGAAGGCGCGGTGGCAGTTGCCCATGGAGATGGCGCGGCCGAGGACGTCGAACGTCCCGGCGGCGTAGCGGGCGCCGTCGAGACCGTCGAAGTCGGTGGGAGGGGCCACGACCGCGATCTTCGGCACCGCGGCACTCTCGGCCATCCCCATCCGGGCGGCCGCCTCGACCCGCAGCTTCTCCAGGCGGGCGCTCAGGTCGTGGTCGGCGTCGACGGCCGCCGGAGTCTCGGTCGCCGTCAGGCCGAGATCGCGCGCCCGCACGAAGACGACCGGGTTGGTGGCGTCCACGCAGGAGACCTCGACGCCCGCGATCACGTCGCGGGGGTGGCCGGTCGGCAGCAGGCGGCCGGTGCCGGCGCCGCCGGGCTCGACGAAGTCCAGCGCGATCCGGGCGCCGCGGCCGGGCACGCCGGCCAGCGCGAAGTCGCCCATCACCGCCGCCGCGCCGCCCGCGACGGGCACGTGGGCCACGATCAGCTTCTTCGTGTTGGTGTTGTGGATGCGCACGATGGTCTCGCCCTCGCGGGCGGCGACCAGCCCCTCGTCGATCGCGAAGGGCCCCACCGACGACGAGCAGTTACCGCAGTTGCCCGCGTAGTCCACGACGGCTCGCTTCACCTCGACCTGGGCGAAGGTGTAGTCCACGTCGGCGCCGGGCAGGGTGGGCGGGCCGATGATGCACGCCTTGGACAGCGACGAGATGCCACCACCGAGGCCGTCGAGCTGGCGGCCGTACGGATCGGGGCTGCCGAGGGCGGCGAGCAGGATCGCGTCGCGGGCCGGCCCCGGGGCCGGCAGGTCGTTGGCGTGGAAGACCAGGCACCGGCTGGTGCCGCCCCGCATGTAGACCGCGCGGACCTTTTTCTGGCTCATGCCTTGCCCTTGGTGTGCGCCAGGATCCCGCCGGCGAGCAGGATGTCGCGCTCGCGCGCGGTGAGCGTGCAGGTGGCGGTGAAGCGGGCGCCGCTGCGCGTGTTCACCAGCGTCACGCGCTCGCCGGCGGCCAGCGCCGCCCGCAGCCCGTCCAGGCGCAGCCGGTCGTCCGGCTCGATGCCGTCATAGGCCGCCGGGTCGTCGAACAGGAGCGGCACGATGCCCCAGTTGACGAGGTTGGCGCGGTGGATGCGCGCGAACGACTTGGCCAGCACCGCCCGCACGCCGAGGTACATGGGCCCCACCGCCGCCGCCTCGCGCGACGAGCCCTGGCCGTACGTCTCGCCCGCGACCAGGATGCCCCGGCCCGCCGCGCGCGCCCGCCCGGCGAACGTGGCGTCGATGTACTTGAAGCAGTGCTCGGCGATGGCGGGCACGTTGGAGCGGAAGACCAGCACGGCGGCGCCGGCCGGCGAGATGTCGTCGGTGGAGATCTTGTCCCCGAGCTTGAGCAGCACCGGCGCCTCCAGCGACTCGGCCACGGGCTCGCCCAGCGGCACCGGCTTGATGTTCGGCCCGCGCACGACCTCGCCCCCGCCGTCGGGCGCGACGAAGCCCGCCACGGAGGCGGCGAAGCGCGGCGGCAAGTGCACGGGCGGCTGCGGGCCGAGCGTGCGGGGGTCGGTGATGACGCCGGTGAGCGCCGACGCCGCCGCCACCGTGGACGAGCAGAGATAGACCTCGTCACCCTTCACGCCGCTGCGTCCGGGGAAGTTCCGGTTGAACGCGCGCAGGCTCTTGGTGCCGGCGGCGGGTACGTGCCCGATGCCCGCGCACGAGCCGCACGTGGGCTCGGACACGGTGGCGCCGCTGGCCAGGAGATCGGCCAGGAGCCCCTCGCGGGCCATCGTCTCGAGGATGCGGTGACTGCCCGGGAAGACCACGAACGACACGGACGGATGCACGCGCCGCTCGCGCACGACGCCGACCACCGAGGCCATGTCGTGCCAGGAGCCGTTGGTGCAGGAGCCGACCATCACGGACTCGACCGGCGTGCCCGCGACCTCCTCCACCGGCACCACCCGGTCGGGCGAGCCCGGCAGGGCGACGAGGGGGCCGAGCGTGCTCAGGTCCAGCTCGAGCTGATCGTCGTACGTCGCGTCCTCGTCCGGCCGCGCCGGCCGCCAGTCCTCACCGCGGCCCAGCCGGGTGAGGAACGAGCGCGCGACCTCGTCCGACGGGAACACGCTCGTCGTGAGCCCCAGCTCGGCGCCCATGTTCGCGATCGTCATGCGCTGGGCCGCCAGCAGGCTCGTGAGGCCGGGGCCGCCGTACTCGAAGATCTTGCCGGCGCCGCCCCGGACGGTCAGGCGGCGCAGCAGCTGCAAGATCACGTCCTTGGCGGTGACCCATGGCTGCAGGGCCCCGGTGAGCCACACGCGCACGACGGCCGGCATCCGGAAGAAGTAGGGCCCGCCGCCCATCGCGACGGCCACGTCGAGGCCGCCAGCCCCGATGGCCAGCATGCCGGCCGCGCCGCACAGCGGGGTGTGGCTGTCGGTGCCGAGCAGGGTCTGCCCGGGGATCGCGAACGACTCCATGTGCACCTGGTGGCAGATGCCGTTGCCGAGCTTGGAGAAGGTCGCGCCGTAGCGGCGCGAGACCGTCTGCAGATAGCGATGGTCGTCGGAGTTGCGCGAGTCGACCTGATAGACCTGGTGATCGATGTAGGTCACGGCGCGGGCCGGCACGACGCGCGGGAAGGCCATCGCCTCGAACTGCAGCCACGCCTGGGTGCCGTTGGTGTCGGTCAGCAGCACCTGATCGACCGCGATGCCGACCTCGTCGCCGGCCACGGCCTTGCCCGCCACCAGGTGCGACTCGATGAGCTTGCGCGCCAGGCTCCGGCCCATGGCTAGCGCTTCTCCAGCGGCGCCCAGGCGCGGCGCGTAGGGCCGACGTACTCCGCGCGCGGCCTGATCAGGCGGTTGTCGTCGTGCTGCTCGACGATGTTGGCGCTCCAGCCGGCGATGCGGCCGGCCGCGATCACCGGCGTGAAGAGATCGACCGGGATGCCGAGCGAGTAGAAGAGCGGGGCGGAGTAGAAGTCCACGTTGGGGATGAGCCCCTTGGCCTTGCTGATCCGCTCGTGCAGCCGCACGGCCATCTCGTACCACTTGAACTGGCCGGACTGCCGGCACGCCTCCTCGGCCAGGCCGCGCAGGATGGCCGCGCGCGGGTCGCCGGCCTTGTAGACCCGATGGCCCATGCCCATGAAGCGGCGCTTGCCGGCCAGCGCGCGCTCGGTGAAGGCGTCGACGTTGGCCACCTCGCCGATCTCCATCAGCGTGCGCATGACGGCCTCGCCGGCGCCGCCGTGCAGCGGGCCCTTGAGGGCGCCGACGCCGCCGGCCACGGCCGAGTGCAAATCGGACTGCGTGGAGACGATCGTGCGCGTGGTGAACGTGGACGCGTTCAGCTCGTGCTCGGCGTACAGGGTGAGGCTGGCGTCGAAGGCCTTGACCGCCGCCGCGGTCGGCCGCTCGCCCGTGAGCATGTACAGGAAGTTCGCCGCGTGGGACAGGCCCGCGGCCGGCGGGATCACGTCCTTGCCCTGGCGCACGCGGTGGTGCGCGCAGATCGCGGTCGCCAGCTGGCTCGTGAGCCGGACCCCCTTGCGCACGTTGGCGGCGTGCGAGTTGTCGGTGGTGTCGGGATCGGACATCCCGAGCAGCGCCACCGTCGCCTGCAGCACCCGCATGGGGTCGGTATCCCTCGGCATGAGCCGGAACGCCTGGATCAGCTCGCCCGGGACCGCGCGCGCGGCCGTCAGCTGCACGAGAAGGCCGTCGAGCTGCGCCACCTTCGGGAGGTCCCCCTGCAGCAGGAGATGCACGACTTCCTCGAACGTGGCCCGCTGCGCCAGGTCGGCGATGTCGTACCCGCGGTAGGCCAGGCGGCCGTTGGCGCCGTCCAGGTCGCAGAGCCGGGTCTCGGCGGCGACGACGCCCTCGAGCCCACGGATGAGTCCGCTGCCCTCGGTCATGGCTGTGCCCTCTCGAAGTGGAGTTGCAGTCGCAGGCGGCGCGCCTCGTCCAGGTGCTCGCGCGCGGCGCGGGCGGCGCCCTCGGCGTCGCGCGCCTGGAGCGCGGCCAGCAGCGCGCGCAGCTCGGCCAGCGACTTCTCGGCGCGGCCGGGCTGGTCGAGCGTCGAGCCTTCCGTCCGCAGGATGACGTCGCGGTGCTGGCGGATGAGCACGGCGAGCCGGCGGTTGCGGCTGGCTTCCCCCACGAGATCGCCGAAGCGCGCGCTGAGCGCCGCCAGCCGGCGCGAATCGCTCTCGCGGGCGGCCTCGGCCTGGGTCAGCACCGCCCGGAGGGCGGCCAGCTCGCTCTCGGAGGCGCCCCGGGCGGCCAGCGCGGCGGCCGCCGGCTCCAGCGCCAGCCGGATCCCGTAGACCTCCTCGAGGTCGCGCGCGTCGAGGGCGGGGACCGCCACGCCCTTGCCGTTGGCCTGGCCGATCAACCCCTCCCGCGTGAGCCGCTGCAGGGCCTCGCGCACGGGCGTGCGGCTCACCGCCAGGCGCGCGGCCAATCGGCCCTCGCGCAGCGGCTCGGCCTCGCCCAGCGAGCCCTCGCGGATCGCCGTCCTCAGGGTCTGATACACGGCCTCGGCGAGGGTCGTGCCCGGGGCACGCCGGCGCCCGAGGGCCCGCAGCGGATCGACCGTGACTCTCGCCATGGGCATACGACGGTATACCGTCACCGATCCATCCGCAACACCGTCGCGTGGGTTCCTGCCCGGCGCCGTGGGCGGCGTCGTGGCGCTGCGGGCCCTCGCGCCCGGCGCTGGATCGTCGAGGAGCGGCCCGACCTGACGGACCCGGTGGCGGTCGGCGCCTACCTGGCCGGCGTGCTCCCGCGCGCCCGCCCTGGTGACGGTCGCCGGCGAGGACCACGCGGTGGGCCGGGATCGGGCCGGAGAGATCGCGCCCGAGGTGGTCCGCCACCTCGCCTGAGCAGGGACCGCCTACTTCTTCCTGCCCTGGCGCTCCCGGCACTCGGCCTGGGGGTTGTACGTCTCGGGGCCGTAGCAGGTGCCGGCGGTGGGCAGGCGCTGGCAGTCACGGCGAGCGGCGTCGAGCGCGGGGCCCTTGAAACGCTGCTCGACCTTGGCCACGCACTCCTGCTGCGGGTTGCAGGTACGCGCGCGCTGGGCGGAGGTGGGCAGGCTCCCGCAGTCGGCGGGCTGGGCCGCCGCCGGCAGGGGGGCCAGGAGGAGCGACGCGAGCAGGATCGACCTCAACCTCACACGACTCATCACGTGCCTCACTTCGTGTGACGCCCGCCGCAGTCCAGCTATTCGAGGCGGCGCGCGCCGAACGCCGGCAAGACCTGCTCGGCGAACGCGTGGAGCGCGTCCCAATCGTACGGCCCCTCGCGGAAGGCGATGTTGACGCGCGCGCAGCCGGCGTCGCGGAACGCCGCCAGCATCGCCAGGGTGTCCTTGGGCGTGCCGCGCAGCCAGCCCGAGCGCTCGTCGCCGCGCGGCCCCCAGTGCTCACGGAAGACCTGTTCGCCGCGGGCGGCCCCCCGGGCGTCGGCGCCGAGGTAGAAGCCGAGGTTGACGGTTCTCATGATGGACCGGGGGTCGCGCCGTTCCGTCTCGCACCACTGGTCCAGGACCCGGCTCTTGTGGATCCACTCGTCGGGGCCGATGTAGGGCGCGTTCCAGCCGTCGGCGAACTTCGCGGCGGCTCTCAGCGTGCGCTTCTCGCCGCGGCCGCCGATCCAGATCGGCACGCGCGGCTGGAGCGGCTTGGGATTGTTGGGCGCATTCTCGAGCCGGAAGTGCGTGCCCTGGAACGTCGAGCGGCGCGACTCGGTGTCGAAGAGCAGGCGCATGCACTGCGCGTACTCCTCCAGCATGTCCTCGCGCACGCCGATGCGCGGCCACGCGTAGCCGAAGGCCCTCGCCTCCGCCTCGTGCCACCCGGCACCCAGGCCGCAGTCCACCCGGCCGTTCGAGAGATGATCGATGGTGGTGAGCGACTTGGCATGCAGGCCGGGGTTGCGGTAGGCGACGCAGTAGACGAGGGCGCCCAGCCGCACGCGCGTCGTCTCCACCGCGGCGGCGGTCAGCGTGGTGATCGCCTCGAAGCAGTCGATCTCCCCGCCACGGGGAGGCGACTCCTGGAAGTGGTCGGAGACGGAGAACCAGTCGAAGCCCATGGTGTCGGCGAACGTCCACAGCTTGCGCATCTCCTCGAGCGGCCCGCCCATGTGGCCGATGTGAATGCCGAACGTCATCGCCATCGCTCAGATCCTCGTGGTCTGGATGTAGAACGTCCCGGTGGCGAGGGCGACCAGCCGGTCGCCGTCGCCGAACACCCTCGCCTCGATCACGCCGATCCGCTTGGTGCGGTGGACCACGGCGGCGTCCACGGCGATGGTGCCGCCGGAGACCGAGACCAGATAGTTCACCTTGATCTCCAGCGTCGCGCACAGCTCGCCCGAGTCGAGCAGGCTGAAGAGGGCAGCGCCCATCGCCGAGTCGGCGAGGCTGTAGATGACGCCGCCGTGCAGGGTCCCGTTGGGGTTGAGGTGCTTGGCCTCGACCGCGAGCTCGAAGCGGGCCCGCCCTTCGCCGACGGACTTCGCTCGCATGCCCAGCAGCTCGGCGAAGGGCCAGCGCACGGCCGCGCCTACTTGAAGTGGGGGTCGATGCGGGCGTCGATCAGGTACGGGCCGCCGCTGGCCAGCGCGCGCCCCATCGCCGGGCCGACCTCGGACACCTTCTCGACCCGCTCGCCGGGGACGCCGAACGATTTGGCCAGCCCCACGTGGTCGATGAGCGGCCGGTCGAGGTCCATGCCCACGTACACGTCGTCCTCCGCCGAGAACCCCTTCAGCCCCAGCGTGCGCTGCTTGAGGATCCGGTAGGAGGCGTTGTTGAAGATCACGTAGACGACGGCGATCGAGTCGTGGGCGGCGGTCCACAGGCCCTGGCACGTGTACATGGCGCTGCCGTCGCCGACGAGCGCGATCACCGGGCGCTGGGGCAGCGCCAGCTTGACGCCGAGCGCGGCCGGCAGGCCCCAGCCGATGCCGCCGCCGCGCAGCCCGAAGAAGCTCTTCGCGTCCTCGCAGCGGAAGAAGGTGCGGACGCCGGTCCCCGAGGAGATCGTCTCGTCGATGATGGTGGCGCCGGCGGGGGTGACCTCGGCGACCGCGTGGACGAGCGCCAGCGGCGACATCGGCGTCAGGGCCGCGGCCTTCCGGGCCGTCTTCTCCAGCTCCGCCCGCTCGACGGCGTTGGCCGCCACGGCGGCCTCGCGGCGCCGGGCGGCGTGCGGGTGGCCGTGCTTGCCCGTGAGGCGGCGGACGGCCTCGCACAGCTCGGGCAGCGTGGCCTTGGGGTCGCCCTGGATGCCGACCGCCGCCGCGTAGTTCTTGCCGATCTCCCACGGGTCGACGTCGATGTGGATGACGTCGAGGCCGTGGGGCATCGGCTCGACGTCGGAGGGCAGCGAGAGCGTGAAGAGATCGCCGCCCACCGAGAAGAGCAGATCGTGCTGCATCAGGAGCTGCCGGATGGGCTGGCCCAGGCGCGGGAACGGCCCGTGATAGAGCGGGTGCGTGAACGGGAACGAGCAGGTGGAGGGCACGCACTCGGTGTAGACGGGCGCGCCGAGCACTTCCGCGAGCTGCGCCATCTCGGCGAGCGCGTCGCCGTGGGCGACCGCGTCGCCCGCGATCAGGACGGGCCGCGACGCCTTCGCGATCAGGTCGGCGGCCGCCTCCACCGCCGCGCGGTCGCCGCGGATGCGCGGGGCCACCCGCGTGGACTGGAGAAGATCCAGCTCGCGCTCCGCGTTCAGCACGTCCACCGGCAGCGAGATGAACACGGGGCCGGTCGGATGGGCCATCGCGGTCTTGACCGCGCGGCGCACCGCGCGAGGCAGATCCTCGAGGCGGGTGATCTCGTGCGACCACTTCACGTACGGGCGTGCCACCGGCGGCAGGTCCGACCACAGGATAGGCTCGGTCAGATTCATGGCCTGGTCGTGCTGGCCCGCGGTGACGAGGAGGGGCGTCCCCGCCTCGTGAGCGTCGTAGAGCATCCCCATCGCGTTGCCGAGGCCCGGCGAGGTGTGGACGTTGACCACGCCCAGCTTGCCGCTCGCCTGCGCGTACCCGTCGGCCATGCTGATGGCGACCGCCTCCTGGAGCGCCAGGATGTAGCGGATGCTCGGCTCCCGCACGAGCCCATCCATCAAGGGCAGCTCGGTGGTGCCGGGATTGCCGAACATGGTGTCGACGCCTTCGTCCTTCAGGATCTGAAGGAAGGCCTGCTTGCCGGAAAGAAAGGACATGGGGAGCCTCCTCGCTGCCGGATCATAGCCCCGCTTCCTTGACTGCGCCAGTACCCGCCTGTAGGCTTCGGGGCAGCATGCCGCCGGCCGTTCCCGCCGCCTTCCTCGACGCGTGTCTGCGCCGGCCCACGCCGTTCACCCCGATCTGGCTCATGCGGCAGGCCGGCCGCTACATGCCGGAGTATCGCGCGGTACGGGCCCGGCTCGGCTTCCTCGAGCTGTGCAAGAATCCGGAGGCCGCCGCGGAGGTCACTCTCCAGCCGGT
>DASTOJ010000086.1:0-8720 GCA_035762565.1 Candidatus Methylomirabilota bacterium | reverse complement strand
GCCGCGAGCGAGGGCCTGGGCCAGCAGCGGGAGCGTGCCCAGGGCGCGCGCCACGCGCACGTGCTCGCGGGCGGCGCACGGGCTGAGCCCCGTGCGCCAGGTGTGCCAGGCGGCGCAGGAGCGGAAGCCGGTGTTCCAGCCCTCACGGGCGTCGAAGTCGCGAATCAAGTCGAGGAGACGAGCGGTGGCGGCGTCGAGGTGCGCCGACAGCTCGGCGAATCTCGTCGCCCAGGCGCTCCAGCTCGGCGGTGGAATCCGCGGGGGCGAGCATGTCAGTGACGGACGCTTCCGGGCTGGCAACGTGGCGCGTGCGGATCTGCATGAGCGAGTCCCCCCTTGTGCTGGGCGACTCGACACCCGATTTCGGAGCCGCCTGCGAGCCTCCAGAACGAACGATTCCGGGACGCGTCACGCGTTTTCAATCCGGGCACGTCCAGCTGCCGATCCATGGGCCCGGGCGGGCCCCTGGGCCGGGAGTTTTCGGGCACCGCCGACTTCCGGCCGTGCGCGTTGGGCGAGGCCGTCAAGCGAAATCTCACGCTGCAGCCCGTCCGCCCGGACGACGAACACCCGGACACGCGGGTTACACTGGGCGACATGACCCAGGCCCTCGACTACCCGTGGAGTGAACCGCCGGCGCCCGGCAGCACGATCGACGTCGCGCCCGGCGTGATGTGGCTGCGCATGCCGCTGCCGTTCCAGCTGAACCACATCAACCTGTGGCTCGTGGACGACGGCGCCGGCTGGGCGATCGTGGACACCGGCGTCGGCCTCGACGACGTCCGCGCGCTCTGGGAGCGGATCTTCACCGAGCACCTCGGCGGCCGGCCGGTCACGCGAGTGATCGTGACGCACTTCCATCCCGACCACATGGGCAACGCGGCCTGGCTGACCGCGCGGTTCGACGTCGACCTCTGGTGCGCGCAGGCCGAGTACCTCATCGGCCAGATGGCGTGGCGCACCGGCGAGGCGCGTGACAACGAGCCCCGGCTGCGCCACTACCGGCGCAACGGCTGCTCGGAGGAGGCGCTGGCGGCGCTCCGGCAGCGCGGCAACCACTACCCGCGGCTGGTGCCCACGATGCCGACCGCGTTCCGGGAGATCCGCGACGGCGAGACGCTGGTGATCGGCGGTCGGCGCTGGTCCGTGATCGTCGGCCGCGGCCACTCGCCCGAGCACGCGGCGCTCTGGTGTGAGGAGACCGGCGTGCTGATCTCCGGCGACCAGGTGCTGCCGCGGATCACGACGAACATCAGCGTGTGGCCCGATCAGCCGTGGGGCAACCCGCTGCGCCTCTACCTCGACTCGCTCGACCGTTTCCGCGGCATCGGCGCCGACGCGCTCGTGCTGCCGGCCCACGGGCTGCCGTTCCGCGGCCTGCCCGAGCGCCTGGCCGAGCTGCGCTCGCATCACGCGGCCCGCCTGGCCGAGACCCTCGATGCGATCACCGAGCCCCGCAGCGCCGCGGACATCGTGCCGGTCCTGTTCCGGCGCGCCCTGGACAGCCACCAACTCGGCTTTGCGCTGGGCGAGGCACTGTCGCATTTGCACTTCCTCGAAGCTGACGACCGCGCGACGCGTATCGTCGGCGCGGACGGGGTCCACCGGTTCCGCAAAGCGTAGTCTGCGCGTGGCCCGTGGGCCGGGGCGGAGCGTGGTGGGGTCTACGGGGACCACGGGCTGGGAGGCCGCATCGACGCTGTGCGGCTGGATCCCATCAACGCCCAGCAGCACGACCACGCAGGCGCCGCCCAGTGGGGCTGGCGAGAACCCTCGCGCTCGGCCAAGCGGGCCGGCGATCAGCGCGCCCGGTAGGTGAGGGTCGCCCGCGCCGGCTCGAGCGCCTCGCGCCGGGCGCGCTCGATGAGGCCATGATCCGGTGACAGCGAGCACGCGGGGTCGGTGGCCGCGGCGTTGCCCGTGAGGTGGAAGGCCTGGCAGCGGCAGCCGCCGAAGTCCAGCGTGCGCCGCTCGCAGCTGCGACACGGCTCCGGCATCCACGCCTCGCCGCGAAAAGCGCCGAACGCGGCGGAGGCCTGCCAGATGTCGGCGAGCGAGCGGGTCCGGGCGTTGTCGAAGACGAGGCCGGGCAGCGTATGGGCGGCGTGGCAGGGGAGCACCAGCCCGTCGGGGGCGACGACGAGGAAGCGGCGGCCCCAGCCGTCCATGCAGGCCTTGGGAAACTCCGCGTAGTAGTCGGGGGTGACGAACAGGACCTCCATCCGCCCTTGCAGCCGGCGCCGCGCGGCGCGGGCGGTCTCGCGGGCGCGGTCGATCTGCGCGGGCGCCGGCAGCAGCGCCGCCCGGTTCGGCAGCGCCCAGCCCAGGTACTGCGTGTTGGCCAGCTCGAGACGGTCGGCCGCGAGCGACTCCGCCAGCGCGATCACCGCGTCGACGTGGTCGAGGTTGTCACGGTGGAGCACGGTGTTCAGCGTGAGCGGGAGCCCCAGCCCCTTCACCCAGCGGGCGACCTCCAGCTTGCGCTCGAACGACCGCAGGCCGGCGATGCGGTCGGAGGCCGCCGCGGTCACGTCCTGGATCGAGACCTGGACGTTGTCGAGGCCGCGCGCCTTCAGCCCGGCCAGCCGCTCGCGCGTCAGGGGGACGCCGCTGGTGATCAGGTTGGTGTAGAGGTCGAGGCGGCGGGCCTCCTCCACCAGCGCCTCGAGATCGGCGCGCAGGAGGGGCTCGCCGCCCGTGAGGTTGAGCTGGACGACGCCCAGGTCCTCCGCCTCGCGGAAGACACGCAGCCAGTCGTCGGTGGCCAGGCCGTCGTCGTGGCGTGCCCAGTCGAGGGGGTTGGAGCAGTAGACGCAGCGCAGCGGGCAACGATACGTCAGCTCGGCGACGAGCGTGTAGGGACGGGGCTCGTCACTCATCGCCGTTGGCGAGGAGTCCGCGCTCGGCCAGGCGCGTGAGAAACGTCAGGACCTCTCCCCGCAGGGCCTCCCGGGGCTGCGCGGCGTACTTGGCTGCCAGCTGGTCGACGATCGCAGCCACCGTCATCTCGCCGGTGCACAGGCGGACCACGTCGGCGGCGGTGGGGTTGAGGACCAGCCCCCGCTCGGGATAGAGGAGCATGTAGCGCTCCCCACGGCGGTCCCAGCGCAGGCGCGCCTTGGCGGCCAGCCGGGGCCGCGCCTCGAGGGCGATCATCGCCGGGTGCTCACGCGCGGGCGCCGCCCGGCCCCCAGCCCGGCTCGACGTACGCGGTGTAGAGGCAGTCGAGCAGGTGCCAGAGGATCTCGGTCTTGCGGATGAGCGCGGCCACGCAGCGCGCCTGCTGCTCGTAGGTCGTGGCGTGGGCGACGACGAACTCGATCGCCTGCATCGAGTCCTGGCGCGCCAGCGGCGGGCGCGACCGGAAGTACTCCAGCGTGTCCCTGCTGATCCACGGATAGTGACGTTCCCACGCCAGCACCCGCCGCGTCATGAGGTCCGGCGAGAAGAACTCCGTGAGCGAGGAGGCGACCGCTTCCAGGTGGCTCCGCTCGCGCACCAGCGCCACGTACCCGTCGCAGGCGAAACGCACGCCCGGCAGGACCGAGCGGCAGGAGGCGACCTCCTCGCGGTCGAGCCCGACGCCCTCGGCCAGCCGCAGCCACAGCTCGAGGCCGCCCTGGCCGGCCGCCTCGCCGTCGTGGTCGCGGATGCGGGTGATCCACATGCGCCGGAAGGCCGGGTCCTCCGACTTCGACAAGATGATCGCGTCCTTGATCGGTACCCGCGTCTGATAGTAGTAACGATTCAGCACCCACTGCTGAAGCTGCATCTTCGTGAGCTTGCCGTCGTGCATCAGCTGGTGATAGCGGTGGTGGTCGTGGTAGCGGGCCTCGCCCTCGCGGCGGACCCACTCGATGAACGCCTCGCGCCCGAGCGGCGGGCGGGTCGCCGCGTCACTCATAGCCGTACCTCCATGCCATCCCAGGCGACCTCCCAGCCGGCGGCGGTGACGGCCGCGCGCTCGGCAGAATCCTCCCGGAGCATCGGATTCGTGTTGTTGACGTGGATGTAGACGCGCCGCCCCGCGCGCACGCCGGCCAGGGCGGTCAGGCTGCCGGTGGGACCGCCCACCGGCAGGTGGGCCATGTCCTCGGCGCGCTTGCTGCCGAGCCCCAGCGCGGGCAGCTCGTCGCTCGACCAGAAGGTGCCGTCGAAGAAGACGAGGTCGGCGCCGTCGATGGCCCGCCGCACGTCGCCGGTCACCGCCGCCGCCGCCGAGAGGTAGGTCAGGACGTGTCCGGTGGCCAGCTCGCGGATGCGCACGCCGATGTTCTGCTCGGGGTCGGCCGGCGCCCGCCGCTCGAGGTGGACGGGCGGCTTGCCGGGCACGGCCACCGGCTCGAGCGCCAGGCCGGCGATTTGCACTTCGTGGCCCGCCTTCAGGGTCCGCCACGTCACCTGGCCGGGGAACCGCTCCAGCGTGGTGTAGAGGACGTTGTCCTCGACGAAGCCGCGCCGGACCGGCTCGGTCGCGTACACCACGAGCGGGTGGGACTCGCGCAGCGACAGCAACCCCAGGCAATGGTCGAGGTCGCCGTTGGTGAGCAGGATGGCGGCGATCGGCGAGTCGCGCGGCCCCCGCGGGTGCAGGCCGGGAAAGCTCTCGATCTGCGCGCGGATCTCCGGCGAGCAGTTCAGCAGGAGCCAGGCGGCGCCGTCGGCGCTGACGGCGACGCACTCCTGGGTCCGCGCCGCCGCTCGCAGGGATCCAGCGCGGACGCCGCGACAGTTCGCGCAGCCGCAGTTCCACTGCGGGAACCCCCCACCCGCGGCCGAGCCGAGAACGCGGACGAGCATCGTCGCCCCCCATAGACACGACAGCCCTTCCGCGACGACGGAAGGGCTGCGTCAGACGTTCGGCGGGTCAGCCGCTAGAAGCGGTCGTCCTGCTCCCCGCCGAAATCGTCCTGGTACGAGTTGATCTCTGCGTCCATCTTCACTTCCACGAAGTCCGGGGCTTCCCACGTCATCGCCGTCACCTCCATCTGTTCGTGGTCGACGCCAGCGCGAATCGGCGCCCATCGTACGGGACACCCGGGGGGGTCGTCAAGGGTTGACAAAGAGGGACCCCGCGTATTACTTAGGCGCACGACTCGCACACCCACCACCTCTAGCGCGGGAGGATTCACCATGCGGCGCAACGTTGCGATCGTGCTTACCGCGTTCATGTTCGGAGCCTGGGCGCTCTGGCTCGGGCCCGCCTCGGCCCAGGCGCCCCCCTCCTGGAAGCAGGGGCAGCCGCCCGAGATGGTCAACTCGCCGCTGGCCCCGGTCGCCCAGCCGCCCGCCCCCAAGGCGCCCGGCGAGATCCCCATCGACAAGATCAAGCTGCCGCCCGGCTTCAAGGCCAGCCTGTGGGCGCACGGCCTCAGCAACGCCCGCGCGATGACGTGGGGCGACAAGGGCACCCTGTTCGTGTCGAGCCGGGTGGCCGGCAACGTCTACGCGGTGGTCGACAAGGGCGCGACCCGTGAGGTCAAGACGATCGCCAAGGGGCTCAAGCTGCCCAACGGTGTCGCGTTCCGGAACGGTACCCTGTACGTCGCCGAGATCTCACGGATCACCAAGATGGAGGGCATCGAGGACAAGCTCGATAGCCCGCCGGCGATGACCGTCGTCTACGACATCCTGCCGCGCGACGAGCCGCACGGCTGGAAGTACCTGGCGTTCGGGCCGGACGGCAAGCTGTACTTCAACATCGGCGCGCCTTGCAACATCTGCATGCCGCCCGATACCCACGCGAACATCTCGCGGATCAATCCCGACGGGACGGGCTTCGAGTACTGGGCCCACGGCGTGCGCAACAGCGTGGGCTTCGACTGGCACCCGGTGACCAAGGAGCTGTACTTCACGACCCACGGCCGCGACTGGATGGGCGAGAACGTGCCGAGCGACAAGTTCGACCACGCCCCGAAGAAGGGTCTGCACTTCGGCTACCCATACTGCCACCAGGGCGACATCCTCGACCCCGAGCACGGCAAGGGCCGCTCGTGCAGCGAGTTCGCGCCGCCGCTGATCAAGACGGGCCCGCACGTGGGCGGCAACGGCGTGATGTTCTACACCGGCTCGATGTTCCCGCCCGAATACAAGAACCGCGCGTTCCTCGCCCAGCGCGGCGCCTGGAACCGCACGGAGAAGACCGGTTACAAGGTGATGATGGTCACGCTGCGGTCGGGCGACGTGCCCAAGTACGAGGTGTTCGCAGAGGGCTTCCTGCAGAACAACCAGCCGTGGGGCCGGCCGGTGTACACGACGCAGATGAAGGACGGCTCGATCCTGCTCGCCGACGACTACGCCGGCGCGATCTACCGGATCACCTACCAGAAGTAACCCGGCTTGCTCCGTCTCTCGGCGCTGCTCGTCGCCTTGCTGGCGACGGGCGGCGCCGCCGCCTCCGCCGCCGATCTCGAAGCCGGCCGGCGCAAATCCGAGCCGTGCGCCGCCTGCCACGGCGCCGACGGCAACGCCACCATCGCCGGCACGCCCTCCCTGGCCGGCCAGCCGGCCTTCTTCACCCACTGGCAGCTCATCAAGTACCGCGACGGGCGGCGCCAGGATCCGCAGATGTCGCCATTCGCCCAGAACCTCGGCGACGCGGACATGGCGGACCTCGCCGCGTTCTATGCCGCCCAGCGTCCCCGCCCCCGCGGGTCCGCGGTCGATCCCGCGAAGGTCGCCGCCGGCCGGCCCCTGGCCGAGCGCCACCACTGCACGTCGTGCCACACCGCCCGGCTGACCGGCCAGCAGCAGGTGCCCTTGCTGGCCGGCCAGGACCTGGCGTACCTGCTCAAGCTGCTGCGCGGCTTCAGGGCGGGCACCGCGTCCGACCTCGACGGCACCATGACGATGGCCGCCCGCCCGCTCACGGACGAGGAGGTGGAGATCCTCGCGCACTACTGCGCGAGCCTGGAGCCGTAGTTCGCGGTACACTCCGACACCGATCTCACGCCGGGAGGAACGCGCATGACCTCGATCGACCTCGTCAAGGGCGAGCTCGGACGGCTGCACAAGGCGTTCGACAAGGCGCTGGACGGGCTCACGCCCGAGCAGCTGCACCAGGTGCCGGCCGGGCACCCGAAGGCCAATCACATCGCGTGGGGCGTCTGGCACTACGTGCGGACGGAGGACAACGTCGTGCGCTACATCCTCCAGAACCGCCGGCCGATCGTCTGGCAGGAGGGCGGCTACGCCGACAAGCTCGGCCTGCCTCCGGTCGCCCAGGGCACCGGCATGTCCACCGCGGAGGCCCAGGCCCTGCGCATCAAGGACCTGGCGCTGTTCCGCGAGTACATGGGCACGGTATGGGCGTCGACCGACGACTACCTGGCGAAGGTCGATCCGGCCGCGCTCGACGCCAGCGTGACGATCAAGCCGCTCGGCGAGATGCCCGCCATCCGGGCGCTGGCCCAGGTCTGCGTCTCCCACGGCTTCACCCACGCCGGCGAGATCGAGCTGGCACGGACGCTGGTCAGCACGTACTAGAACGAATCGCGCAGCTCCGGGATGACCCACATCGGCTTGCGGCCGGCGTGCACGCGCAGGATGTTGTCGAACGCGTTGCGGAAGGCCTTGGGCCAGTTCTCCCAGGTCGGGCCCGCCGTGTGCGGCGTGATCGTGATGGTGTCCACGTTGAGCAGCGGGTTGTCCTTCGAGGGCGGCTCGTCCACCATCACGTCGAGGCCGGCGCCGGCGATGCGCTTCGTGATCAGGGCCTTGTGCAGCGCCCGCTCGTCGACCACCGGGCCCCGGCACGTGTTGACCAGCACCGCCGTCGCCTTCATCAGCTCGAGCTGGCGCTCGGAGATCATGTCCTTCGTCAGCGACGTGAGCGGCACGTGCAGGGTGACCACGTCGGCGGTCTTCAGCAGCTCGTCGAGCAGCACGAATCGCACGCCCAGCGCGTCCTCCTCGTGCTCGGGCAGCCGGACGATGTCGTAATAGACGATCCTGACGTCGAAGCCGTGCAGCCGGCGCGCCACCTTCTTGCCGATGTTGCCGAGCCCCACGATGCCGACCGTCTTGCCCTCCAGCTCGTAGAGCCGCGTCTCGGCGAAGTCGCCGACCCGCCACTTGCCCTCTACGCAGTTCCTGTGCTGCCAGGCCAGCTTCTTGAGGGTGGCCAGGATCAGCATCACCGCGTGCTCGGCCACCGCCACCGAGTTGGCGCCGCCGTTGTTGGCGATCGGTACCCTGGCCTTGCGGGCCGCCTCCAGGTCGAGCGTGTTGTAGCCGGCGCTGATGAGCTGGACCAGCTTCATCTTCTTGGCGGCGGTGTAGAAGTCCGTGCTGAGCGGGTTGCGGCCGAAGCCCATGAAGTACTCGGCCTCGCGCGCCACCTCGAGGAACTGCGGGCCGGTCGCGTCCACCGCGACCAGCTCGAAGCCGGGCGGCGTCATCTCGACGGCGACGTCGAACACGGGCTTCGGAAACCTCGGCGAGAACATGATCCTGGTCGTCATCAAACACTGGGCTCCGAGCCGACGACGCCGACGAACGAGACGCACTCGCCCGGGGCGCCGCCGAGGTTATGGGTGAGGGCCAGCGTACGGCCGCGGCCGACGCTGGCGATCTGGCGCTTGCCGGCCTCGCCGCGCAGCTGCAGCCAGCACTCGAACAGCATGCGCAGCCCCGAGGCGCCGATGGGGTGGCCGAACGACTTCAGGCCGCCGTCCGGGTTCACCGCCAGCTCGCCGTCGAGGTCGAACGTTCCGGCCAGC
>DASTOJ010000085.1:0-6323 GCA_035762565.1 Candidatus Methylomirabilota bacterium | reverse complement strand
CGGGTACCCGGCCTGCGATGAAGCACTTGTCCGGGTACCCGCCCCCGCCCCCCTCACGCCCTCGACCCACCATGCGGCACGCCGCCTGCTTCCGTCGCGCACTTGTGGTCGTTGGTCTGTTGACCATCGCCTTCGGCGCGTTGGCGGAGGCGGGGCATGAGATGCCGTTTTATCCGTCGTACTACCCGCAGGAGATCACTTTGGAGACATTGGCGCCGGGGGCGGCGCTGAAGAGGTTTGGGGACAACTCGCTGCATGGGTATGTGGGCGGGGATCCGTTTGCGGGCAAGGCGGGGCCGGGCGGAGTGAAGGCGATCGAGTCGTTGGGATCGTGGGTGGTCGTCACCTTCAATCCCGCGTCGAAGGCGCTCGCGGCGGCCGAAACGCGGTGTGCGGCGGGGCGGCGCATCGTGGCCGGCCTCGCGCGCGACGTCGAGGGCTTCCGGCCGCATCCCTATCCGGTCACGCCGTACCACTCGGACTATCTGCATCACGCGGATCTGGCGGAGCGCGAGATCGCGGCGGTGCGAGGCCTGCCGGCGGCCGGGATGCCGGCGCTCCGCCTGCGTGCGCGGGGCCGGCTGGCCGAGACGCTGGCCGGCGGCCGCGCGCCGGCGGGCGGCGCCTGGGACGCCGTCGTCGAGGAGATCGCCGTCGCCGACCTGCTGGCCGCCCAGGGCACGGCCATCAACGGGTGGATCGGGCCGCCCTGGATCAAGGAGGGCTGGCTCCACGCCTGGGCGCTGCTGGCGCCGTCGATCGCCGACGCCGCCACCCGCCGCCGCGTCGACGATGCGCGGGGGCGCGTGACCGGCGGCAGCGAGCGGCTGGAGGCGCGCATCACGCACGAGCGCGAGCTGGTGGCTGCCCTGGGGGCGGGCTGCGAGCGCGTCGTGGCGGGCTACACCGTGCGGCGCGAGTGGCTGAACGACGACTACTCGGCCGGCGTCGAGAACGTGGCCGCCGACGCCCAGGCCGGCCTGGGCTCACCGATATTCGTTCGCACGGTCAAGCTCAAGGACTTCCCGTGGAACGGCTGGCTCACGCTCGGCCTGCCCGCGCGGCCCGCCGCCGCCTGGAACCCGGTCGGTGGCTTCACCGACGCCGCCGGCCGGTTGATCTGGACCGCGGTCGGCGACCCGGCGCTCTTCCCCGAGCCTTTCAACAACGGCTGGACCGACAACCGCGTGCGCGTCGAGTCGGTGGACGCGCCCGGGCGGCCGATCCCCATCCCGCGCGACGCGCTCGGGCCCGAGCACGGCACCGGGGTGCTGCGCAAGGTGGGCGAGGGGAAGACGGCCCAGGCCAGGGTGACCTACCAGGTTCTCACCTCCACATTCCACGACGGCACCCGGACGAGCGCGGCCGACGCGCTCTACCCTTACGCGTTCGCGGCGGCGTGGGCGACCGGCAACGGCGCCGGCCACGACGGGCACGTCGAGCGCGCGACCGCCCTGGCCCGCGAGGCCCTGGCGGGCGTGAAGGTGGTGCGGGTGGAGACCAAGACCCTGCGCTTTGGCCAGATCGCCATGCAGTACGAGGTGCCGATCGTCGAGGTCTACCTCGCGCGCGGCGGTCTCGACCCGCAGCAGCTCGCTGCCCTGGCGCCGCCGTGGAGCGCGGTGCCCTGGCCGGCGCTGGCGCTCATGGAGGAGGCGGTGCGCCGCGGCGTCGGCGCGTTCTCGGCCCAGGAGGCCGCGCGCCGGCGCGTGCCCTGGCTCGATCTCGTCCGGGACGCGCGGGTCCGCGACCGGCTCACGGCGTTGCTGAAAGAGCTGGAGGCGCAGGGTCACGTGCCGGCCCCGCTGCGGCACCTGGTGGACGCGCGCGAGGCGCGCCGGCGCTGGGGCGCGCTCGCGCGCTTCGCAGCCGAGCACGGCCACTTCCTGGTCACCAACGGGCCCTACCAGATCCACGCTGTCAGCCCGGAGCGCGTGGTGCTGCGGGTGGTGCGCGACTTCAGCTATCCGCTCGGCGTCGGCTCCTGGAACCGCTACCCGATCCCGCTCCGGGCCTTCGCCGGGCGTCCCGAGGTGCGGGGCGACCGGGTGGAGGTGCCCATCGAGGTCGAGCGGCTGGAGCGCTTCGCCCGCGAGTACAGGATCGTCACCGAGCCGCTGGCGGCCCGCTTCGGCCAGCGCGACGCCGAGCTGCCGGCCTGCCGATTCGTGGTCCTGGGGCCCGGCGGCGCGGTGGCGCGGGCGGGCACGGCGCGGCCGATCGAGCCCGGCGTGTGCGCGGTGGGGCTGCAGAACGTCCCGCGCCCGGCCACGGTCCTGGTCTCGCCCTCGCTGAACGGCAACCACGTCGAGCCTCAGATCAAGATGATGCGCGTTGACTAGCCCACCGCTCCTGAGGCAAGGTAGCGGCCCGTGGACACGCTCGTCGTCCAGATCCTCAACTCGCTCTTCTACGCGTCGATCCTGTTCCTGATCGCCTGCGGGCTCTCGCTCGTCTACGGCGTCATGCGGATCGTCAACATGGCCCACGGCAACCTCTACGCCTTCGGGGCCTACGTGGCGGCGTGGGTCATCGGTCTGGTAACCGACAGCCTGCACTGGACACTGCTGTTCGCCCTGCTCCTCAGCGGCGCGCTGGCGGCGGCGGCGGCGGGCGCCGTCCTGGAGCCGCTCCTGCTGCGCCCGCTCTACAAGCGGGCCGAGGAGTACCAGCTGCTGATGACGTTCGGGTTGCTGCTCATCCTCGAGGACGTCATGCGCCTGCTGTGGGGGCCGCACCCGCTCACCGCCAGCGCGCTCTCCGATGCGCTGGCCAGCATGTCGATCCTCGGCGTCACCTACCCCGTCTACAACATCTTCGTGATCGCCGTCGGCGGCGTGGCCGCCGTGTGCCTGTGGGCGTTCGTCTACCGCACGCGCTTCGGCGTGATGCTGCGGGCGACCTCCCAGGACATGCGCATGGCCTCGGCCCTCGGCATCAACGTCAAGCGGGTCTACGTGCAGGCCTTCACCCTGGGCTGCCTGATGGCCGGGCTGGGCGGGGCGGTCGTGATGCCCATCTCCGGCGCCGTGCTCGGCATGGGCGTGGACGCGCTGATCCTGGCTTTCGTGGTCGTCGTCATCGGCGGCCTCGGCAGCCTGGAGGGCGCGCTGGTGGGCGCGCTCATCGTGGGCTTCGTGCGCACCATCGGCATCACCTACTTCGCCGAGGTCGAGCTGGCCGTCCTCTACCTGATCGCGGCCGTCGTCCTGTTCGTCCGGCCCGCCGGACTGTTCGCGCGCGCATGAGCCCGGCCCCGGCCCGGCCCGGCCTGCTCTCCCGGCTCGAGCTGGGCGGAGCCGCGGCCGCGGCGGTGGTGCTGCTGGCGGTGCCGCTGGTGGCCGCGCCCTTCCAGACGATCACGGTGTGCTACGGCCTCGTGTTCGCCATCGCCGCGCTGGGATTCAATCTGCTGCTCGGCTACACGGGCCTGCTGTCGTTCGGCCACTCGGCCTACTTCGGCATGGGCGCGTACGTGGTCGCCATGCTGGTGAAATACCTCGGCTGGACCTCGATGGAAGCGTTCGTCGTCGCCGGCATCCTCGGCTCGGTGCTGGTGGCGGGGCTCTTCGGCCTGGTGTGCGTGCGCTACACCCGGATCTTCTTCAGCATCCTCACCCTGGCGCTGTCGCAGGTGCTGTGGAGCCTGGCCCTCAAGCTCTTCTGGGTGACGGGCGGCACCGACGGGCTGCGGGTGCCGACGCCGACGCTGCTCGTCGGCAGCCTGGCGCCCACCAGCGACAAGATGGACTTCCTCGCCTACCGCTACTACTACTACGTGCTGGTCCTGTTCGTGGTGTCGGTGATCGTCATGTGGCTCATCGTCCACTCGCCGTTCGGCAAGGCGCTGCAGGCGATCCGCGACAACGAGACCCGCGCCGAGTTCGTCGGGGTGCAGGTGCGCCGGTACCGCTGGATCGCCTTCGTCGTCTCCGGCGCCTTCACCGGGCTGGCCGGCACGCTGTGGGTGCCGCTCAACGGGCTCACGACGCCCGACATCCTGTACTGGCAATTCTCCGGCCGCATCGTGTTCTTCGTCGTCCTCGGCGGCTTCAAGACGTTCTGGGGCCCGATCCTCGGCGCGATCGCCTACAACTACCTGGAGACGTACGCGGTCGGCTTCACGATCTACTGGCAGCTGGTGCTCGGCAGCGTGCTGGTGCTGCTCGTCCTCACCATGCCGCAAGGGCTGGCCGGCACCGTGGACGCGCTGGTGCGCTGGCTGCGCAGGCCCGCGCTGACGTGAACCTGCTGGAGACCCGCCGGCTCACCAAGGCGTTCGGCGCCAACCGCGCCGTCGACGGTGTGGACTTCACGGTGCGCGCGGGCGAGCTGCTGGCGCTCATCGGCTCCAACGGTGCCGGCAAGACGACGCTGGTGAACCTCATCAGCGGCCTGGTCGGGGCCGACTCCGGCACGATCGTCTTCGACGGGCAGAACGTCACTCACCAGTCGATCCACGAGCGGATCGAGGCCGGCATCGCGCGCAGCTTCCAGCTCGTGAACCTGTTCGACCAGCTCAGCGTGCGCGACAACGTGGCGCTGACGATCTTCGCCCGCCAGGGCAAGACCCGGCACCTGTGGGCGGTCGCCGACCGCGACGGCGCCGTGGCCGACGAGGCGATGCAGGTGCTCCGCCAGTTCGGGCTGGAGCCGCGGGCGCGCATGGCGGCGGCCGGGCTGTCCCAGGGCGAGCGGAAGCTGCTCGACGTCGCCGTGGCCTATGCGCTGCGGCCGAAGCTGCTGTTCCTGGACGAGCCGACGAGCGGCGTGAGCACGCGCGAGAAGGCGCCGATCATGGACGTGGTGACCTCGGTGGTGCGGCAGGAGCAGATCACCGCGGTGGTCATCGAGCACGACATGGACATCGTGTTCACCTACTCCGACCGGATCGTGGCCATGCACCAGGGCGGCATCCTGGCCGAGGGCTCGCCCGACGAGATCCGGCGCAACGAGGCGGTGACGACGACGCTGATCGGCAGCCCGCCGCCGTCATGAGCCTCCCCGGCGCGCCGCTGCTCGAGCTGAACCGCATCGACACGTTCCGGGGCGCGGCCCACGTGCTGCGGGGCGTCTCCCTGAAGGTCGGCCCGGCCGAGGCCGTCTGCCTGGTCGGGCGCAACGGCGCCGGCAAGACGACCACGCTCGAGAGCGCCATCGGCCTGCTGGCCGTGCGCGCGGGACGGGTCGCGTTCCGCGGCGCCGACGTCACCCGGCGACCCGCCCACGAGCGGGCCCGGCTCGGCATCGGCTACGCGCCGGAGGACGCCGGGATCTTCCCCGACCTCAGCGTGGAGGAGAACCTCCAGATCGGGCGCTGGCTGGCGCCCACCGGCCCCGACGCCCGCGCCGTGGACGAGCGGATCCTGGCGCTGTTCCCCGAGATCGCGGCGCTGACCGCGCGGCGCGGCCTCAACCTCTCCGGCGGCCAGAAGAAGATGGTGGCCATCGCCCGGGCCATGGCCCTGGCGCCGGCCGTCCTGCTGCTCGACGAGCCGTTCGAGGGGCTGGCGCCCGTCGTGGTCACCCGGTTCATCGACGCCGCGCGGAGGATCAAGGAGATGGGGATCTCGCTGCTCATCGCCGAGTCCAACGTGACGAACGCGGCACGAGTGGCCGACCGCCTCTATGCGATCGACCGGGGCGAGATCCTGTTCGAGGGCGAGCCGCGCCGTGCGCTCGAGAACGTCGACGTCATGAAGACACTGCGCGGCTGAGGGAGATCATGCCGAAACCCGAGCGCGAGTTCTTCCGTCCCGACGACCTGCCCTGGGAGCCGGTGGCCGGCTCGGCCACCGGCGGCGCCGGCGGTCCCGGCGTGCGGCAGAAGATCCTCAGCCGCGACGCCGACACCGGCGACGTGACGCGGCTGCTGCACTTCGCCGCCGGCGTGGAGACGACCGAGACGATCACCCACGACTTCTGGGAAGAGGTGTGGATCCTGGAGGGCGAGCTGACCGACCTCGGCAAGCGACAGACCTTCAGCGCGGGGATGTACGCCTGCCGGCCGCCCGGCATGATCCACGGCCCCTACCGCGTGGATCGCGGCTGTACCACGCTCGAGATCCGCTACGGGCCCCAACGCTCATGACTCGCGTGGAATCCGGTGACGCCGGGGTCAGGCGTGGGAGCCGCGGGCGCGCCATCATGGCGAGCCGTCGTCGCCGTTCGAGCGCAGGGCGCGGCGAGCGAGTCGCCACCGATTCGACTGGACTGCACCCGAGCCCCCTCTGGGGGATGGGGGGCCGAGCGAGCCGTGGCCGGAGCGGGTTAAGGCGACAGGCGAGCCAAGCAGGCGCGCCCGCGCTCACCGCGTCCGGCCC
>DASTOJ010000084.1:0-8959 GCA_035762565.1 Candidatus Methylomirabilota bacterium | reverse complement strand
CGTCGATCCGGTGGCCACCCGCCTGGTGGGTGCCGCGCTCGTGGCGATCGGAGGGCAGTCGCTCATCGGGCGGGACGACGACGTGGCGGCCTTTCGGGCCATGCTCAACCTCAAGATCTTGTGGTCGCTCTCCGCGGTCGGGGCTTTCTCCAGCCTCTGGATCGCGTACCGGGTTCGCCTCCGGCACGCGGTTGGCCGGCCGGCCCGGTGACGCTCGCCCGTCTCCTGGAGCTGGCCGCCCTGCGGTGGCCGGACGCCGAGGCCGTCGTCGACGGCGCGCGCCGGCTCACCTACGCCGAGCTCCACAGGCGCGCGCTGGCGCTCGGCGCGGGCTTCCAGCGCCTCGGCGTGGGCCGCGAACTTCCGCTTCGCCGCCGGGGAGATGGACTACGTGGTGCGCGATTCCGGGGCGCGCGTCGTCCTGTGCGAGGCCGACACTGCCGCCGCGCTGGCCGGCGCCGCCGGACCGGTGGGAGAGCAGCGCCTGGTCTTCGTCGGCGACGCCGCCCGCGCCCCTCGTGGCGCGCTGCCCTTCGCCGATCTGACCGGCGATGACCTCACGTCCGAGGCCCCCACGCGCGAAGCGCCCACCCCGGCGACGGGCGGCGGCCCCGCGGAGGGTGATCTCTCGCTGCTCCTGTACACCTCGGGCACGACCGGGCGTCCCAAGGGCGTGCCCCGCACCCATCGCAACCACTACGCCGGCGCGCTCGCCCAGGCGCTGCAGTGCGGCTACGCGTGGGGCGAGCGGACGCTCGGGGTCATGCCGCTCTACCACACGATGGGCATTCACGCGCTCACCGGCATGGCGGCAGTCAACGGCTGCTTCGTGTGCCAGCCGGAGTGGAACGCGTCGTCGGCGCTGCGGCTGATCCACGCGGAGCGGATCACGGCGCTGTACCTCATCCCGACGCTGTTCTACGATCTCGTGCACGCGCCGGAGTGCGCGCGGTCCGCGGTCGAGTCGGTGAGCAAGCTGGCCTACGCGGGGGCGCCCATGCCGGCGTCGCTCGCGGAGGCGTGCGTGAAGGCGTTCGAGCCCCGGGTGTTCGTCAAACACTACGGCTCGACGGAGATCTACACCTTCTCCGTGCGGCCCGACGTGCACGACAAGCCCGGCTGCGCGGGACGGCCGGGGGTGCACTCCGCGCTGCGCGTGGTCGCCGCCTCCACCGAGCGGCGGGTGGGGGCCGACGAGATCGTGCCGCCGGGCGAGAAGGGTGAGATCATCGCCAGCCTCGCCTCCGACGAGGCGTTCGCCGGCTACTGGAACCGGCCGGACGCCGACGCGCGGGCGCTGCGGGAGGGCTGGTACTTCACCGGGGACATGGGCTATCTGGACGGCGACGGCGAGCTGCACGTGGCCGGGCGCGTGGACGACATGATCGTCAGCGGCGGCGAGAACATCCATCCGGTGGAGGTGGAGGAGGTGCTGGCCCGCCATCCCCAGGTACGCGACGTCGCGGTGATCGGCGAGCCCGACGAGCGCTGGGGGCAGCGGGTGGTGGCGTTCGTCGTGGCGGCCGACCGCGCGCTCACCGCCGAGGCGCTCGACGCCCACTGCCGGACCGGCGGGGCGCTGGCCGCGTTCAAGCGGCCGCGTCGCGTCGTCTTCGTCGACGAGATCCCCAAGACCGCCTCCGGCAAGATCCTGCGCCGCCTGCTGCGCGACGGCCGCTCCTCGGAGACCACGACATGAGCGAGTTTCTACGGGTGGAGCGACAGGGGCCGGTCGTGACGCTGTGGATCGACCGCCAGCCCAAGATGAACACGCTGACGGTGGCGATGCGCGACGAGTTCCCCGGGATCTTCCGGGACCTCGACGGCGACGGCGGCGTGCGGGTGATCGTGATCCGGGGCGCCGGCGGCAAGGCGTTCAGCGCCGGCGGCGACGTGGCGGAGTTCCTCACGCTGGCGCCGGCCGACCTCGAGCTGTGGGGCGACACGCTGACCGCGGCCGAGCGCTGCCGCAAGCCCGTCATCGCGGCCATCGACGGGTATACGATGGGGGCCGGCCTGGAGCTGGCGGTGGCGTGCGACTTCCGCATCGCCACGCGGCGCTCGGAGTTCGCGTTCCCCGAGGTGCGGCTCGGCATGATCCCGGGCAGCGGCGGCACCCAGCGCGCGCTGCGGCTGATCGGCATGACGCGGGCCAAGCTGTTCATGCTGACGGGCCAGCGCATCCCGGCCGAGCGCGCCGAGGCCTGGGGGCTGATCACGCAGGCGGTGGCCGACGACGGGCTCGACGCGGCCGTGGGCGCGCTCGCGACCGAGCTGGCCGACAAGGCGCCGCTGGCGCTGCGGACGCTCAAGATGGTGCTCGACCGGGGTGCCGACGCCCCGCTCGACACGGCGCTGGAGCTGGAGCGCAAGGCCTACGCCTGGCTGCGCTCGACGCACGACTACGAGGAAGGCGTCCGCTCGTTCCTCGACAAGCGGCCACCCAGGTACCAGGGGAGATAGATGGACGGATCGTTCGGCCTCATCCTGGCCAACCGCGCGGTGGTGCTCGGCGCCGTCAAGGCTCGCGACCTGCTCGACATCGCCGTGGAGGCCGAGCGCTCGGGCGTCTTCGACGCCGTCTGGGTCGGCGACAGCCTGCTGGCCAAGCCGCGGCTGGAGTCGGTCACCCTGCTGTCGGCGCTGGCCGGCGTCACCGAGCGCGTGCGGCTGGCCGTCGGTTGCCTGGCCACGTTCGTGCACCGCCACCCCGTGCTGTTCGCCCAGCAGTGGGCGAGCCTCGACGTGCTCTCCGGCGGGCGTGCGTGGCTGGCCGTCTGCCTCGGCGGGCCCGACAGCGCCAACGCCGCCCAGGCCGCCGAGCACGCGGTGATGGGCATCGCCTCCGGCGAGCGCGTCGAGCGACTGGAGGAGGGCATCGCGATCCTGCGCGCCCTGTTCGGACGGAAGGATGCGAGCCACACCGGGCGTTTCTATCGCTTCGAGCACATCACGCTGGAGCCGCGCCCGGTCCAGAACCCGTGTCCCATCTGGATCGCCTCGAACCCGACCGGGCTCACCTGGAAGGGCGGGGCCAGCGCCTCCGCCGCCGCCGTCGAGCGCGGCCTCCGCCGCGTCGCCCGCCACGCCGACGGCTGGATGACCAACAAGCTGTCGCCCTCGGAGTTCGCCGAGCAGCTCGGCCGGATCCGGGCGATGGCCCGCGAGGAGGGGCGCGATCCGGCGCGCCTGGGCTCGGCGCTCTACCACAACATCAACATCAACGAGGATCGGGCCGCCGCGCTGGCCGAGACCAAGACCTTCCTCGACGCGTACTACACGGCGAAGTTCAGCGCCGGGTTCGTGGAGCAGTGGACGGTCGCCGGCGGCCCCAAGGAGTGCGCCGAGCAGCTGCGCGGGTACTTCGCGGCGGGCCTCGGCCACATGGCGCTACGCCTGGCGTCCTGGGACCAGCGCGGGCAGCTCGCGCGGTTCCTGGGCGAGGTAGCGCCGGCGCTGGGAGGTCGGTGATGCTACAGGGGATCGACCATCTCGTCGTCGCCGTCCCCGCCCTCGACGCGGCGATCAAGACCTACCGCGACCTCGGCTTCACCGTGGTGGCCGGCGGGCGCCACCCGGGCATCGGCACCGACAACGCCCTGATCGCCTTCCGCGACGGCGCCTACCTGGAGCTGATCGGCTTCCACGAGCCGCGCCCCGACCACCGCTGGTGGGAGCCGCTGCAGCGGGGCGGCGGCCTCGTCGACTTCTGCCTGCGGACCGACGACATCGCCGGGGACGCGGCCGTGCTGCGGCGGGCCGGCGCGGCCATGGGCGAGCTGCAGGGACGCACGCGCCGGCGGCCGGACGGCGTCGAGGTGCGCTGGGTCTTCGCGGTGGCCCGCGGCGGCCACCAGGGCGTGGCACCGTTCCTCATCGCCGACGAGACGCCCCGCGACGAGCGCGTGCCGCGCGAGCACGTCCACGCCAACGGGGTCACGGGCATCGGCCGCGTCACCGTGGCCGTCGACGACCTCGCCGCCGTCCGCGTGTGGTACGCGGAGGCCCTGGGCTCGACCGGAGCCGAGATCGCCAGCCCCGAGCTGGGGGCGGCCGGCGTCCGCTTCGGCATCGGGCCCCACACGTTCGAGTTCCTGGCGCCGACCGGCGCCGGCGCCATCCGCGCCTGGCTGGCGGCGCGCGGCGCCTCGCCCTACGCGGCCACGCTGACGGGCGCCGCCCATCCAGCACCGCTCGGCCTCGACCGCACCTGGGGCGCCCGGCTCGCGCTCGCGTAAGGACCGGCTCAGAAGGAGAGATCGATGAGAATCCTGCTCGCAGTCATGCTCGTGGTGGCGGTCGGCGTGTCGGCGGTGGCGGCGCAGTCGCCGGCGCCGGTCAACCTCGCATTCGCCACGCTGGACACCGGCAGCGCGTGGTACGTCTACGGGGCCACCATGGCCGAGCTGCTGCGCAAGACGCTGCCGGCCGGCTCGAACATCGACGTCAAGCCCCGCGCGGGTGGAGTCGGCAACCCGCGGCTGGTGGCGAAGAACGAGACGCCGCTCGGCCTGGCGTTCACGGTGACCAACCGGTGGGCCCACGAGGGCAGGGAGGCGTACACCGAGAAGCTCGAGAACATCCGGGCGCTCGTCGGGGGCCTCGACACCTACTATCTGGTCGCCGTCGCCACCAAGAAGCTGGGCATCGCCTCCGTGCGCGACATCCGTGACCGGAAGCTGCCGGCCCGGGTGTACACGCAGCCCGTCGGCGCCCTGGGCGAGTTCGCCGGACGCCAGCTGCTGCGGGCCGCCGGCCTGAGCTACAACGACATCAAGGGCTTCGGCGGCTCCACCCAGCACGTCGGCTACAACGTCATCATCGACGCCTTCAAGGACGGCCGCGCCGACATCCTCTTCGCGGTGGTGACGCCCAAGCATCCCTCGGTCAGCGAGATCGTCTCGTCCGTGGACGTCGAGTTCCTCGGCCTCGACGCCGACACCACCAAGGCGCTGCTGCCGCTCGGCTACGCCCCCGCCACCATGCCGCCCGACACGTTCAAGAACCAGTCGAAGCCGGTGAGCACGGTGGGCTTCCCGACGGTGCTGATCACCAACAAGGACCTGCCCGAGCCGATCGCCTACACGGTGACGAAGACGATCGTGGAGAACAAGGACGCGCTGGTGCGCGGCCACGGCGGGCTCGTCGAGTTCGAGCCGAGGACGGCCTGGCAGCCCGAGAAGGTCGGCATCCCCCTGCACCCGGGCGCCGAGCGGGCGTACCGCGAGAAGGGGTGGATGAAATAGCCGCGGGCGTCGTCCTCGTCAACGGTCGGATCCTGACCCTCGATCCCCGTCGCCCGACGGCGACCGCGCTCGCGGTCGCCGCCGGGCGGATCGTGGCCGCCGGTGAGCGGGCCGACGTCCGGCGGTGGCGCGACCGCCACACGCGCGTGATCGACCTCGAGGGCGCCACGGTCGTCCCCGGCCTCGTCGACGCCCACGCCCACCTCGACCGTGAGGGGCTCAAGCTGATCCACCCCTCGCTGGCCCGCTGCCGCTCGGTCGCCGACATCCAGCGCCTGATCCGGGCGCTTGCCGCCGACCGCAAGCCGGGCGAGTGGATCGTCACGATGCCGATCGGGACGCCGCCCTTCTACCAGGACGCCCCGGGCGGGCTCGCCGAGAAGCGCTGGCCGACCCGGGCCGATCTCGACGCCGCGGCGCCCGAGCATCCGGTCTACATCCGTGGCATCTGGGGCTACTGGAACCGTCCCCCGGTCTACTCGGTGGCCAACAGCCGGGCCCTCGCGACGGCGGGGGTGACCCGGGAGACCACGCCGCCGAAGGGCATCGAGATCCTGAAGGACGCCGCCGGCCAGCCCACGGGCGTGTTCGTCGAGCACAACGCCATCCAGGTGCTCGAGTTCACGCTGCTGCGAGCGGTGCCGCGGTTCACGCACGACGACCGGTTACGGGCGCTGCGCGAGTCGCAGCGGCGTTACGCGGCGCGCGGCGTCACCGCGGTCTACGAGGGCCACGGCGTGGCCCCCGAGGTGCTCCGCGTCTACCGCGAGTGCCACGCGCGCGACGAGCTCAAGCTCCGTTGCAGCCTCGCCGTGAGCCCGACCTGGGAGGCGGCCGGCGCCGGCGCGGCGATCCCGGCCCTGGCGGCCTGGGCGGGCGGCCGCGGGCTCGGCGACGAGCGCCTGCGCGTGGCCGGGATCTGCCTGCACTACGGCGGCGACCCGGCGGTGGCGCGCACGCTGCACGCGAGCCAGCCCTACACGGGCTGGGCCGGGTTCGTGGAGAGCGCCAACGATCCCGCCGCCTACCGCGAGCAGGCGGAACTGGCCGCGCGCCACGGCGTGCGGGTCAACACGCTGGTGACGCGGTGCCTGCCCGAGGTGCTCGACGTGTGGGAGGAGGTGGCGAAGCGCCATCCCATCCGCGAGCTGCGCTGGGTCCTCGTTCACCTGAACGCAGCCACGCCGGAGCAGATGGTCCGCATCCGCCGCCTCGGCGCCGTGGCCACGACCAACCCGATCTCCTATCTCTACCGCTCGGCCGGCGACGAGGTCGCCCGGCTCGGAGGCGCCGCCGATCAGCTCCTGCCGCACCGGAGCCTGGCCCGCCACCGCATCCCGTTCGGCGTCGCCACCGACAACAAGCCCGCCGACCCGTGGGTCGCCTTCGCGGCCGTGGTGGCCCGCCGCGACATGCGGACGGGCGTCGTGGTCGGCGAGCGCGAGCGGCTCACGCGCGCCCAGGCCCTGGCCGCGCTCACCGCCGGCGGCGCCGCAGTGACCTTCGCGGAGGGTGACCGCGGCCGCCTGGCGCCGGGGTGGAAGGCCGATCTCACCGTGCTCGAGCACGATCCGCTCACGGCGCCGCTCGAAGACCTGATCGGACAGACGGCCCGGCTCACGATGGTCGGCGGCGAGGTGGTCCACCGTGCCTGACCTCCACTCGCCGCGCGCCTGGCTGGCGATCGCGTGGTCGCTCTTCCAGGTCTACACCGCCTACGCCGGTCTCTACGACCTGCTGATCCAGCTCCCGGTGCACGTTGCGTTCGCCGTCGCGCTCGGGTTCCTGACGCAGCCGACTCCCGACTCGCCGGAGGCCGCCGCGCGGCTCGCGGCGCGGCGGCCCCGGCGCTGGCTGGACGGCACGCTGGCCCTGCTGGCCCTGGCGTGCGCCGCCCACTACGTCCAGCACAACGAGCGGCTGGCCACGCGCATGGCCATGGTGGACGACCCCGAGCGCGTGGACGTCGTCGTCGGCGTGCTCTTCACCGTGCTGCTCCTCGAAGCGTCGCGGCGGCACATCGGCTCCGCGCTGGTCGTCCTGGCCCTGGTCTTCGTCGCGTACGCGTTCGCCGGGCCCTGGCTGCCCGGCTTCGTCGGCCACGGCGGCGAGACGTTCGTCAAGCTCGTCGACCAGCAGACCATGACGACCCAGGGGATCTTCGGGATCCCCACGCTCGTGTCGGCCACGTTCATCTTCCTGTTCGTCGTCTTCGGCAGTGTGATGTCCTACGGCGGGCTGCTGCGCTTCTTCACCGACGGCGCCCTCGGGGTCGCCGGCGCCACCCGGGGCGGGGCGGGGAAGGTCGCGGTCATCTCCAGCGGCCTGTTCGGGACCGTCAACGGCAGCGCCATCGCCAACGCCGTGACCACGGGGGCCTTCACGATCCCGCTGATGAAGCGCGCCGGCTATCGACCGGAGTTCGCCGCCGGCGTCGAGGCGTGCGCCTCGATGGGCGGCCAGCTCATTCCCCCCGTGATGGGCGCCGCCGCCTTCATCATGGCCGAGACGCTGCAGATCTCGTACGCGAAGGTGGCCGTCGCGGCGGCGATTCCCGGCGTCCTCTATTTCATCGCCGTGGGGGTCATGGTCCACTTCGAGGCGGCGCGGCAGGGGCTGCCGGTCCTCGAGCGCAGCGCGCTGCCGCGGCTGGGCGCCGTCCTGCGCCGCGACGCGCATCTGCTGCTGGGGCCCGCCGTGCTGGTCTGGTTCCTGGTCGAGGGTCGCTCGCCGATGTTCGCCGGCTTCTGGGGGTTGGTGGCTGCGCTCGCGATGTCGTGGGTGCGTCGCGATACACGGATCGGTCCGGCCCGGCTGCTGGCGGTCCTCTCCGACAGTGCGCAGGCGGCCATGCCGGTGGCGCTGGCGTGCGCCACCGTCGGCATCGTGGTCGGCGTCGTCAGCACGACGGGCCTGGGGCTGAAGCTCGCGACCGGGATCGTGGGGCTGGCCGGGGGCAGCCTGCTGCTCACCCTCGTGCTCACCATGGTCGCCGCGCTCGTGCTCGGCACGGGGCTGCCGACCTCGGCCACCTACATCATCACCTCGATCATGGCGGCGCCGGCGCTGGTCGCGCTCGGCCTGCCGGCGCTGGTCGCCCACATGTTCGTCTTCTACTTCGGCATCCTGGCCGACCTCACCCCGCCCACCGCGATCTCCACCTACGCGACCTCGTCCATCGCGGGCTCCGACGTGTGGAAGACCCAGTGGACGGGCATGCTGCTGGCCCTCTCGGGTTTCATCATCCCGTTCTCGTTCGCTTACGACCCGGCCCTGCTGCTGATCGACGCCTCGGTGCCGCACATCGCCTGGCGCACGCTGGCGGCCACGCTGGGGATCGTGATGCTGGGGGCCGGCCTGATCGGTTACCTCCGTGCGCCCACGCGCCCCTGGGAGCGCGCGCTGCTGCTGGCGGGCGCCCTCTTGCTGATCTTCCCGGGTGTCGTCGGGGACGCCGCCGGGCTCGCCTGCTTCGTCATCGTGGCGGTCGCCCAGCGTCCGGCGCGGACGGCCGGAGCGGACCAGAGCGCTTCGCCCGCGCGCCAATGAGTCTCGCGGATCTGGTGAGCGCCGGGCGGCCGTTGCCCCCCGCCGCGCCTCCGATGACGCGCCTGTCGCCGTGGACTCGCGCGGATGTGGCCTTCACCCTCGGCGACCTTCCGGCGGCCAGGCGATGGGCCCGCGCCATGGCCATCCTGTGGAACGGCGCCGAT